>NZ_DAOUBI010000043.1:0-3803 GCF_034432675.1 Chloroflexus sp. | reverse complement strand
CTGCGCGTAGACGTTTGGTTGTACCAGGTTCGTGCCTGCGCACCAGCGGCCACGGCCAGCACCTGCCGGCGGTGGTGAGAATGCTTGCACGCAGGCTGGAAGTCTGCGCCACGGGGAGCGCATGCAGCCTGGCCTAACGCAGCGCGATATGTGGGTAATGCATAGCCCGCTGGAGGTGGGCATGTTCGGCGTCGGACGCGTCTTGCCGTTGGGTGCTGGTTTAGGGGGCGATACCACAGGATTCGGGCACGACGTGCGGTTGTGGATGACGAACGCGCCGGAGGTGTGCGCTCCCAGTTTGCCCGGAGCAGCGTGTACCAAACCGCAGACAATTCACTCCACCCGTTGTAGACATAACAAATGGACGGCGCCAACCGTCCATTTTCTTCCCTCCTGCCTTCTCACTTCTATCTTCTATCTTCTCTCTCCTGCCTTCTCACCCGCCCACTATCCGACTAAAAAACATCGGATCGAACAGATAGATCGCTCCTCCCGCGATGGCAAGCGCCAGCACAATCGCCAGTACGATGATCAACCAGCGCGGTGGTGTGCGGCGCAAGGCACGGGTGTTGACGTTACCAACGGTAAATGAGAATGACGGCGACTTCTCATCAACCTGATACCGTTTCCGATATTCGGCTTCGGCTGCCGACGAGTCAATGCCGAAGAAAGAGGCGTAAGCGCGCATCATACGAACTGCTGCCGGACCGCGCGGTAGCAGCGACCACTGCTCATCTTCAATAGCCTGCAGGTAGTACATGCGAACCTTAATTTCATTTTCGACCTGCACCAGCGTCAGATGTCGCCGCTGACGTTCGGCGCGTAGGCGTTGCCCGAAGCTGGCCTGCCCTTCGCTTTCAGTAAGCTGGCGGATGTCAGCCGTTCCTTCAGTACTGCGCAACAGGGCCAGCTCTTCCGCTTCGCTCATAAACACCGATTCGCTCTCCTCATCGGCAGAGCGACGCCGTTTTGGTTGGGACATTGTTGGGGTTGCTCCTTCTGTATCGGCTTTCGGTTGGGGTGGCATCAGCACCGGCGCTTCCGGTAACATCCGTGCCTGAATCCGGGCCAGGAGTTCGCCGGTACGGTATGGTTTGGCGACGTAATCGGTCGCGCCGGAAGCAAATGCACGCATAACGTCTTCTTCCAAACCGGCCTTACTGAGAACGATAACCGGTTGCAGCGCCGCCAGTCGCAGCAGGGTATTCCAGCCGGCCCCTTGTTCTGTGCGAACCTCTAACAGCACCAGATCAGGCTGCTCACAAACACAGGTGTGCTCTGCCGATTGCAGAATATTGCTGGTCAAGACCCGATAACCGGCCTCTTGCAATTGCTCTTTCAATTTTGCCATGAAGGCAACATCATCGTCTATAATAAGGATGGTGCGCATATTATGATGATGAGTGATCAATAGCGAACGAACGTCTTCGCACGTTGCGTCATTATACCACGTCCGTCTATGCAAACACGTTACGATGTCATTGTGGTGGGTGCCGGCCACGCCGGATGTGAAGCCGCACATGCTGCGGCCCGGTTGGGTTGTCGGACTCTGTTGTTAACAATTGATCTGGACAAGCTGGCCCATATGTCGTGCAATCCGAGCATTGGTGGGCCGGCGAAAGGCCATCTGGTGCGCGAGATCGATGCACTAGGTGGTCTGATGGGGCGTATTACCGACCGCAGTGCAATTCAGATTCGGCTGCTCAATGAGAGTAAAGGGCCGGCGGTGCAATCGTTGCGAGCGCAGTGCGACAAACGGCTGTACGCTCGCCTGATGAAAGAGACGCTTGAACGGGTGCCCAATCTCGATTTGCGCCAGGCGATGGTTGAACGGATTGCCCGACCGAACGCCGACACCCAATGTTTCACGGTGACGACGCACACTGGCTGGCGGTATCTGGCGCCGGCAGTAATCCTGACCACCGGTACCTTTCTGCGGGGGCGGGCAATTATCGGTGAAGCGATGTGGGGTGCCGGTCGGGCCGGGGAAGCGCCCGCCATGGCGCTCAGTGAAGACCTGGCGGCACTCGGTTTTCCGCTGGTGCGGCTCAAGACAGGGACGCCGCCGCGCCTCGCTGCGGCGACGATAGACTTCTCGCTGACCGAATTGCAACCCGGTAGCGACACACCGCTGTCGTTCGGCCACTACTATCCTGAACTCGGTGAAACAATCCCGCCCCCTGAATATCACGGCCCACCGGCACCGGTCTACCCGCACCCCCAGCTCGACGGCTGGCGACCGCAGTTACCCTGCTATCAGGTACACACGACGCCCGAATTTCACGCGATCATCCGTGAGAACCTGCACCGTGCTCCCCTCTTCAGCGGGATCATTGAAGGTGTCGGGCCACGCTATTGTCCGAGTATCGAAGATAAGATTGTACGCTTCGCCGATAAGGAGCGTCACGGGTTGTTCCTGGAGCCGGAGGGCTGGACAACGTCAGAGGTCTATGTGCAGGGGTGCAATACCTCGCTGCCCGAAGACGTGCAGTGGGCAATGCTGCGTTCGATCCCGGCGTTACGCAATGTCGAGTTGATGCGGATCGGCTACGCTATCGAGTACGATGCAGTTGCGACCGGTGAGATTACCGCCGACATGCAGACGCGCCGGCTACGCGGGTTATTCTTCGCCGGGCAGATCAACGGCACCACCGGCTACGAGGAAGCGGCAGCGCAAGGATTGATGGCAGGGATTAATGCGGCTCACTATGTGCAGGGTAAACCGCCGGTGATTTTGGGGCGGGCTGAAGCGTACATTGGTGTCTTGATCGATGACCTGACCACCAAAGAGATTCGTGAGCCGTACCGCATGTTTACCTCGCGGGCGGAGTATCGGCTGCTACTGCGCGGTGATAACGCCGATCTGCGCCTGACGCCACTGGCGTATCGGCTTGGACTGGTTGACGGTAAGCGAGCAGCGGTCGTGGAAGAGCGACGACAGCAGATCGAGCATGCATTGCAGCAGATGCGTGAACGTCGTATCTTCCCTTCAGCAGCGGTTAATGCCAGCCTGGAAGCACATGGGATCAAGCCGATCAGTCAACCGGTTACTGTTGCCGAAGTTCTGGCCCGACCCGAAGTTCGGTATACACAATTGCGCGATGCACTTCCTGAATTACCGGCGCTCAGTGATGCGGTGATCGAACAGGTGGAAATCGGCTGCAAATACAGCGGCTACATCGCCCGTCAGGAACGTGAAGTGGCACGCATGCAGAAGATGGAGCATCGGCGGATTCCACCCGATTTTGACTACGCTTCATTGCCAGGTTTACGTAATGAAGCCCGACAGGTTCTCATGCGTTTCCGTCCGGCGACACTGGGCCAGGCCGGGCGGCTGGCCGGAATCAATCCGGCAGACGTAGCCATTATTCTGTTCGCGCTTGAGCGCCGGCAGGGTGATCAGGTGGCGAGGTGATACCCTCCCCCTGACACCCCACCCGTGTCGTGCTATGCGTTACCCACATGTCACGCTGTGTCAGGCTGGCTGCAAGCGCTCCTCGTGGCACGGGTGGCATGGCGCAGGCTTCCGGCCTGCGTGCAAGCATCCTCGCCACCGCCGTCAGATGTTGGTCGTGGCCGCTGGTGTGCAGGCACAAATCTATTGCAATAAACCGTCTACGGTAGGTAGCTCATGCATGCCTGACCAACTCGATGATCGGCACGAGCACATTCAGCACCCCCGTGACCAGGATGGGTAACGGTATCCACGCGCCGAATCGTGTGCACAACTGGCGCGGCAGCATGGCTGCCGCACTCCAAACCTTGCGCCACGCGCATGACGAGCGGGTAAGGCAATCCATTCA
>NZ_DAOUBI010000042.1:0-6115 GCF_034432675.1 Chloroflexus sp. | reverse complement strand
CGTTGCCAGAACGGCTTGCTCGCGGGTGCAGAAGCCATTGTTACCACATTTAATCAATGGTTGCAACAGAGCATTTTCATATCAATACCCAGCGCCGTAATCGTTTGCGCCATCGCCGGTGAAATACCGGTGATCACTGCCCCACACCCGATCAGCCGGAGTGCCTGCACCGTCTGCATCAGACTCTGAGCAGCCATGGTGTCAAAGGCCGGTACACCCGCCGCATCAATCACGATAAGCTTCACGCGGCGTTCGCTGACCACGCTGAGTAACCGTTTTAACAGCGTATCAGCTCGCTGATGATCGATCTGACCAACAATCGGTGCCAGCAACACCTGATCGGCAATCTCGACCGTTGGTGTTTCCAGCGATTGCACCACGTTCCGTAACATATGTTCCGTGCGCTGTAATTGGGTTGTTTGTTGCTCTAACTCCTGAGCATGTACTTCGACCTGTTGAGCGTGCAGCCTGGCCCGGGCTGCTTCAGCAGTCGCCTGCTGGGCAAGACCTTCCAACCGTTGTAGGAGATAGCGAAACGGGATGAGTGTCAGCATGTTGGTGGACAGATACAGTCCAATCGCACCGGCCCAGTCTTCGATGGTATCTTGAACGGTCAGTGTCTCTGGGGTTACAAAAGACGCATCGCCCGTCACATATATGGCTGCTGTGATCATCATGACGATCAGCGAAAGAATGAGCGCGACGATACTTCCCAACCGATCAAAATAGATCAATGCCAGCACATTAATACCGAGCCAGAGAATGCGTCCACTCCCCACCAGTCCAAACGTTACCAGCAGAAACGTCGCAATCGCTCCCAGTACAATCAGGAGCAGCAGAGCGCGTATCTTTGCCTGTAGGCGTCGTACCAAAGAAATGACGACAATGGACAGATAAGTAAGGAAGTATATTCCAATATACGGTAACGCTCGTTCACCTGCCGCATGTAATCTGCCCACGAACCAACGATGAGCGCAATACTCCCCAGAACGACTAGTGCCCATAACAGGTTATTGAGAATCTGCTCTCGCCATTGCTGAACTTATGAGCATTGTCGGGAGTTTGTACGTTCGTCATGACATATCTCCAGGCATCGTAAACAGGCAAAACTGTAATCTGCAATCAGTTTGCGTGTAGATGCGTACAGGGCGGATCAACAAAAAACATTTGTGCAATTGTAACACCGCTATCAGTGTACTGACAAATATGGTAAAAAAATTGATCTACCGCTCTGTTCAATCTGGCGTGATGCCTATCAGGACGCCGTTGCATAACTGGAGTGCCAGCCGGCCATCTTGTTCAACGACAGGCATTGCTAAATGTTTATGAGGCTGGTATTCAACCGCATCGGCAATCTGTACACGTTGGCCATCAGCCGCAATGAAGGTAAACGGTATGCCCCATTCGGCAATTGCCCGCACAAAGGCGTAGGCCCGTTGAACTGACCATTCCGCAGTCAACACAAAGTCCTGTGTCCGGGGTGAAGGAAAGTAACTGCCACCCGCTGCCTGGGGTGATGGTCGCCAGTCTGCACTGGTGATCTGGCTGAGTGCGGTCGGTAACATTGTGGCGGCACATTGTCCGGCGAGTGTTTCCAGCGAATGTAGACGCTCGCCGGGCGGTAGATCAAACCACTCCTGACAGACAATCGGGCCGTGGTCAAACTCCGCATCCATCAGGTGTAAGGTCATTGCCGTGCGCATCCAGCCCAACCGCAATGCCCAGAAGAGTGGTTCCGGGCCACGGAGTTCTGGTAATGGCGATGGGTGCAGGTTGAGCCAGCCGTAGCGTGGTATCTCAAGCAATACTGCCGGGATGCGCCAGGGCCAGCAGGCAACAATCACGAGGTCTACCTTCTGCCGATGCAACTGCTCACCGATCTCGGCGGTAGCATCTCGCCGAACGGCATAGCGCGGAATCCCGGCTGCATCGGCAATTGTAGCCGCTGTGGCCGGTGCGAGTAGCGTAGAGTTGCGTGCAGGTGCAGCCGCCGGTAACTGGGTCAACGCCGGCATCCCCGCTGGTGCCGGATGAACCAGTCCGATCACGTCAACCGGCAACGTCAGCAGGCCCTGCAAGACCGGTAGTGCCATCGAGCCTGGAATGGCAAAGAGAACAATGCGCATGGTTATGCGTTGCTTTCGGGTATAATACTTATGGGATTACCGTTTGTACACACGAAAGAAAGAGCTATGGCGCGAATGGTGCATTGTGTCAAACTCGGTCGCGAACTTCCCGGTCTGGATCGGCCACCCTTCCCTGGCCCGCTGGGGCAGCGCATCTACGAACAGGTGTCGGCTCAGGCCTGGCGACTGTGGCCACAACAGGCAACGCTGATTATCAATCATTATGGCCTGAGTTTAGGTGATCCGAATGCGCAGCAAATCCTGATGAAAGCCATGGAAGAGTTCTTTTTCGGCGAAAATGCTCCTATGCCTGAAGGGTGGACACCACCAACCGCTGCTCCAGCGAAGGGAGGGCCGCGTCGCAAATAGGGCTGAGGTGGGAGTTATTAGCGTGTGTGCCACTCCCCTCTGCTCTACATACTAACGGTAGATGGCACCAGCTCGATTGCCGGAACGATGGTAAAGCGCAGGCAGGTATGTGCGGTACGCAGTGCTGCCTCGACGGTCGCTGGATCAGAACCATGCGCAAAGATAAAGCCGAGATAGCTGTCACCCTCTGGTAGGGGTGTCAGCGGGTAATTAAGCGGTGCCGTAATTTCGACTGCCTCAATACCGGGAATTGCACATGCCTCAGCCACGCCATCAACGGTGCGCAGGATACCGGCCTGGGGGATCGGTATCATCATCACCCCACCCGCCTGTCCCTCGCGACTGAGGGTGTCCACAGGTAGACCGGAAGCCTGGCGCAAAATCAACTCCTCTAAAGAGACATCAGTACCGAAACGCAATGTTCGCGAGCATAAACCGCCGATACTGCGGTTAGCTAACTCGATCATCCACGGCCCGCGCTCGTTGATCCGCAGCTCGGCATGCAATGGCCCGCGCTCTAACCCCACAGCTCTGGCCGCTGCTGCGGTTACTGCACAAATTGCCGCTTGCGTTGCTTCCGGCAGGCGTGATGGTGTGACGTAGATCGTCTCTTCAAAAAACGGCCCATCGAGCGGGTCAGGCTTGTCGAAAAGCGCCAGTACCTGTACCTGCCCGTGATCGATCAATCCCTCCAGCGCAACCTCAAACCCCGGCACGAAGTCTTCAATCAAAAACTCATGCACCCCTGCCCCTTCAATCCGGTCAAGCAGGGCGGTGAGGCGGCGGATTGCCGCGAGACACTGGGCCGGGTTATCGGCCCGGATAACGCCGCGACTGCCGTTGAGGCGCAGAGGCTTGACAACACAGGGAAATGTGACCGACTGCACCAGCGTCGGTAGATCGTCGGTAGTGGTGCAGAGGCGAAACGCTGGTGACGGTACTCCGACACGGGCGAAGAGCTGACGCATCAGATGCTTGTCGCGTGCGGCAGCCGCGGCTTCTGGCCGATTAAAAGGTAGCCCAATATCGGCACAGGCCAGCGCCGCCAGTTCAACCCCACTGTCGTCAACCGGTAGGATAGCGCTCAACGGTTGGTTGGCGTGCAGATTGCGGATGGCCTGCAATGCTGCTGCCCGATCACTAAAATCAATCAGTAAGCGCCCCGGCAATGGCCGACTCAAGGCGGGTGGGGTGTCTTCAGCAACCGTTATCTGGACACCGATCCGCCTGGCTGCATCCAGAAAGGCCGGCAGCCGGTACGATGATGGTGTGGTGAGCAACAACAGATGTGGACGCATACCGATCTCGGTCATAGCTGTCGTATTCCCGTACACAGGCTACAAATATTTTGCCATCAACTGGCTGTCTGTCGGTTCAGCACAACAGTACCACGGTTCGCTCAGCCTTGGCACCGGTGCAGCGTCTGGCACGGTTGCCGGGCGCGGGCCGGGGCCAATAACCCGATTACACAGGTCGTGCAGTCGCAGATAGAAGCTGCTGCGCGACTCGCCACACTGCTCGCTGCACTGGGCAAGCGCCATCACCTCGCGTTGTAACGTGTCCATCGCTGGGTCGGGATGTCGCCAGGGATATACTAACGCCTCCGGATCGAACGGCTCAATTAGCGCCTGTACGTCGGGTAGCTCAAGCAACCGCGATCCTTCAGGTATGAGCAGCCGTAAGCCGTACTGAACCGGAGCAACACTCTCGATCAGGCCCAGTTCGGCGATACCAAGCAAAAAGTCGCGATACACCTGGCGCGTCGTCCACGGTGTAAAGGCCACGAATGTTGCATTCAGGGCAATATCGTGTTCCCGTAGAAGCTGAACCGCACGCACCACATCGGCACGGCTGTGACGTTTGGCAAAGCGGGTCAGGATGGTGTCATTGAGCGCTTCAACGGCGCTCACAACCATGATACAGCCGGTTGCGCGTAGTTCCGGCAACAGATGAGCGTACCGAATGATGTGCTCGATCTTGATCGTGACATCATAGGTCAGGTCGGGAAACTCGGCGTGCATAGTGCGCACAATCGGTAAGACGTGGCCGGGACCATTCAGAAAATCCGGGTCGCCAAAGGTGATATGGTGCGCTCCGGCAGCGACCTGTGCCCGGATGTCGGCCAGCACGGTTGAGCGTGGTACCACGCGAAAATGCCCGTTGTAAACCGGGACAACCGGGCAGTGACGGCAGAGGTGTTTGCAGCCACGGGTTGTTTCGGTATACCCGGCCAGATAAGTCTTGCCGCCGCTGATCAACGTTGCATAGCGGTCGAGAGGCGGTAAGCCGTTCCGGTCAGGCGGGATGAGATCGAGCCGATTGAGGAGAACAGTGTCGGCAACTGACGGGCGGTTGCCGGCAGCTATTTGCTGCCAGATCGCAGTGAGCTGTTCCTCAACTTCGCCACCCAGGCAACAATCGGCCCCAGCCTGATGCAGGATTGCGGCATTGAGCGGAGCGTACAGTCCGTAGCAGACAATATATGCGTTCGGTGCTGCTGCCCGCAGGTGTGGCAACATATCCAGCGCCAGCCGGGTGGCCGTGTGCATCGGTACCGAGATTCCGATTAGTGCGGCATTGGCAGCCATTTCTGCCATTAACGGTGTGACACTGGTGTCAACACAAACCACATCTGCCCCTGCCCGGCGTAGCCACGCGGCGGGTGATGCCAGGCTGAGCGGTTGGTGGCCAAGTTCATAGGTTGAGATAAGTAAGATGTTCATGATGATATTGTACTCCAAACTGAGCTGTTGACGAACAGCAGGCCATGAGGATGTTACATCGAATCGGGTGTAATACCAGGCACACGAGAACGTATTTCATAAAAGCTGTGCAGTCGTACTTCCAGACGGTCGCACAGGTACATGAACGATTGCCCATCTCCAACGCCAGCATATCCTGCTCTCAGGCTACCGGTATAGCAGCAGGGAGGGCAAACGAGCTTCTTCGGCGCCATCACGCGCTGGATTGGTTGCCTTGCCCGCTCATCATGTACGTGTCGCAACGTTTGGAAATCATCGCTCCAGGCAAACCATTCGCCGTAATACGCTCATTATGCGTGTGTCGCGACGTTTGGAGTGCGGCAGCCATGCTGCCGCGCCAGCCGTACTCGCGATTCGAAGCGTGTCACGCCGTTGACCCTGCTGGTCACGAGGATGCTGTATGTGTTCGCCACAATCATTAAGTCGATCTGTAATGAATCTAGTCAATGTTTTTTGCAATAGATGCTATCCAAATCATCACTCTTCCCGTCCCATGGCAGTGAAACCGGCGATTGACGAGTGCGGGCCACTTGCTCTCTCCACGAGGGGCGGTATCGACGCCGTGGCGCGAATCGTATCCGCGACAATGGTTCACAGTATCCATTAAGATATGATGAACCCGGGTTGCTACCGGTGTTGTGATCAGGCCACAGCAGTTGACTTCCAGGATGAACAGCACGACGTTGTGCGCAACACCGTGCCGCGTACCTGCATTGAACGATGTGTGACGCATCCGGTTCCCATCGACGCGCTATGTCACGACTCACGGTAGCAACCCGGCTTATACCAAATCGTCATGACATTATCGCAACATCGTCCTATCCTGTAGGACGGGATCCGGGCTGATGCGGAGGATAG
>NZ_DAOUBI010000041.1:0-54268 GCF_034432675.1 Chloroflexus sp. | reverse complement strand
TCAGTATGGAGTGCGGCAGCCATGCGGCCGCGCCAGCCGTGCTGCGACCAACCAGCCGTGGGGTAGCGCTGGCTTACAACTTGCTGATGTTCAGTATCTGCGAGTATGCATGGTCGTCACATCAAATCTGGATCGATACTGTTCATTATCGTCGAGGACACTATCTGGTCATTCGCTCCATGTCGTACCCGTTACCATCAGGCTTACCGCTCCGACACGCCCCTGACCGTGAGCGTGCCAGGTACGGCAGCATGGCTGCCGCACTCTAAACGTTGCGCTACGGAATCCTGGAGAGAATATGCTGAAACCTCCACCTTGCCAGCAACGCGGAGGTAAAACCACATCGCACGCTGACGATGGTTGAGCAAGTATCGGGTGTACGCCCCGATTCGGTAAGTTGTGGACGATCTCTCTCCCTCCTACGGGCCGTCGAACACCGGGCGGCCTATGCAAAGGCTGATTTATGACGGGCGTGGGGTGATGTTGGTCACCACCCCCACCACGTAGCTTACCAGCACCTGATCGCCAGGCTGGGGGTTGGGATAGACGCTCTCGGCCCCGATCCGAGCGCGGATCGGTTGCGTTTCACCGGTGTGGTGGAAGGTGACGTCGTAGAAGATTGTGCCGTGAATATCAATCCGCTGCACGCTCAGCAGTACCGCTTCACGAGTGCCGGACAGAATCATTGCGGTTTCCTCTCTGTACTTTTGCTTACCCTGCGCTGTGTTGGCTGTGGCGCTGGGCTATTGTTGCCGGCGCCTGGTCGCTTATCTCCTGAGCAAAACGCCGGATGAAGGTGGCAACCTGGCGTGGCCGTTGCTGTTGCGGCATATGACCGCAGCCCGGCAAGAGCAGCAGGCGCGGGTTGGGCAGATTGGCGCAGAAGAACTCGCGTGATTCGGGCGGCAGGAAGCGGTCGGCCTCGCCCCAGATCAGCGCCGTCGGCACCTGAAGCGCTTGCAGGTCGGCGGGACGCAGCATCGCCTGTTCGTCGAGATGGGCGATGAATTGGGTCACCGAGTCGCGGTGAAAGATTGAGCGCAGGCCGTGGCCGGCCAGGTAGAGCGGCAGCGGTGGCCGGCCATACATCTGGCGCAGAGCCTGCCGTACCGTGCGGGCATCGGCCAGCTCGATGGTGTGCAGAAACGGCTCCCACGACTCGCGCCCACGCAAGATTGCGCCCCCCGGCGCGAGCAGCACCAGCCCAACCACCAGTTCTGGCGTGGCCAGCGCGACCCGAATGGAAATCCACCCCCCCATCGAGTTGCCGACCAGTAACGCCGGTCGTCCGATCACCTCGCGAATAAACGCCTGCACCAGTGCCACCTGCTGCTCGATGGTGGCGTAGTGCTGACCGGGCGGAAACCCACTCAGCCCAAACCCGGCCAGATCGAGCGCATACACCGGCCCAATCGTGGTCAATTGCGGCATCACAAACGACCAGGTCTGGGCGCGGTCAGCGATCCCGTGCAACAGCAGCACCGGCAGATCGCCCGTCCCACGGGCCGGCATAGCGTAATAGTGAGCACGAATCCCGTTCAGACAACGCTCCTGGCTGGTTGCCCCCATACGCAGCAGTGCGCGATGGCTCAACCCATACACCAACGGCAGCGAAACGGTTGACAGTGGTGCAAAGATGCGACCCAGCATACGCTCCTCCCACAAGGGTACTTACGATCTCCTTGGGCGCCTCGTGTCCAGCCTTATTCCGCCGGCACCGGCGCGAGCCCCCCTGATAGGGATAAACGGATGGATGATTGACGATTTGCCGGTCGGCGATACGATATTTCCGCTATAGATTACGCTCCGGCAGGCAGGGCGGTCGTGCAATTGGCGAGAGTGGGTCAGCGCTGAATTGCACCTGCCTGCCCCGTGGCGATTCCGCACCACCAGCGGATGGCCGCTCTGCCGGCTTGCCCCGCGCAGGCGAACCATCCGCAGGGTGAGACCCTATTCCTCTTCACTGGCGTAGACACACGACACCCCGGCGCCAGCGGTGCAGACCAGCGGTTGCAGTTTGCGTCCGGTACGAATGGCATAGCCGTCTACCATCACTGCCACGAACGCATCAACGTGATCGGCGGCTACCAGCGACACTGTGCTACCACCGAAACCACCGCCGGTCATGCGACTGCCGAAGCAACCCGGTGCGGCCAGCGCCAGATCGACGAGCGTATCGAGTTCGCGTACACTCACCCGATAGTCGTCGCGCAAACTTACGTGCGAAGCGACCATTAACTGGCCCATCTTCACCAGATCGCCGGCGGCCAGCGCCTCGGCAGCCGCCAGCGTGCGCTCATTTTCGCTCACCACATGGCGGGCCAGCGGCAGCACATCGGGCGGTAACAGGTGCCCATACGTAGCCAGATCGCTCGAACGCACATCACGCAGTGCCTGAATCTTCCCCAACGCCGGCTTGAGCAGGCGCACCGCTTCTTCGCAACCGGCGCGGCGCTGATTGTACTCCGAACCGGCCAGGCGATGGCGTACACCGCTATCGCACACGACTACCCGCGCTTCGGCGGGAATCGGTACCGGACGATAACTCAAGTCGCGGCAGTCGATCAGCAGCGCATGGCCGGCTTCACCCAGGGCAGCGATCAACTGATCCATAATCCCACACTTGACCCCAACAAACGTATGCTCCGCGCCCTGCGCCACCAGCGCCAGCTCCTCACCGAGCAGGTTGATATTGTTCAGCAGTTGAAACGTATACCCAACCGCCACCTCCAGTGCCGCCGACGACGAGAGGCCACTCCCCGCCGGGACATCGCTATCGATCATCAAATCGGCACCACGCAGCGGCAAATCACGGGCCAGTAACCCTTTTGCCACACCGCGAATATAATTCACCCACTGCCGGCGTTCATCGCGCACAATCTGCTGTAAATCGAACTGATCCTCGTCGCGGAACTTTATACTAAACACCCGCACAATCTGATCGTTGCGTGGCCGGGCCGCCACATAGGTAGCGCGATCCAGTGCCATCGGGAAGACAAAACCATCGTTGTAATCGGTATGCTCGCCGATCAAATTCACCCGACCAGGAGCGCGAGCGATGCGGGTTGGTGGATGACCGAAGTACTGCTCAAATGCAGCGTACAACTTAGATAATTCGTACATAACCTTACTCCAGCAGGAACACCCCGCGAGTGATACGAGCGCTTTGTGTTGTCTTGCGTACTATATCACTTTTTGAGGAAATAGGAGATGGGGAGTGGGGAGTGTTGCGACGCTTGGTGGTGGTGGGCTATGCATTACCAACAACTATCATATAGCGTTAACCATTTGCGCATCAACGGGTATGATCGCCATAGGTGCTGTTTTGGGTGACTGGCCATGTGACAGTGCGCCGCTCTGGCTGTGCCAGCATGTGCTGGATGAATTGCCGTACCCGCTCGTCATGCGCGTGTCGCGCGGCGTGGAGTGTGGCAGCCATGCTGCCGCGGCAGCCGCGCTCACGATCCAGCGCGTGGTACATTGTTACCCATCCTGGTCACGGGGGTGCTGGGTCGGTCAGGCATGAATACGCTACCTGCGCATAGACGTGTGGTTGCACCAGATTCGTGCCTGCCCACCAGCGGCCATGGTCAGCACCTGCCGGCGGTGGCGGTGATGCTGGCACGCGGGCTGGAAGCCTGCGCCACGGGGAGCGCTTGTAGCCCCGCCTAACGCAGCGTGACATTTGGGTGATGTATAGGCGATGGTAGGGCGGGGTGGGGGTATCGCTGGAACGTGGCGCCTGCGTCGATCACCAGACTGATCACGCTGTCGTTGCAAACCGCAATCCCGCACGCCACTCCAGAAGCCGCCAGGTACCCAGATTGTTCGCGTTATCGCGGATGGTGCCGCTGATAAGTGAAGGTAGAAGGGCTGAGAGGTGTGCGCGGAGCACGTACCGATCTAGAGGTATGGGTATAGGGAAGGGTGAGTCGTATTCCACGCCGTCCAGCCGTCGTCAATCGCCTTCCGCAGCGCCAGCCCGCCAGCGATGAGCACCGGCAGCAGTGGCAGATGCCCCGTCGGGTCGGTGTACTTCAGTGGATTGTTCAGCGCATACGCATAGCGGTTCAGGTCCTGCGGATTGACCGGGCCGCTGCCGGCGCTGCGCCACATCCCCTGCGCTGTCGCATCGCTCGGCCAGACGGTGAGCGGCGGGCTGCCGGGAATGATGGTGTCGGCGGAGCGAAACCGCCCGATGGCGGGATCGTCGTATCGTGCATAATAATACACCAATCCACTGGCGTCACGCGTTTGGCCGGTAGACGCTCGATTCGTCGCCGTGATTGGGACGTGGCCGGCCTGGACGGCCGGCACCCGTAGCCCTACCAACAGGGCGGAGGCATAGCCCCCGCCCTGTTATTGATCACCCTGATTGCAACAGGCGTCGTGCCTTAGCCAATCCGCTCGAAAATGCCTGCGGCACCCATACCTCCCCCGATGCACATCGTCACCATGCCGTAACGACCGCCGCGCCGCTCGAGTTCATCGAGGATCTGGACGGTCAATTTGGCACCGGTGCATCCCAGCGGATGTCCTAGCGCAATTGCACCGCCGTTGACATTGACCCGCTCTTCGTCAAGATCGAGCTGGCGGATCACTGCAATTGATTGGGCAGCAAAGGCTTCATTAAGTTCGATCAGATCAATGTCGGCAAGGGTCAGGCCGGCCAGTTTCAGCGCTTTAGGTATGGCAACGACGGGGCCAATCCCCATTACTTCTGGCTCTACCCCGCCGACTGCAAAGCTCACAAAGCGTGCCCTTGGTTTCAGGCCTAGCGCTGCGGCACGTTCAGCACTCATCACGACAACAGCAGCTGCACCATCGCTCATCTGGGATGAGTTGCCGGCGGTAACGGTACCATCGGCGGCAAAGACCGGCTTCAGTTTCGCCAGGGCCTCGGCTGAGGTGTCGGCACGTGGTCCCTCATCACGGCCGAAGACCAGGACACGGCGCTGTGGGCGACCATCTGTCCCTGGCTCGACCAGCTCCACTTCCACCGGCACAATGCTCCGGTCGAATAGTCCGGCAGCCTGGGCTGCCAGTGCGCGCTGATGGGATCGCAAGGCGAAGGCATCCTGCTCTTCACGATCAATTTCAAAGCGCCGCGCTACCTGCTCGGCGGTTAAGCCCATGCTCATATACACTGCCGGATCGTGCTGGGCCAGATAGGGGTTCGGCGAGAACTTATTACCACTCATTGGCACCATGCTCATGCTTTCGGTGCCGCCGGCCACTACAACATCACTTTGCCCTGACATAACCTGGTAGGCCGCCATCGCAATCGTCTGCAATCCCGAAGCGCAGAACCGGTTGACGGTAACGCCACACACGCTGTCGGGGAGGCCGGCGCGTTGGGCGGCGATCCGGGCAACGTTCAGGCCCTGTTCACCTTCAGGCATGGCACAGCCTATAATCACGTCTTCCACCAATACCGGATCAATGCTAGCCCGTTCAATAGCCGCTTTCACGACGATCGCTGCCAGATCGTCGGGACGAACAGTACGCAGCGCACCTCGACCGGCCTTGCCAACTGCCGTGCGTACTCCAGAAACAATCACTGCCTCACGCATTGTGATACTCCTTTGTTCATCGTGAGTGCCATGAGAACCGGGAACGGGTCTCACTTCTGCTTCGGTTACGAAGAAACAGGTCTATATCTTGTTGCCTTTGTAGCACAGGCTATCATCCTGTGCTACCCTGCCGTTCGGCACGAGAACTGTCAGGTTTCCCGGCTAATGGTCTTGAAGATGCCTTCTCCTGATGTCTCCGGTATAACTGCTGCCTCTGCCGTGTGGACGATCATCTCAACGGCAACGTCTCTCAAAAATACATCCGGCTTAATTCCGCAATGGTTTACCGTGCTCGAGCATATGCTGGGCGCGGGCCTGTGTGCGCGGGTCTTTAAGCAATTCGAGAACCATCGCCCGTTCGAGCGCATGCATATACACATCATCAACCCACTGCGGGCTGCTCAGTTCGCCACCACACAGCACGTAGGCCAGCTTGTCGGCAATCACTGCGTCGTATGGCGTGGCAAAGCCGCCTTCACGCATCTGATAGATGGCAATGCGTGCCGCTGCCAGACCATCCCGCCCCAGTGCGTAGCAAGGTTTCGCCGTGACTGCCGGTGTATATCCCTCGGCAACCAGGCGTAACACTTCGCGTTTCGCTTCACCGATCAGATAGTCCGGGTTGAAGACAATCCGGTCGGTTGGCCGTAGCAAGCCCAATTCTTTGGCTTCGTGAGCACTGGTAGCGACCTTCGCCAGCGCAATCGTCTCGAAGACCTGCTGGAAGGCTTTCAGCGGATCACTGCCGTTGCGCACGGCGGCGGCAATAATCCGCCGGTTCATCTCGGTGCAGCCGCCCCAGGCTGGAATCACCCCCACACCGAATTCGACAAAGCCCATATAGGTTTCGGCAGCCGCAACCGAGGCCGCACTGTGCATCGAAAGTTCAACCCCGCCGCCTAATGTCTGGCCGAACGGAGCGCTCACAATAGGTTTGGCGCTATCGCGCATGCGCCGGAACGTCTGTTGAACCAGGGCTGCGTACTCGTCAATATCGTCCCAGGCCCCGGTCATTACCGCTGCACCGACATCGTTAAGATCGAGACCTGCCGAGAAGCGTGGCCCCTGATTGCCGACCACCATGCCAACCCACGGCCCCTGATCCAGTTCGTCGAGAGCCTTAATCAGCATTTCGATCACTTGTCCGCCAATGGTGTTCGCTTTCGAGTGCAGCTCAAAGCACAACACCCCATCACCAAGATCGATGACACTGGCACTCTCATTCCCATGCAGTTCACGTCCAGCCGCTTTGAGCGCAGCCAGATCGATTGCGCGTGAGTCACGCTGGATCGGTTCCAGTCGGCCTGTTGCAACGTTAAAGGCCGCCGGCGTGCCGTCGATCTCACCGTAAAAACGGCCATCGGTGGCAATCAGTTGATCCACCCATGCTGGGAGACTCTCGCCAAAGGCTCGCATCTGGCTCGCCGTTTCCGCGATTCCCATTGCCTGCCAGAGCTGGAATGGTCCCTGCTCGTGGGCAAAACCCCAGCGCATGGCGTTGTCAACGTCGGCAACACTATCGGCAATCTCAGGTAAGCGGCGGGCGGCGTAGGCCATCATTGGGTAGACGGCAGCGGCGACCAATTGGGCACCCCGATCACCTTCGTTGGCCCGACCGAGAATGAAGCGCAGCCGTTCGGGGAGTGCTTTGATCTTACGCGCTGCACTGATCAGTTCATCAACTGCTGCGGTTCCCTGGGGCGGTACGTATTCGAGCGTCTGCAAGTTAAGAGCCCAGAATTCACGTTTCCCATTCTGCCGCATCTCTTTGTAAAAGCCCTGGCCGACCTTCTTCCCCAGCTTGCCGGCAGCCACCAGCTTTTGCGTCAGATCATTCTGTCGATAGACGTCACGACTCTCGTCGTCGGGTATCGCGTCGTACAGATTTGCGGCGACGTAAGCCATCACATCGATCCCGACTTGGTCGAGCAGGCGGAAGCTTGCCGTGTTTGGGCGCCCGATCAGCGGGCCGGTGAGTGCATCCACCTCTTCAACCTGGTAGCCGTGTTGCAGGGCATAATTGATCAGAACCTGTCCGGCATACACAAAGATACGGTTGCCGATGAAGTTGGGGCGATCTTTGCAGATAACTACCCCTTTGCCTAGCCGCTCTTCGGCAAACTGACGGAACGCTGCTACCACAGCCGGATCGGCATCATCGCCGGGAATAATTTCGAGTAGCCGCAGGTACCGTGGTGGGTTGAAGAAGTGACTACCGAAGAAGTGCCGGCGGAAGGATTCACTCCGCCCTTCCGCGATGATTCGTATCGGAATACCTGATGTGTTGGTGGTGACGATGGCGTGCGGTTTGCGCACCTCTTCTAGGCGCGCCATCAAGGCCTGCTTAGGGCCAATTTGCTCGACAATCGCTTCGACGATCCAGTCGCATTCGGCCAAACGGTGAAAATCGTCTTCAGTGTTGCCCAACGTAATTAGTTCGGCACTCCGCTCACTGTAGAGGTTTGATGGCCGAGCCTTGCGCATCCGCTCAAAACCCTGCTGCACAATCCGGTTGCGGACTTGCGGGTGGTTGAGGGTAAGACCTTTCGCTTCTTCCTCTGCGGTAAGTGAAGAGGGTGGGACATCGAGCAAGATGACCGGAATGCCGGTTCCGGCCACCAGAGCAGCAATTGCGGCACCCATTGTGCCGGCGCCGATCACGCCAACGCGCTTGATCTGATAGGTCATTGGGTCCTCCTTGACCATTGCAGCCGCGCTTTCCACAAGCGAAAGCGCTCTCCACATCGTGACGCACAAGTCGGGTTGATGGTTGGTCGCGACCTAACCCTTAGACGCACTGCGTCATGGAATACCCATATCATACCACAAGTTGGCATTTGTTGGAAAGAGGGAATGTTGACGCATGCCGGGCTTATTGCTACAATTGTTGAGTGATCTACTTGACTATATGGAGGGATGCATGCGTATCTCAAGTAAAGGCGATTATGGCCTGCGTGCTCTGTTCGATCTGGCGCAACGGTACGGCGAGGGGCCGATCCAGAGCGAAGCTATTGCCATCCGCCAGGGCATTCCGGTCAATTATCTCAATCAGTTACTCATCACCTTGCGACGGGCCGGTTTAGTCGAGAGTCTCCGTGGGCCGCAGGGTGGTCATCTCCTCGCTCGTTCCCCCGAATCGATTACGCTCCTGGAGGTGCTGACCGTCCTCGAAGGCCCTATTTTACCTGCTGAAGGTGGTCGCGATGATCTTCAGCCTGCCGAGCCGTCAGATCGCGCTGTGATCGATGAAATTTGGAGCGAGTTGCGCACCACCATCGAACGCCGCCTGGCTGCCATCACACTTGATGATCTCTGCCAGCGTAAGCGCAGCCAGGATGGTACGGTGATGTATTACATCTGAAAAGCGAACGGTCTCGTCATCTATATAACAAGACCCATACTCTCCATCCAGAAGCGCAGCCATGACATTGTGCCGGCAATCAGCAGGGTTGGGATAAGGGCAATCGTTGCCGGTCGCGCCAGTTGGCGAATACTGGTCACTTTTCCTTCATACCCCATAAACAGACTGGTTACCAAGAGACACACCAGGTAGAGCACACCGAGGATGCCGAAGAAAGCGAGAAAGGCCAACGGCCAGAAGGTGATGCCCAGGTTGCCGTAAATTGCCGCCAGCGCCAGTAGGTCGATGGCGATGATACCGAGGAGTTCTGTCCAGCGGGTGAAGACCGGCTGCTGCGGATCGACGTTTTGGCGCAGCGTGTTGTTGAGCACGATGTGGAGCATTGTCGCAATCGTGATCCCCATTCCCATCCCGGTGAGCGTGCGCAAGAAGTTGTCAGGCGGGTACCAGTTGGGCAAGCCAAGATCGAGAAACAGCGAGTTGAAGCCATCAACCGCCATAATTGCCACAAATGCCACGAGGGTGAGCGAGATGTGCCACGGCGGCAGCCCTCCGGCCCGTCCCCGTCCAATCGCGTAGAGGTAGATGAAGGTGAGCATGAAGCTTAGGTAGATACCACTGTTACGTGCGCAAAGCGGAAATTGTAACCCACCGACAAAGATGTTGTGCTGCTGTGCACAGATACCATGCACAACCGCATACATCTTCCATTCCAGCGGCATCCCCGGACTGAAGAGGAGCGCGATCAGCAGTGCGCTGAAACTACCAGCGAAGATCGCCCCCCACGGCAGCGAGTGTCGGCTTGCGGCCTGGCGCATTGCAATGCGCTCTCGTGCCATCTGCAGAATCTCATCGGGTGTATATTTGCTCACTGTACCTCCGCTAATCGTTCGGCCAGTCGTTCGGCTGTAAGCGCCCCTACGTGACGAACAGCAATCGTGCCGTCGCTGTTGATAAAGAACGTCGTCGGCAGATTGATCACCCCATACCGTTCACCAATGACGCCATCACGGTCGGTAATGAGCGGAAAGCTGACTCCGACCTTCGGCGCAAACGCACTGATCGCCTCGGTCGATTCATTGCGGTTCACCGCCAGAATGACCAGGTCGGGATTGGTACGTCGCGCCGCGTCGAGCGTCGGCATCTCTTCGACACACGGCAGGCACCAGGTTGCCCAAAAGTTGACAATCACCGGCTTGCCCCGCAGATCGCTCAATTTGTATGTGCCATCGGCCAGGGTGTAGCTAAAGTCGGGGGCCATCTCTCCGGGAATAGCCGCCCAGTCCGGTCGAGTGTCGATCAGACGACTTTCCGCCGCTATTGGTGTATTACCAACTACCAGCGCTTGATTGGGCGCTGCTGTGGTGCCACAGGCAACCAGGATCAGGCTGAGGAGAATGATTAGTCGTTTCATCGTGCAATTAGTTACGTCTGTAGTTCGTACGCTCTTAGGTTTCATTGTACCATGTTTGCTGTGGCAGGTGCAGCTTCACGGAGGAATGGGTTGCGTGTTCGGTGGTGATTACCGACAATCTTCACAGTTCTCGTCCGGCAATAATGCTCGCATGCTGGCCGGGATGTACTTCCGGCAACTGCGCGAATTCTTCACGAGGGTAAACAAATAGCACAATGCCTACCGGAAATCCCATCGGCAAAAATTAGCGACTCGCTCGCATGGCGGCTTGTCGGTTGCAGAGACGATTAGGTAGCGATCAACATCACTACCCGGGGACGGTAAACTATTCGTCCATGAACCAAACCAGATCACACGCTCAATCTGCGGGTGTTCTGATCGCAGTCGGGCTAAGTATTGCTCAACCGCCTGCTCGATACGAGCGCGATCAATTGATTTGATGACGACAGCAGGTGAGAATGGCTTCGGCATATTGGATGGCATCTTTAAGTACCGCCGGGTTGGGCTGTATGCCCATCCCAACACGAAAAGCTGTGCGTTCGTGTTAGCAGTCTGTCACACAGGCTCATAAACGCTTGCCGATCACTAAGAACTGTCTATTCTGCTCCCGACACATCGGTAGGGAAGCGAGCAGCACTGACTATCGGCGATAGTGCCATCACCCGCCGAATTGATTGCCTTAACCGCTTGTCATGCGCATGTCGCATCGTGTAGCGTGCGGCAACCACGCTGCCGCACCGGCCATGCTCATGATCAGGCGTGTGTCATTGATCATACTGCCTATACCCCTATCGCCGCTCTCAAGGCCGCAACGGCCGTACCCATGATCAAGCGCGTGCATGCTATTCACCTTGCCGGTCACGAGGATGATGCGTGTGCTCGTCACGATACATTCTGTCAGGAACTACTGGGATAACTTCTACCAACCCGCCTCATTACTATTGGTGCGTCGGACATACTGCCCTATCTGGTTTATAATATCCGAATTGATAACCGATACATCTCTTATCGGCAACCGGTCACCTATGTCATTATCGTATCGCATTCGACAGTTTCGGAGCGCTGTACATGCCTGCATCACGCCCGCAGAATACGATCTGGTACGGCGTTTGTTAACGCCGGCAGAGCAGCGCTTGTTCGATCAGATGCCACGTTACGATCAGCGGCACTGCCTGGACGTGTACTACACGCTGGTCGACGCAGCTGAACAAGATGAGTTTCTTCTGCGTGCCGCGCTGTACCACGATTGTGGTAAAGTTGACGATCACGGAAGGCCAATGGCGCTTGGCTGGTACGTGCTGGCAACTATTCTCAAACGCTGGCCGGCCCTGTACCTGATCGCCGCCCGTTTTCTTCCGCCTATTGCTCTCTATGCCGGCCATGCCGCCCGTGGAGCCCAGATGGCTGCTGCCGCCGGTTGTCCGCCGGAAATTGTTGAAACCATCCGTCATTACCACGATCCCAACCCCCGTGGTCGTGCTGCCCGCCTACAGTGGGCCGATGAGCAAAACTGATCGATGCCTTACGCCGTTACGCTACCGGAGTTCACTGGCCCCCTCGATCTGCTGTTGCGTTTGATAGAACGGGCCGAACTGGATATCACGACCATCGCCCTGGCCAGTGTCGCCGACCAGTACCTGGCCCACGTCCGTACTTTAGCAGAGGTTGAACCGCGTGAACTGGCTGAGTTCGTGAGCATGGCAGCGCGCTTGATTTTGATCAAGTCGCGAGCGCTACTGCCCCGTTCACCAACTGTACCTGCTGAGACGGGTGATGAGGATGCAGGACAGCTTGTGGTCCAGTTGGAGTTGTATCGCCGTTTCAAACAGGCTGCCGAAGTCCTGCGTCTCTGGCAGGATCAGGGCCGGAGCACGTTTGTCCGTCTGGCTCCACCGCCGCTACTCCCTGCTCCTGCCCCCGTCAGCTATCGTGTTACCGATCTGCTCCACGCGCTTGAACGTCGACGTCAGCTTCAGTTGCCACTGACACAGCCTGAACCGATTGTACTCGCGCCACGATTGACGGTCGCCGAAGTGGCGGAGCGGATTCGTGCGCGGTTGGAACGAGCGACCTGGTTTGATTTTACCGATCTGCTGAGTAATGACCCAACGACTGAAGAGGTGATCGTCTCGTTTTGGGCGATGCTCGAACTGCTTAAGCGACGGGCGATTGTCGTTGAACAGACAATGCTATTCGGGCCTATTCTCATTGGGCGAGGAATGGCACCCATTGTCACCGAACCGGCTGACGAAGATGAGTTGTAATTGCCGGCGGCATATGCGACAATGTGAATGATCATAACGAGGTAATCATGACTGACTCTGCGCATATGGCGGCTGATTCTACTCATCGCACGCTTCCGTTAGGCGATCTGCTGGCATTTGGCGATGCGTTACGTGCCGACGATACGCCTGAGAGCCTGCTTGCTGAGGTTGTCGAGACCTTACGCCGGATTGTTGGTAGTCCGGCAGTCTATGCCCGCTTACGCGATCTCGACAGCGATACGCTCTACGCGGTAGCCTTTGCCGGTGTTGATGCAACACTGGTCGAACGTTTGCGTGCCACACCGATTGGGCCGGCAATCTACCAGCCGCTCCTACGCCCGGAATATCGGCAGAGTAGTTCATATCTGATTCCGGCAGCAGTGCTCCCCCCTGATGTGCCGGATACCGAAGCGATTATTCCAGCCTCAGCATTGTTAACGCCGTTGCGCGGGCGGGGAGACCGCTTGATTGGCGTCATTGTGTTGGCCTGGCCCGATCAACCCGACCAGGTCACTATACGCATGGTCGAAGCGATTGCCCGTCAGGCGGCGCTGGCAGTTGAAAATGTTCGCCTGGCCGAACGGAGCGCCCGCTTGCTGGCGAAAGAGCAACTGCTGGCCGAACTGGGGCGTGCGGTTGGGGCAACGCTTGATTTGGATACTATTGTGCGTCAGACGATTGATCGGCTGGCTGCTGCATTCGGCAGTGGGCTGGTCGCACTGCTCGATAATCAAGAGACATTAACGGTCGTGGCTGCGGCACCACCGCTCGATGCACTGATCGGCAGGCAATTGCCGTTACTCTCCGGCTCACTGGCCTGGGTAGTGCAGAGTGGTCAGCCGTTTGTAGTAGACGATTGTCGCTTGCACGCACCGGACATGGCTCTGTTCGGCCCCGACATCGCGTCGTGTATCATCGCCCCGTTGCGAAGTGGTGGTCGGGTGATCGGGATGCTGAGTGTAGTTAGCCGGCAGGCCAGCGTGTTCAGTGACGAAGATGTTGATCTGCTAGAGGCAATTGCCGCTCAGGTGAGTGGGCCGGTCGTCAGCGCACGCCTCTACGCCGAGTCGCAACGGCTGGCAGCGCAGGTGCAGCGTCGTGCCGATCAGCTTGCTGTGCTCAACTCGATTGCCCGCATCGTTACCGCAACGCTCGATCTGCGCGAGTCGCTGCCACTGGCAACGCAGCAGATACAGCGCGGTTTTGGTTACCCGCAGGTTGACCTCTTCCTGCTTGAAGAAGAGGCCAATGAGCTGATCCTGGTCGCATCCGCCGGTCGTTATGCACCAGAGCGGGTTGGCTATCGCCAGCATATCAATCTGGGACTGGTTGGACGTGCGGCGCGCAGTGGTCGGATTGTGCGCACCGAGGATGTAGCGACGGAAGCAGATTATCTCGGCCTCAGCGAGCGGCTCGATATCCGTTCAGAGCTGTGTGTACCGCTGATCTCCAATGGCAAGACGTTGGGCGTACTCAATATTGAATCGCCCGAACGAGCCGGCCTGACCGAAGAGGATGCCGCAGTACTGGAGACCGTTGCCGACATGCTGGCCGGTGCCGTAGAGAATGGACGCCTCTACCAGCGGGCGCAGCAGGCTGCCGCCCTGGAGGAACGCAATCGCCTTGCCCGTGAATTACACGACAGCGTTAGTCAGCAGCTCTTCAGTATGACTCTGACCGCACAGGCTGCACAAGCACAATTCGAGCGAAACCCGGCCCGTGTTCCAGCCCTACTTGATCGGCTACACGAGACGGCAACTGCGGCACTGGCCGAAATGCGTGCCTTGATCTTTCAGTTACGCCCGCCAGCACTGCGCGACCAGGGACTTGTCGCTGCTATTCAACAACATGCCCAGCATTTGGCTCATCGTGAAGGATTGCGGATAGAATTAAACGTTATCGGTGATGAGCGCCATACACGAGGAATTGAGCAACCACTCTTTCGGATTGTCCAGGAGGCGCTCAATAACATTGTGAAGCATGCAGCCGCCCGCAATGTGCAAATAATGCTTGAATTCAATGCCGATCAGGTTTCGATGCGCATTATTGATGATGGTCAGGGTTTCGACCCAACAGCTCGTCCCTCTGGCGAAGGCCGGCATCTCGGCTTGCTTAGCATGCGCGAACGCGCAGCAGAATTGGGTGGTTCGTTCACCGTTCATTCTCGGCCTGGGGCCGGTGCTGAGGTTGTGGTTGTTGTCCCCCTACGTGGTCGTCATGTCAATATTGAACGACCCGAGTAACATGAGATGCGAGACAGATAATACCGGTCGTTTGACACAATCAGCGACAGGGAAGGGTAGCAAGAAGGGGTAGGTGGATGGAACAGATCACAGTACTGCTCATTGATGACCATCGCGTGGTACGCCAGGGGTTGCGCGATTTTCTGGAATTACAACCCGATATCGAGGTAGTCGGGGAAGCAGGTAGCGGTGTCGAAGGCGTGAAGTTGGCCTGTGAATTGCTGCCTGATGTGGTCTTGATGGATCTCGTCATGCCCGGTATTGATGGAGTCGAAACCACACGCCGCTTGAAAGCGGTTAGCCCCTCGTCACAGGTAATTGTCCTGACCAGTTTTGCCGACGACGATAAGGTCTTTCCTGCTATCAAAGCCGGCGCAATCTCATACCTGCTCAAAGACATCTCACCCGAAGATCTGGCCCACGCGATCCGGGCGGCGTGTCGCGGTGAAGCCGTTCTTCATCCCGATGTGGCGGCCAAATTGATGCAGGAGTTCAATAGGCCGCGCCCAAATGAAGCACCGGTCGAGCAGCTCACCCCGCGAGAGATGGATGTGCTGCGGCTGGTCGCGAAGGGTATGTCGAATAAGGAGATTGCCGAGACATTGGTCGTCTCAGAAAAGACGGTCAAAACCCATATCAGCAATATTCTTTCAAAGCTGCACCTGGCCGACCGTACCCAGGTAGCGATCTACGCCCTCCGCAAGCGGCTTGTCCCAATCGATGAGGAGGAATGATGACAGCACGGGTTGTATTACTGGGTACCGGAACAGGTTTGCCCGATCCTAATCGAGCGTATACGCATCTGGTATGGGATGGGCCGGGTGGGCCATTCCTGGTTGATGTCGGTGGTGAAAGCTACCGTCGCATGCTGGCGGCCGGTATCGATCCACAGAGGCTCACCGGCGTTCTCCTGACCCACAGCCACTGTGATCACATTAACGGCTTACCGGCGCTCCTCTTCAGCCTCCGGCTGGGTGGGCGTACCGAACCGTTACCGATCTACAGTCTACCGGCAACCATCGAACTGGCTACTGCTTTCCTGGCCGCAGCGGGTCTGGAAGATTGGGCCACACCGGTCATTTGGCAACCAGTTACCCCCGGCGAACCCCTACAGCTTCGTGATGGCCTGGTCATCACGACGGCAATAACCGCGCACAGTCGACCCTGTCTTGCTCTACGCTTTGCAGCTCCGAACGTGCCAGCAGTGTGCTATTCCTCTGATACTGAACCGTGTCCGACAGTCGTCGATCTGGCCACCGACGCCCAGATATTGATCCACGAAGCGACCACTGCTGAACCATTTGCCGGCCATACCACCCCGCGTCAGGCCGGTGCCGTGGCCGCTGCTGCCGGCGTGCGTCGGCTTATCCTGGTACATTTCAGTCCACGCTGGACAATGCCGGTAGCCCAGGCGTTGGCCGAAATTGCTGCCGGCGGTTTTCATGGTGACGCAGCAGTAGGGGTAGATTTACAGGAGTTGATTCTAGTTCCGGAGAGGTAGGTTGTCCACCTACATCCATATCCCACAATATGGTTAACTACGCCTGGCGTCATCTGGAGTGCAAACGCCATCAGGTTGGAGTGTATTGTAGCTTTGCAGCAATTGCCGCGTTACCTTGAAGCGTGGGAACATAACTTCCGCGCTTCCTGTACTCCATTCCGCCCTAATGTGGCACCATGTCAAAATTGATAGCGTAGAAGTTATGACACAGGGCCAACGCTGTTTTACCCCTGGGAGTGCGAGCCTCCGACACTCGCCCGACACCTGATCCACCACGTGTTCTTGACCCACCCTGAACCGTTTACACCTGCCCCCGGTCAGATGGTAGATGGTATGATGTATCGGTTTGCCTCATTCCAGAAGGGATTGCCCTGGGTATGGCAGGAGTGATGACGTGCAAGTCCTGCTGGGATTATACAGTACCACGCACGGAACTACTCCCTGCCGTCAGGTCAGCCCCGTAGAGATTTCCGGGAATTGAAGGAGGGCTTCAACCCACCGGATCAGGCGGGCTGAAGCCCTCTCAGACGACGGACAAACCCCTCCAAGGCTACGGAGAAGATAGTACATGTATTAACGGTCTACGTAATAGCTGACCAGACGACCTTCTGCATCATACAACGCGCCGTCATCGCGTTGACTGTTACTCCAGATATTGCCCTCCGGCCCAGAGAACGAGCGTTCTTCACCGGGCAGGAGCACACCACCAATCGGATGGAGTTGATTACCGCGAATACTACACATTTGCCAGCCGGTCAGGTCGACCGGATCAGGGCTAACATTTCGCAACGTTACCGTCTCTCTTTGCTTGTCGATCCTGACGATTGTGACCGGATAGTTTGGGGCAGCACCTGGATTAGGGTCTGCTTGGCAGTTGTTGAAGGTAGGTGGTGGCAGTGGTGGTGGTGATGGTGGTGATGGTGGTGATGGTGGTGGTGGTGGCGTACTTATGCTTGCTCGTACCTCGTTGCCCAGCAGCCCCAAGAGAACGTTGTACGGTGGTGTATTCTCAGGATGCAACTCAAAACGTGCTCGTTCAAACCATTGAACTTGCAGTACCCGACCATCAATCTCTTCAATCATCAGATCGGAGAGAGGTAACCCGAAGAGAGCCAAACTTTCTGCTTCGCTCTTACCCCGGCGACCATCGAACTCCAGGCCGTTAGATCGCCACATGTTCAAAATGTCACCGCACACATTGTGCTGCGTTTCAGGAAAATAGCGACAGCCGCGCTGGGGCTGGCTGGTTGGAAAGGATTGAAAGTCCCGCCCTTGCTGCATTAGGCGATCAGCACCCAATCGACCGAGGAGAACGTCGTATGGTCGTCGATTTTCTGGGTGAAGCTCGAGGCGATAACGCTCGAACCATTGTACCTGGACAGCTTTTCCTTCTACAATCTCTTCCTGCTGGGGTGTAATTGGAAACCCAAAAACGGGTAAACCACCATTTTGTTCCCAAAACTCACGGATGCGCCCGCTAATACAAAAACCGGTTTCCGGAAAGCATCGTTGGTCGGATTGTGCTAGGACTGTCGGCGATGCGGTCAGAAGGAGTGTAAACACAAAGAGCCATTGATACAAAAGTCTCATGTTCTGCTTCCCAATTTGTTACATTCACTACTAACGCTCAATTGAACATTAAAATGTTCAATTGTTGTAAAGATCAAAGAAAACCCGTAGCTCCGGCCCATCTTCCACCATAGCCATTTGCGCGATCTACAAGAACATGGTATCATTTCCGTGATCCGAACGATATGAAGTCAATGCTGTGCAATGGGGCCGCAGGTAGTGGATCGCCTTATTTCAATGGGACCGCACGGTTTGCAGCACCGGAAGGTCCGGTGTATTCGCATAACCGTATTCAGATGATACAGGAGAGAACATGCGCAAACACATTACTCTGGTTCTGGCAGGTTTACTCAGCCTAGTGCTGGCCGCCTGTGGTGGTCAAGCCCAACAGGCACCTACAACGGCGCCGGCTCAGCCGGCAACCTCGGCACCTGAACAACCAACCGCAGCGCCGGCGCCGACTGCTGCGCCGGCAGCAACTTCAGCTCCGGCAGGTGGCACCACCAATCAGCCGGCTGCCGGTGGTCAGATTGAACGAATTCTTAGCCGTGGCACTCTGATCTGTGGTGTCAACAATAACCCACTGCCCGGTTTTGCATCGGTCGACTCGGCTGGTGTCTACCGCGGCTTTGACATCGATTTCTGCCGTGCTGTTGCTGCTGCCCTCTTCGACGATCCGACGAAAGTTGAGTTCCGTCCATTGAGTGCTCAGGAGCGCTTCACTGCATTGCAGAGCGGTGAAATTGATGTTCTCATCCGCAATAGCACCTGGACGCTGGGCCGTGATGGAACCCTTGGTCTAGATTGGGCTCCCACCACTTTCTACGATGGTCAGGGGATGATGGTGCGCAAGGACAGCGGTATTGATACACTTGAAGACATGGATGGCGCAACCATCTGTGTGCAGACCGGTACCACTACTGAGTTGAACCTAGCCGATCAGTTCCGTGCCCGTGGTCTGACCTTCACCCCAGTGGTCTTCCCCGATGGTGACTCGACGCGCGCTGCCTACGATGCGGGCCAGTGTGATGGCTTTACGACTGACAAGTCGGGACTCATCTCCAGCTTGACCCTGCTGTCGAATCCGGCCGATCACAAGATTCTCGAAGTAACGATGTCGAAGGAGCCGCTCGGCCCGGCAGTGCGTCAGGGTGATCCGCAGTGGTTCGATGCGGTGCGCTGGATCGTCTTCGCTACCTTCCAGGCTGAAGAGTATGGCATTACGTCGCAAAATCTCGATCAGTTCCTGGGTAGCGACGTTCCGGAGATTCGCCGCTTCCTCGGTATCGAGGGTGAGCTGGGCGCTGGCATCGGTCTGTCCAACGATTTTGCTGCTCGCGTGGTCCGCCACGTCGGGAACTATGCTGAGATTTACAACCGTAATCTCGGTCCCGATACGCCATTCAACCTACCCCGTGGCCTGAATGCGTTGTACACCGAGGGTGGTCTGCTCTACTCACCGCCCTTCCGCTAAGCATCACCTCAACGGCGGAGGAGATACATCCTCCGCCGTTGCCATATGGAGGAAGGGTCTATTGTCAGTTATGCCATTCCTTCAGTTGTCTGGTTGATGGCCTGCTATCCTGTCACAACATTCTACTCGCGGTGTTGTCAAGCTATCTAGTCGAAGCACTGTTCCAAATGCAATCTGCGTTTATGTGGATCGGTGCCTCAAGGTCTTACCCTTCAGGAGAAAGTTATGGCTGTTGGTTCGCCATCGGTTCCTCCCGGCAAAATAAATATTCCTTTTTATCGTGATACGCGGATTATTGCGATCATTGTTCAAGTGGTGTTTGCTATTTTGGTGATCGCACTGGTTTGGTTTTTGTATTCAAATATGATTAATGGCCTGCGCCAGGCTAATCTGTTGCCTACGTTCTCTTTTCTGTCTGTGCCGGCCGGCTTTCCTATTTCTGAAAGTGTTATAGAGTACGATCCTTCCATGACGTATGGGCGAGCGTTTGTTGTTGGTATTTTGAATACCGTCCGTGTAGCTGTGATCGGTATTATTCTTGCTACGCTACTGGGGCTAATTCTCGGTATTGCTCGCCTCTCTGATAACTGGTTGTTGCGTAATATGGCATTGGTCTATGTTGAAATTGTGCGGAATGTTCCCTTGCTTTTGCAATTAATCTTCTGGTTTTCGCTTACCCGACTTTTTCCTCGCATTCAAGAGAGTATTGATGTCGGCGGACTGATGTTTCTGCATAATCGCGGCATTACCCTGGCCTGGCCGCAGGCGGGTAGTAGCTTCGATGCCTGGATGTTGTGGGTCTATGCCGGTATTGTGATTGGGATCGTCTTCTACGTGGTGCGCCGAATTCAATTCGTGCGTCGTGATCGACCCGGCGTTGCCTTGCCGTATGCATTGCTCATCGCGCTGGGTATCGTGCTGCTCAGCTTTCTGGTGACCTATCTGGTGGACGGTGTCTGGCCGGTGAGCCTTTCCATTCCGGTGTTGCAGCGCTTCAATTTTGAAGGCGGCGTAACAGTCACGAACAGCTTCGCTGCCTTGTTGATTGGGTTGGTGATTTACACCGCAGTCTTCATCGGTGAGATTGTGCGCAGCGGTATTCTGGCTGTTAGCAAAGGCCAGCGTGAAGCAGCGCGTGCCCTTGGTATGACCCCCGGACAGACGATGCGGCTGGTGATTCTGCCCCAGGCGCTGCGGGTGATTATTCCGCCACTGACCAGTCAGTATCTCAACCTGACCAAGAATAGCAGTCTGGCAATTGCAATTGCTTATCCCGATCTCTTCTACGTCGCCAATACGATTAACAATCAGACTGGCCAGGCCGTACCGGTGATCTTGATGCTCATGGCCAGTTATCTTTCAGTCAGTTTGCTGACGTCGCTGTTTATGAACTGGTATAACCGTCGCATCCAGCTTGTCGAGCGATAAAAGGAGACGCCTGTGGCAACTGAAGTTAGTCGTCCAACTTCGCGTCGTGTACCGCGTCAGCAGATTGGTCTGATCGAGTGGTTGCGCAAAAATCTCTTTTCAACCTGGTACAACGCGATTATTACTATCGTCCTCCTGTACATTGTGATCCAGGCCGTAACCAGTTTTGTTTCCTGGATGGTGACGGCTCCTGGCTGGCCGGCTGCGTTCACGAACATTAAGCTCTTACTTACCTGGACGTATCCGGTCGACCAGCTCTGGCGACCGCAGGCAGCTATGGCGCTGGTCTTACTGCTGCTGGGATTGAGTGCCGGCGTGTGGGGTGGGGTCGTGCGTATGGTTGCCTTAGGGGCAGCCGCAATCAGTGTTGGAATCGGCTTTGCCGCCTTTACCTTCCCCGATTTGCCGGATCAGACCTCGCTACCTGGTTGGCTATTTATGTTTCTCTGTGCCGGGTTGCTGGTGGGTGGCGATCAACTGGCACGTCGGCTGGGTAGTCGCTTGCGCTGGCCACTGATTATTGCCTGGGTCCTCTCTTATCCTATCGTCATTCTGATTTTGCGCGGTGGCCTTGGTCTACCAATCGTTGAGACAAAGCTGTGGGGCGGTTTGCTTTTGACGTTGTTGCTGGCGATCAGTGGTATCGTGCTCTCGTTTCCGCTGGGGGTGCTGCTGGCATTGGGACGCCGGAGTTCATTGCCGGTCATTCGCGTGTTTTGCGTGCTCTACATTGAGCTGATCCGTGGTGTGCCACTGGTGACAGTGCTCTTTATGGGTGCCCTCTTGCTGCCGCTCTTCCTCCCTGGCGGCGAGAGTATTGATGCGCTGGTACGGGCAATTGTCGCGGTGACGCTGTTTAGCGCAGCTTACCTGGCCGAAAATGTGCGTGGTGGCTTGCAGTCGATTCCCAAAGGGCAGATCGAAGCAGCGCGGGCCCTTGGTCTGAATGTATTTCAGACCACATTGCTCATTACGTTGCCGCAGGCGCTGCGGGCTGTGGTGCCGGTGCTGGTTGGTCAGTTCATCGCCCTGTTCAAAGACACCTCACTGGTCGTGATCATCGGTCTGGTCGATCTTCTCGGCGCAGCGCAAAATATCGTTGGTCAACCGCAGTGGCTCGGCACGCCGGGCGGGGTCTGGCGCGAAACATTCCTTGTGATCGCTGCTATCTATTGGGTCTTCAGCTTCACCATGTCACGCATCAGTAAGCGCATTGAAGACCAGATCGCTCGCAGCCGGCATTGATGATGTGCCTCGTAAGAGTCGGTTAGCTGCCGTTCTGATGAGCTTTGACATACCTTTGAGATGTGAACCCGGTGTGAAAGGAATATCGTATGAGTGGCAATGGGAGCAGTGAGTATATCATCATCTGCGAAAACGTTAATAAATGGTACGGTGATTTTCATGCCCTCAAAGATGTCAGCCTGCGCGTGAAACGTGGTGAAGTGGTCGTTATCTGCGGGCCGTCAGGGAGTGGCAAGAGCACCTTCATTCGGACGATTAACCGGCTTGAGGAGCATCAGGAAGGCCGGATTATCGTCGATGGCATTGAAATGACCAGCGATATTCGCAACATCGATGCCATCCGGCGTGAAGTAGGGATGGTATTCCAGCAATTCAACCTCTTTCCGCATCTGACGGTGATGCAGAACATCACGCTGGCCCCGATTTGGGTGCGGAAAAAGACGCGCAAAGAGAGCGAAGCGAAGGCTCTCGAATTGCTCGAGCGGGTTGGGATCAAGGAGCAGGCATACAAATATCCCGGTCAGCTCTCTGGTGGTCAGCAGCAGCGGGTTGCGATTGCCCGGGCGCTGGCAATGGAGCCACGGATCATGCTCTTTGATGAGCCGACCTCGGCCCTCGATCCTGAGATGGTGAAAGAGGTGCTCGATGTAATGAAGACGCTGGCCCGCAGTGGTATGACCATGCTGTGTGTGACGCACGAAATGGGCTTTGCGCGTGAAGTGGCTGACCGGATTGTCTTTATGGATCAGGGGCAGATTGTTGAAGAGGGTACTCCTGATCAGTTCTTCACGAATCCGCGCAACGAGCGCACGAAGCTGTTCTTGAGCCAGATTTTGTGACGGTGCCGGTCGGCGATGATCAGACGGCGCATATCCTGCGCATACAAAGTAGCGCGAGTGCGGAACCTAGCCTTCCGCACTCGAGTTGCCACTTATGCTGTCAGCAGGCCATTGAGGCTGATAACAGCACGACGTTGCCTTTAACACCGTGTGGCGTAGCCACATGAAAAGAACTTATTTCATAAAAAGCTGTACTATCGCGCTCTCATAACTATCTCCGGTGCCATCACGCGCTGAATAGGTTGCCTTGATCGCTTATCATCCGCGTGTGGCGTCGTTTGGAGTGCGGCAGCCATGCTGCCGCGCCAGCCGTACTCACGATCCAGCGTGTGTCACGTCGTTGACCCGGCTGGTCACGCGGATGCCAGTGTGCTCGTCACGATCATGGAATTTAGTCGGCAATGAATGAGATACCTTCATAGGAGATGTTTTTTGAAACAGGTTCTAATGTGGATGGCAGCCAGTCTCCATGGACGTGCTACGTCACGCCTCACAGTAGTAACATAGAGTATACCTCTCCTCTGGGTCCTCCGTGTCTCTGTGGTGACAATAAAGTGGCAACCTGGTTATCCTTCCGCACTCGCTATGCATAGGAAGACGTATTGGGTTGTCGGTCTGACGATATACAAGACAGGTTCTACTACGCCTCTTCTTCATCATCTGCTGCGGCTTCCTGGCGCCGGGCAATGACCGCAGCGTAAATAGCTTCAATGGCGATAGCCGCCCGTTCCCACGAAAGTTCAGCCACTGCAAGCGCACGGGCACCGGCTGCCCGCTCGGCTGCCAGCTCCCGGTTGGTGAGTGCCAGCTCCAACTGGGCAGCAAAATCGGCGGCATTACCCAGGCGGGCGTAAAAACCGTATGGCCCCAGTATTTCGCGATTGACCGGCGTATCGAAGGCAACTACCGGCAAGCCCATTGCCATGTAATTGCCGATTTTGCCATTTCCTTCGGTCAGACTCATCTTTGGCGCGACTGCCACCTCACCCAGTGCCAGATAACTGTGTAGATCGCGGTAGATAATGCGGCCCGGTAACGTGACATGATCTGCGATCCCCAGACTGGCGGCCAGGTTGCGGTAGCTCTGCGGATCGGGATGACCCATAATCAGGAAATGAAGGTCTGGGTAGACCTGACACATCTGACGGGCGACGTCGAGGAGCAGATTGGTGCCCTGATAGGGCGCAAGCAGACCGATATAGACAACAATGCGCCGGTCGGGGGGGATACCAAGCTGCGCACGTAATTCGGCGCGCTGGGCTGTCCATTCTGGCGAGCCGTCAAACGGGCGAAACCGCTCGGTATCTACGCCATCGGCAATGGTGAAGAGACGATCTTCAGGGACAGAGCCGTCACGACGCAAGAGATTCGCAGCATTGTGGGTTGAGGTCATCACGGCATCAGCGGCGCGATTCAGCATGCGCTCCAAACGAGTCAGCGGGATGAACAGAGGGTTACTCCGCCGGATAAAGCCATGATCGAGCATCTCACTTGTCATACTACCCTGATAATCGAGAATGAGTGGTCGGCGGAGCAAACGCTGGAGTGGCAACCCAATGACCGCCGCTTCGTGGGTATGAGCGTGAATAATATCCGGGCGCATACGGAGTGCAGTCCGCAAGGCACGCCATCCTAAACCGATGTCGAGATAGAGTTTGTGCCGCGATGAACCAACAACGGCCCGCTTGATCCATGGCACATCCCACGACCGATAGATCGTAATACCCGGAATATCATCACCGTTGTGATAGGTAACCAGAACAATGCGGTGACCACGACGTTGGAGTGCGCGAATCTCTTCCAGAATGCGGACGTGGTTGCCGTAATCGGAGAAGAAGCTCGTCGAGGCAATCATCAAAATATTGTATGGCATAGCAGTACATGGCATCAGCCACCCGCAGCAGCAGACGACATGTCGCTGTTGCTACGTTGCACGACGAGGTACAACGGTGGCCCGGCTGACGGTTGGGCGCCGGCAAGAATGGCTTCGTAATGGAGATCGGGATCAGGTAAGCCGAGTTGCGCAATCCATTCGTCAGGCATCGTATCGGGATCGAATGTTAGGTAGACGACGCCTCGTTCCCCGTAGAAGGTCGTTTCAACCGCCTCGAAGCGCTCTTCACAAACGGTAGACCCTTCGTACAGGCCACGCGCCCAGCTTACCCCATTTCCCCCTACCTCGATCCAGACACTCCATGTTTGCAGATGTCTGGCCAGTGCCTGCGCAAGTGTGCGGTCGGCAAAGTAACGTGGGTCTTCCCAAATTGCCACCCAACCCTGCGCTGATGGCGCAATGAAGAAGTGGCGCGTGGGTTTATCAGGTATCATAATAATACAGCTCACGTCGTGCGGTACGCGCTGCGTGGCGCTAAAACCCTGTTCGATCAGAAGGGTGAGCAGGGTTTCTGCTACTACGGCATGGTCTGGGTGAGCAACATAAATGGCTGCGCTATTGTTCATCATCTGCGCTATTGTACGTCAGTCATTGTTCCTGTGCAAATGGAGTGTCTGCTATGAATCTTGCTGAACTGCGGAAAGAGTATACCCAACGTGGTTTATCTGAAGCAGAGGCCGATCCCGATCCAATTGTTCAGTTTACGCGCTGGCTACGTGAAGCTGCTGACGCGGGATTAATCGAACCGAATGCAATGACGCTGGCGACTATCGATCCTGACGGTCGGCCTTCTGCGCGTATGGTCTTACTGAAAGGCATTGATGAGCGCGGTTTTGTCTTTTTTACCAACTATGAAAGCCGGAAGGGGCGGGCACTGACTGCTTGTCCGGTTGCAGCTCTGGTATTCTACTGGCCGGAACTGGAACGGCAGGTGCGGATTGAAGGCTCTGTCGAGAGAGTGGCCGATGATGAGGCAGATGCTTACTATGCCAGCCGGCCACGCGATAGCCGGATCGGGGCCTGGGCTTCACCACAGAGCCAACCGATAGCCCATCGGTCTGAATTGGAGCAGCGTGTAGCCGAATTCTCTGCTCGCTTTGCCGATCAAGAACCACCACGACCACCCTTTTGGGGTGGGTATCGGGTCATCCCCGACCGAATTGAATTCTGGCAGGGGCGGCCGTCGCGTTTGCACGACCGACTCTTGTATACACGCACCGAACATGGTTGGCACCGTGAACGGCTTGCGCCATAGAAAAAGCATCCATCGGATGCGTGAAAGAACAGCTCCGAATCCAAATCATCCTGCGCATAATCGTTCGTTGTGCGGGAGATAGATGGGGGCTGATCCGCTCCACGACCGGTGGTGGTGGGAGTGATGGGTAATATGTGTTAGCGCTTGCAGATCATGCGTGAGCTACAACGTCTACCCATGCCTCGCGCACGATGATGGATGATTTACAGGTAACCGGTACTATTTAGCTATACGTTGCTCTAATTGCCGGTATCGTTTATAATGTCGGCAATGATTTCCCGGTTTATCGGGGTGTCTTCCGGCCTCGCCCGCATATAGTGATACAGACAGGTGGCCGGCTATGTGGAGGAGGATCGCACGCATGTTTGGTACAAACCGCAAACCCGCCCAGCCGCCGACAGTTGTGAATGGACGGCCAGAGACGGTGATCGGTGCCAACACACGTTTCGTCGGTACCCTAAATGCTGAGGGAAATGTTCGCATCGATGGTGCTCTGGAAGGCGATATTGAAGTCGTTGGTAATCTGATCATCGGTGAGACGGGTCGGGTGATTGCAACCATAAAAGCGCGCAACGTTCACGTTTCTGGTGCAGTGAAGGGGCAGATCACTGCTCTTGAACAGTTGGAGATCTCACCTACCGGTAAAGTATGGGGTGACATCACCACGGCTGCGCTACATATCGAACCGGGTGGTCTCTTTCGTGGTCAAAGCTCGATGACCACTAACATTGACGAACCGCTGCTGCTTGAACCACCGCGCTCGACTACCGAGTCGTGATCATTTTTGATTACTACGTGCTGAAGCTTGCATAGCAGGTTTTGTTCGCTGTCGTGCAAGCGAATACCCTTATGCGCCGTTATCGCTCATCGCTAAGGCAATCGTTCAACTTTACCGCATTGCGCCGGAACTGGGCGATGATGCGTGGGCACTTCCGTCGTTGGTTGACGACGACTTTCCCCGGTGGTGGACGAACGCTCACTTCGCTGACGATCATGGCGATTTTGCTTGTCATGATCGGCAGTATTTTGGTTAATCTGGTGAACCAGCTTCTTATTGCCCGCTATCTTGAGCAGGAGCTGGCTACAGCGCAGGTTGAGATCGAGGCATTGCAGGCGACGACTCAAGCTTTAGCGGCGCAGCTTGAATACGAGCAATCCGATGCAGCAACTGAAGCCTGGGCGCGTGATTTAGGGTTGGCACGTGATGGTGATATTATTGTTGTACCGGAGCACGTGCCCACATTGCCTCTTCCGCCCACGCCCACTATTCCTCCAACACCAGAACCTACCTCCCAACCGCTTCCGAACTGGCAACGCTGGTGGCAGGCTTTTTTTCCGTAAAAGACGGGTTATACGTACTGCCTCTCAATCCGCACGATCTGTCTTTGAGTCTTGCTCCATTACGAGTGCACTTTTTTCAAGATCATTCAACAACACGATCTCAAGAATACCGATTTGTGAACTATTGGCGATGGCAATTGCTTGCCAGATCAGCCGACGTGCTGTGCGTATGTCATTGCGTTTTACGTGCAGGAGCGCTTGGGTGCGTAATCCCAGCACCTGACCATAACGGTCGTTAATCGCACGAGCAACGTAGAGGGTATGTGGTAATTGCTCTTCTGCTATCTCATGCTGGCTACTGAATAGCATTACATGACATAATCCAATCAGGGCGCGGTTCTCAACAATCCAGTCATTAGCAGCACGTGCCAGCTTAATGGCTTGCTGGAATCTCCTTGTTGCACGCTGGAATACACCAAGCTCAAATTGTATCCAGCCCTCCAGTTCGTAACTTTGGGCAATGATGATGTCGGGGCGTATCAGATCGCTTAGCGGTTGGGGTGTTGATACCTGTCGGGGTACCAGTGCACATAATCGATTGACCCGACGGAGTATCTCCAGAGCCTGGCTCGATTGCCCCTGGAGTGCCAGGTATTGCGCATTGATCAGCCAGATGCAGGCTTGTAACAGTCGACTAAAGCCGGCATGGTGGTGTCCTTGACGTACCGTAGCTTGCGCGTATGTCATCTGTTCATCAATCAGGGCGAACTGCCCGCTCACAAGGACGTGATGGAGGTACAGCACTGCGGCCAATGCCTGTATCGCCGGCTGTGCCTGCTCGTTTAACAATTGTTGGATCAGGTGAAAATCTTCTTCCTGGTAAATATGATTACCGATGCGATCATTAAGCAGCATACGTAAACCGATCAGGTCGATTCGCCGACTGGCAGGACCGGCCAAGCCTACACCTTGTTCAATGTAACGAAGTGCGCTGTGGAACAGCGAACGCCGGGCACAGATCAACGCTGCCTGCCAGCAGTGATCGACAGCTGTAGACCACAACTCGGCGCGTATACTGTGGTCGATGATCACATCATACACAGCCAGTGGCGCATCCTGTTCGGCTAATTCCTGTTGATATGTGGACAGGTACCAGTTGCTAATCGCCTGATGGAGATGCCGGCGTTGCGCAAAGAGGAGACTTGTGTATGCCGCTTCGTAAGCAATACCGTCGATAAATCGGTATACCGGCTCTGGTTCAGCCATCTCCATCTCAATCAGTTGATCGTGCAGCAACGCTTTAATATCTTCGCGCAGTTCACTCTCGGTGATACGGGCTGGGTGAATATGGTGTAACAAGCGCAAGGGAAAGCTGCGCCCAATGACCGCTGCGGCTTTGAAGGTAAGACGGGTACGCTCCTCCATACGATCTATGTGTGCCTGTACAATCCCCAATGCCGAACTTGAGAGTTGCATCGGTGGTAATGGTCTCAAGAGGCGTGCTGTGTCATTCTCAATAGCGATCAGTTCTTTTTGCAATAGGAGGCGCACGTATTCTTTAATAAACAACGGCTGACCGGCGGCATATCGTTCAAGATAGTGGAGTAGGCGATGATCAATATCTTTTACCCCAATTAGTTGCCGGATAAGAATTGCCCGTTCGTAAACGGGCAATCGTTCCAAAACGTGGTGTGTTGTGAAGGGGTACTGTCGTATATGGTTCGTGAACGATGCCAGATGTTTGGGTGCCGGTCGATAAGAGATAACAACCAGCAGGGGGAGTTGAGGTAACAAGGCTTCAATAACATCTTGAGCCAGCTTCAATGAGGCAGTATCAGCCCAATGGATATCTTCAAGCACCATCAGGAGTGGCTCTTGCTTTAAACGACTCAGCAGTAGGTCTACTACCAACGGACTGATATCGGTCGATTTTGTTGTGCTGTCAAAGCCATCGATTTTAAATAGGTGCGCTAGTGTTGCAATATGTTGTGGCCGGGCTGATGAGAAGGTGGTTGCGATATGTTGTAAACGTGCCTGACGAACCTGCATTGGTGCACTATCATCAATATCACATAGTTCACTGAGAATGTTACGCCATAGATGCAGTGGCCATTCTTGCATGCCACTTCGACATTCACCTCGGAAACCCTGATAGCCGTCCTTAATCCATCTGGCACTCAGATGGTGTATCAGGCTCGATTTACCGATACTGGCTTCACCCTCGATCAATAATACCTGACCCTCTTGCCTGGCGACATCAAGGATGTGATCGATCATTTGGCGCTCTTGAGCACGCCCGATCAGTTCGGTGTTGTCGGGTAGCGAAGCCTTGAGTGACGAAAATGGGCGTTCATCGGTGAAGGTGTGTTTTGCCAAAACAACCGCCGTCGGAATGCTGCGACTGTAGCCCTTTACATTCAACTGTTGTGGCAGCGATGTGCGATACCGGCCAAGGATGTCTTGCCTCACCCGCCCAGAAATGACAACATCGCCGGGTTGTCCCTGTTCCATTAAGAGCGCAGCCAGGTTCATGTCTTCACCCTGTGCGGTATACACCCGTCGTAAACGGCTCCCTACCTCTCCCACGAAGACTGAGCCGACAGTGATACCTGCCTTGCGAATGATGCCTCGGTCACGCAACTCTACTGCACATCCCACCGCCCGGCTGGTGTCGTCACCGTGAGCAACCGGTGCCCCAAACAGAAAGACCATTACTGCGCCTTTATTACCGACTTCAATTTCGTTGAGCCAGCCACCCCACCGCATAGCAATTGCTTGTGCCTGCATAACCAGGGGTTGTAATGCTGTTGGGTCGTCAGGTAGATCAAAAGCCGCAAATACCGGTACGCACCAGCGATACTCGGCTACCAGCGTATTTAAACGGAGACGACGGGCAAAGCTGGGTGGTAGGAAATGTTCCCACGTCAGGATGGGTGTTTCGGGTGGCGGCCGGTAATCACAGAACCGGGTTGGCCGCGACGACGGTAATAAGAGCTGTACCTCCCCTGGTTTGGCTTGTTGTTCCGCGAGGCTTGCCGCGTCAATTGGTGCGCCGATCAGTACCGGGTGGACACCTTGATTGGGAATCCCAACCAGTAATAGATGGACGATCCCAACGCTTACGCCAACTCGAATTTCAAGGGTAAAGGGTCCGTTGGGAGTCGCGATTGGATTGAGAGCAGCAATTGCATTATGTAGAGCATGACCACAGTGAATCGCCAGTGCAGGATCGGTCATGCCCGGCCACCAGGCTGTTAATGCATCACCGGCGATGTGGATAACGTCACCGCCGTTAGCAACGATAGTGGCAATCATGATCTCAAAATAGCTGGTTAAGATACCATGTAGATGCTCAGCGCCATCGGGCAGCGTGGCGAATGTTGCTGTCAGGCGGGTGAATCCGCTTAGATCAGTGTAGAGAATCGTGCCGTGGTAGGTCTGTATCTGACCTGCGCGTAGCAGGCCGGCACTGAGCTGGTTATGTAATGTAGCGGGTACATAAGCGCGAAATAGTTGGCTCGATGTCTGCTGTTCCATGGTTCGGGGAGATGATATTTATCGCCTGTCTTTATTGTACCTTAAATCAGGCTATAAAAATCGGTATGGTATACTGTCAAACGATGATAACAGTATTTCTTACACAAGGTGAAGACGCAAGTCTCTAAGCAGATGGGTGTTGTTTAAGATACAGAAAGGTTGTCTGTGAGTCCTGAACGTCTACAAAAAGTATTGGCCAGCGCTGGTATCGCATCTCGACGTGACTGCGAAGCCTTGATTGCTGCCGGGCGCGTGATGGTGAATGGTCGGGTCGTTGTTGTGCCGGGGACACGGGTTGATCTCGATCACGATGAAGTGTTGGTTGATGGTCAACCGTTACAGATGCCGACTAAACGCACCTATATTATGCTGCATAAACCGGCAGGAGTCGTTTCAACCGCAGAAGATACGCATGGTCGTCTAACCGTGCTTGATCTGGTAAATGTACCAGCACGGGTGTTTCCGGTTGGACGTCTTGATATGGATAGCGAGGGTCTGATTCTCCTTACCGATGATGGTGAGCTGGCCTATGCACTGACCCATCCCAGCTTTGAAGTTGAGAAAGAGTACCGGGTGCTGTTTGATCGAGCATTGTCATCGGAAGCGCTGCGTAGCTGGCGTAACGGGGTTTTGCTCGAGGGTGAAATGACCGCACCGGCCTGGGTTGAGTTGATTGGTACTGCCCCAGAAGGCGTATGGGCAAGGATCGTCCTCCGCGAAGGGCGGAAGCGCCAGATTCGAGCGGTTGCAAAGCTGCTTGGGTATGAGGTGCGTCGATTGATCCGCGTGCGTGAAGGTGATCTGGTGCTCGGTGATTTGCCACCACGGGCCTGGCGGTATCTGACTGATGAGGAGGTAGCTGCATTACGTGCTCACATTACGAGACGCCGCCCTTCGGTCGAGCAATCGCCAGGTATGGCTCCATTATCGGTACGTGATCGTGATGACGAGCGATCATCCAATCGCACGCCCGATGTTCGATCACGTGGGGAACGTGGCGAGCGGGGGCGGGAGTTCGAGCGTGAACCACGGGCGCGGCGCGAGAGCGGCGAGCGGGGGCGGGAGTTCGAGCGTGAACCACGGGCGCGGCGCGAGAGCGGCGAGCGGGGGCGGGAGTTTGAGCGAGAACCACGGGCACGCAGTGAGGAACGCGCTCGTTCAACGCCGTCTCGCAGTGGGCCAAAAAGTAGACCACCATCAGCACGATCTTCGCAACAGCAGCGCTCTAGCGGAGGGGAACATCAGCGGCCTAACGAACGTTCAGGCCGTAACAAAGAGAAAGATCAGGAATAACTTCAATGCGTATAAATTCTAAAAGAGCGGTGCTGATCAGCTTGACAATGGTTAAGATAGTGGTATAAATGTTGGTGTGTATGCTTGTGATAGATGCCACAAGGAAGGAAGCAACCGATGAAGATTACATTGCGCATGATGGTCCTGGCCGTATTAACGGCGATGGCAATGGTGCTGGCTGCCTGCGGCGGTGGCGGGAGTAGCGGTGGCTCTACCGGTGGTGGTTCCGGTAGCGGTCCGGTAACGATTGAAATTGGCTCAAAGGGTGAAGAGCTTGCCTTTGACAAAACAGAGTTGACAGTTTCTGCCGGTCAAACTGTAACCATTCGCTTTAAGAATAACTCGGCTGTTCAGCAGCACAACTGGATTCTGGTCAAGGGTGGTGAGGCCGAGGCTGCCGCGATTGCTAACGCCGGTCTGAGCGCCGGCCCGGCGGCCAACTATTTGCCGGCTGACAAGAGCAACATCATTGCCGAGTCGCCGCTGGCTAACGGTAATGAGACGGTAGAGGTCACCTTCACTGCCCCGGCTGCCGGTACGTACCTTTACATTTGTACGGTGCCCGGTCACTATCCACTGATGCAGGGTAAGCTGGTCGTTAACTAAAAACACGGTTTCGCTGAAACACCGGAATCCAGGGCATGACTACATGCCCTGGTTTTCTATTGTTGGCGAATTCAAACGGAACGCTATACAATTCTTATACCTCACTCTTCAATCTTCACGCCGTTCTTCTGATACCAACCTTTGCTCAACAATATCCGTCGTTCAGGTGTGCCAACGGCAAGTCGGTGAGTTATCGTCGGGATGCAATAGGGTCACGGCATGCATCTAGATACGGGCGTTGGACAACGCCGTCTGGGAGAGTTGTCGCCGGCATGGCAGTAGGGACCCTACCGGCGTCAGCCGCATACAATCACGTGCTAAATGGGATATTGTGTACGCTCCGTACAAACGTGTTGCATGGTTTAGCGTGCAGCAGCCAAACTTCTACAACCGCCGTGCTCATCCACACCATCCTGTCGCCTATGCTCGCCTGCCTGCCACCGGCAGATTGTATTATCCAGCCAAGCCAAGATAAACTTTGTATAAAATAATCTTTCTTTCTCTCTCCTCTCCCTTCTACCTCCTATCTCCTACCTCCTAATCCCCCAAATCCATACTCACAACCCACATCCCACATCAGCGATCATACGTATATCAATCAGGACACATAGGGACGTGATATACTGAACACAAGAGTTGTGATATGAGGGTTAGCCATCATGTTTCATCGCATCCCGTTTCTAAACCAACGGATTGGTAACTTTGTAAGCTGGCATCGTATTCCGCCACCGCGCCGTAAGCTCTGGCTGCTCGGCACGGTCTTGATGTTTGTTGGCGCCGGCTTGTTAATCTATGTCTTGTTTACCACGCTACAGATAGAATATTATCGATGGGCGGCTCGCGGTGACTCGCCCCTACCTGCGCCACAGTTGACCACCAGTGGCTTCCGTCCGGCTGATGCACGCCCGTTGCCGCTCTTGACTGATGATACAGTGACTGCCCCTGCACCGACTGCCGTCGGTGGCATGATTAATCCAACGGCTGTTGCGAATGGTGTTCAGGCGGTGGTGCCACATTCAACCGGCGCCTTTGCCGGTGTGGACATCGGCTTGCTGATTTCTGAACCACCTGCACCGGTGCAAACCGATTGGGTAGCGACGGTTGAACGGCTGGTTATTCCGAAGATTAACGTTGACTCGAAAGTTATCGAGGTGGGTTGGGAGACGATTGAGGAAAATGGCCAGTTGATTTCGGTCTGGCAGGTTGCCGAATTCGCTGTCGGTCAACATCGCGGCTCGGCCAATCCCGGTGATGGCGACAACATTGTACTGGCGGGTCACGTTGGCGGCTATGGTCGGGTCTTCAAAGACCTCTTTTATCTCCAACCCGGTGATGAAGTGATTGTGTACAGTCGTGGTCAGCCCTATCGCTATATCGTTCATGAGCGCATTATCGTTGATGAAGAGGGCGTACCCGCCGAGCAGCGGTTGGCGAATGCGCGCTACATTGCTCCCACCGGCTATGAAGTGGTGACGATGGTAACGTGTTGGCCACCAAGTGGGCCGAACAAGTTCAAGCAGCGGGTGATTATACGGGCATTACCGGTAACGCCAGACGATGATGATACGCCTGCTCCTGGCAGCCATCCTTAATCGTGGTGTACTTCGTTGATTTGAGTTGTCTCAAGCATCTGCAGAATACTGGCTCCGCGGATGAAAACCCGTCGTAGCCCTGTAGGTCGGCTGGCGGCCAGTTGCCCGCTACTGATCAGGCGTTTGACCGTGCTCAGGCTCACACCGAGCAGACGGGCAACCTCTTCACGAGAGTAGACTGCATCAGGGTTGATTCCTTCACGGCGCGCCATAAGATATTCCTTTGCAGGTAATAACTCTTCGGAAGTGTGTGCGTTTCAGGGCTTTTGGGCAATGATCGTCAGGCTACCACCAATGTGTCGATAATATTGATCCATCCAATCCTGTGGTGGCACGAGGGTAGTGTCAGGTAATTGCTGTAAACGGCTTAGGAGAACCCGTATGGTTTGCCATAAAGCAGGTGTTCGTTTATGACGCAACATTGCAATCTGATCAGCCGTAAGTAATGATAGCCGGTAATTTGCTGCCCATTGTTGCATATCCTCGATAGAGGCACCTAGAGTTCGTGATTGAATAAGGCTAGTTCTTGTAATCCTGCATGCCGGAGTGCGTGACGGTAGTCGTCGAGTTTAGGCCGCGATTCGTGAATGTTGTAAGCTGTTTCCTGAGCAATATCTGGTGCATACTGCTCGGGTGTAACGTGATCGGCGATACAAGGTTCATGAATGGCAATCAGCTTACCACGTCTGCGCAAAATACGTGCTGCTTCGCTCAGCAATGTTTCCAAACTGGTTGAGTGATGGAGAGCGGCGGAGGCGAAAACAATGTCAAAGCTCTCATTGGCAAGGGGTAGTCTCTGGCTACTAGCAATCAGAAGATCGTATTGCACATTTGCGTGTTGCATAAGTGCAAGTGATCGTCCCAGTCCAATTTGATCATCATCATTGATCTCAACCGCTACTGCGTAACAACCACGTATCGCAAATTGTTTCGCTGCCCAGCCCCTTCCCGCACCAATGTCAACAACCATAGCACCAGGGTGAGGTCTTACAATATTGAGCACGATGTCAAACGCACGTGCGATGTCAATCCAGGGTGGAATTGGCACATACGGCAGGCGAAAATCAATATCAATCCCTGTCTGATCATAGCAACCAGCATCCTTTGCCATCTGCACCCAGCCGGCTGCTTCTGCTGCAAGTTGCTTCCATTCCTCATTTTCTACATACAGGTATGCAATACCTTTTGTTATCGCATATATATGCTGGCACTGAGTACAGAGCAACTGACCTTGTTCAATCCAGTTAGCGACTATTGCCTTTGATAGGGACAACCGTGATCGACACTGCGGGCATCGAAGGTAGTGCAGTAAGTTTTGACGCATCGTAACACTCGTAAACGCAATAGAGACAAGACTTGTATTACTTGTTATGTCGTAAAAGCTCTAGATCAACCCAAACAACCGATATACGACCAGAACACACACCACCGCCAGACTTATCCCGGCAATGACTTGCATCAGGGTGTGGTTACGGGTGCGCAGACGGGCCCAACCCAATACGGCGGCGGCGATCCAGCAGATGCTGCCAAGCGCGGGTAGATAGATGCTAGCCAGGGTTGCACACGAGCCAATGCTGGCGGAATGAATGCTGATTTTCCAGAACAGGTTGATGAAAAATGAGATTAGGTTCATGACTAACACAGACACAAGCATGGCGAGTAGTGGCAATGGTGCATTGAGTAACCAGAGTAGGAGTGTGCCAATAGTGACATTAAGCATCCCAAACAGGTATAGTTCATTGCGCTGGCTTCGGATAGAAATGTCATCATCACTGTATGCACCCTGGTGGAGGCGAATGTTGAAGAAGATTGTTGGTGGGACAACGTGGATTAGTGTACAAACCAACGCCCACCATAAGCCCTGTATGCGGTTTTCACTGCTGAGCACACCGACGATGAAAATGCTGACGATACCAAGCGGTACTGGATGCAGTATCTGTGAAATACGGCGGGCAATCGCATACCCGCGGCCTGGTAATGCCCCTCGACGCAGTGCTTCGGCTGTTAGATCATTCGGTGGCATCATCTTCACAACCCTCAGTGAGCTGTAGTTGTAGCTACAAGCTCACGATACATAGCGACAAGCTCCTGACCGGTCCGTTCCCAGCGAAATGCGGCTGCCTGCTGTGGGCCGGACATTCGTAGCAAAGCCGGATTACTCAGTGCAATACGAATGCCGTCAGCAATGTCCTCCGGCTCTAGCGGATCAACAAATATCGCGGCTGTTCCGGCGACTTCCGGCAGGCTGGACACTTTTGTAGTGACCACCGGCGTACCACAGGCGAGTGCTTCGAGTACCGGAAAGCCAAACCCTTCGTATAACGATGGGTAGACGAAGGCTTCAGCTAGATTATACAATGCCGGCAAATCTTCGTCAGTAACAAAATCCAGAAAACGAACCCGTTCGCTCAGGTGATACTGTTCGACCGCCGTGAAGATGTCATCGTATAGCCATCCTTTTCGTCCGGCTAGTAGCAGGTGCAGATCGGGATACTCGTTCTGGAGTAACGCAAAGGCTTGCAGTAGGCGAACCAGATTCTTACGTGGTTCGAGGGTTCCGACAAAGAGCAAAAATCGTGCAGGCAGATGAAGTCGTTCACGTACACTCACGACTGCGTCGCCAGCTAATGGTCGAAACCGTTCATCGACTGCCGGATAGAGCAGGCGAACCCGTTGCCGGGGGATGCCGTAGAGGCGACCAAGATCACCGGCAGTGGCCTTTGAGTCGACAATGATCAGGTTGGCGCGTTGTAATGAACGTGGCACAGCCATACTCAAATAGCGACGGAGGTTCGGTTCGGCACAGGCCGGCTCAACCAGAAAGGTGAGGTCGTGAATTGTGAGCAATGTGTGCGCTTTCGTTGGGGGCAGAACGAAATCGGGTGCGTGTACAATATCCAATGGGCCAGTAAACCACTCAACCCGTAACGGTAATCGCAATCGCTGCCAGAGGATGGTGAGCAGACGAGGACTGATTGATAGTGGTCGTAGGGTGATATTGCGATATGTGGCTGCTAGATTGTGGGCATAGCGGGTAAAAGGGCTTTGTGCATCCAGGCCATCAGCAGCATAGAAGAGTTGAAAATCGAGGTCAGGGCCGGCCTGCACAGCAGCCCGTATCAGCTCGCGCGTGTAACGGCCAATACCAGCACCCTGCCAGATTCCTGCTGTGTAATCAACACCGATTCGCATAGTTATTTTCGCCGACTGAACAGGTAGAGAATGAAGCCAAACCCAACGATGCTCCAGAAATTGATCAGTCGGTCAAGCAACGTCACTGCGCTCCCCAGGCTGCTTGCAATCCCGAAAAAGGTCAGGACAACGGTGATGGTTCCTTCAACAACCCCAAGCCCTGCCGGTGTCACCGGCAATGCGGTTAGTAACGATGACGCCAGGGCTACAAAGATGATGGCTGCCAGCGTTAAGTTGAGACCCGTATGGCTGAGAGACTGGATCACGAACCACAGCCGAAACCCTTCGAGCAACCAGATTGAACCGGTAAGGAGAAATAACCGTGGCAAGATCACCGGTGTAAACGATCTCAACGCTGATTGTTCAAAATTGCCGTAGACGCGATGCAGACGGTTGGGAATGAACCAGCGGATTTGCGGGCCAAGCCAGCGCATGCTGATTAATCCGCTGATGATGACGACGACCAGCAAGCCGCCGAAACCAAAGACAATTTGGGTGCCTTCTGGCATCTGGGCACCAAATGTAAGATAACCGGAGATCACCAGTAAACCGAACAGGCCGATCATATCGAGGAGGCGTTCGGCAAAAATCGTACCAAACGTTGCCGAGAACGAGACATTCCCATTATGCTTGAGCAAATACCCGCGATAGGCATCACCGAGTTTGGCCGGTACGATGCAGTTGGCAAACCACGAGAGGTAGATATATTCGATCAGCGCCGAAAATGATGCCCATGAGTGCTTCCCTGCCTGTACCGGCACCCCGGCATTGATCAGGAGCATGCGCCAGCGGAACGCACGGAGCGGGAAGGTTAAATAAAAGACAATGAGTCCAGCAACGAGCAACCACGGATCGGCTGACCGCATATATTGCCATGTCGTTGCTAGATCGATATCGAGGCCACGCACTACAAAGACAATGATCGCTATTGCAAGCCCAAACGAGATCAGCGTGCGGGGCTGGCGCAATCGTTGGTCGAGCGAAAATGTGCCACGCTCATCGCTGGGGATGTCTTCTTTGTCAACTGATGAATTGACCGGTATTTGCTGATCGCTCATAACCTGATATACCTTCCCGCCCCTGGTAGTTTATTCGCATGACTTCTGCTCTTATCGTACCTGGCAGATAGCATATTCGCAACCTGAATTAGCGTTGCGGCTGATGTTCGTCACAATACCATGCCCAGAAGCGGGCCAATCCTTCTTCAATGGCTACACGTGGTGCGAAATCGAGCATCTGACCGGCTTTGGTCGTATCTGCATAGGTGATCGGTGGCTCTGTGGCCGGTAATGGCTTGATCTCGATCTGGGCCGGGTAGCCGGTAATCTGTTCCAGGAGGTTGACAAAGCGACGCAGCTCGACCGGCTGCGAATGACCGAGATTGAAGATTTCGTAGGCATGCGGTCGATCAAGGGCGTTAATCAGCCCGCTGACAATATCGTCAATATAGGTGTAATCGCGGAACAGATTTTCGCCACCGTTGAAGAGGGTAATCGGCTGGCCACGTACCATCCGTTCCACGAACAGGTATGGTGTCATATCGGGCCGCCCACGTGGGCCGTAGACGGTAAAGAAGCGCACCACACTGGTGGGAATGCCGTACAGGCTGTGAAAGGTATATGCCAGAACTTCAACCGCCTTTTTGGTCGCTGCATAAGGTGATAAAGGCCGGTCAGTGTTATCTTCTTCACGGAATGGCACCCGGTTTGTCTTCCCATATACCGATGAGGTAGATGCCAGAACCAGATTTTCTACGCCGCTACGCCGGGCATAATCGAGAATTACCAGGCTACCACCAACATTGACGGCTTCATAGAGCTGCGGATTGGCAATCGATGGGCGTGGGCCGGGCATCGCAGCCAGGTGGGCAACGAAACGTGGACGGTAGCGAGTGAAAATGTGTGCTACCGTATCGGGATCACGAATATCGCCCTCTATCAATGTAAACCCCGGCTGTTGCATCGCCTGCGCGAGGTTGCGCCGTTTACGTTCTGGATTGTAATAATCAACAAAATTGTCAAAACCGATTACCTGTTCGCCCCGTGCCAGCAGACGATCCACCAGATGACTACCAATAAAACCGGCTGCACCGGTAACAAGATAGGTCATAACTCCTCTTTACGCTCAGCGCCAATGGTTGCCAGCATGGCAATAATGACGCCAAATTGAACACCCATGTTCAAGACGTGCAGATTTTCAAATAGATTGTGTCCGTTGAGTGCGCCTGCTACACCGATACCACCGAGCGTTATGCCGCGGATCATCCAGGTTTGCGCTTGGCGTAACGCCCTGATCGCACAATACCAGATGCTGCCGAGAAAAACCAGATACGCACTCAGGCCAATCAGACCACTCTCCGCAGTAATGTGCAGGTAGTAGTTGTGTGCATGACCACGAGAATCATACCATGGCTTGATCCAGGTTGGGCTTTGCCCACTGTAGACCAGTCGTTCGTAGGCGATGCTAAAATTACCGGGACCGACACCGAGGAGAGGTTGCTCCTGAACCATATGCCATGCTGCCTGAAGATGCGCCATCCGCTCCACAACCGCAAAGTTTTCAGGGGTAATCTCAACATTACGGGTGTCGAATGGGCGCAGGTTGGCGATGATAGATACCACCCGATTGCTCAGCGTAGTTGGCAACAGTCCACTGTTGATCAACAAAAGACTACTCAAACCAACAAGGAGGACAGCTATCCCAACACGGATCAGCATGGTGCGCCCGTACCGCCCGCCAAAGGCAATGCCCATTGCCAATGCGCCGATTAATGCGCCAATCCAGCCACCACGGGAGAAGCTTGCCAGCAGCCCTCCCAGTAGACTGCCGGTCGCTACCAGCAGGATATTGAACAGCATCCAGAACCGAATGTGGTGCTGACGGGTTTCTATCAGCGCTATCAGCATCCCAACGGCGAGTGACCAGGACTGATTCAGATAGCCGGCAAAGGAATTCGGTTGCCCAATCGTGCTGTATGCCCGCACCCGTCCACCGCCAATTGCAAAGCTCTCAGGCCCGATACCATTGACAAATTGCGTCACGCCAATCAGGGCAGTGATGGCCGGAGCCACCAGTAAACACGTGACTAATACGGTTCGACGCCATGCAGCACGCGACCGATCCTGCAATACCCACACGGTAGCGATGTAGATCAGCAGCACCGTTCCCCAGCGGAGGGTCTCTTTTAAGCCTTCAGTGCGACTCAGCGGGGTTGCAGCAGCAGCGAGGGCAAGACACCAGACCAGGACAGCGAGAGCGAGGCCAGGTGCTGTTAGCTTTGGCCAGGGTTGATGGAGACGTACCATGAGGCTCAGCACAACCAGGATGAAACAAGCCTGGGTCAGGCTCAAGCCTCCGGGTAAGATGACCAGTTGCTGAAACGGTACCGAGAGCACGGCCAGCGCGACCGGCCAGACCGGATCGCAGAAGGTTAGGCAAAGGGCTGCGAGGCCAAGCAACCAGCTCACCGCTACGAGAGGTGGGGTGAATCCCAGAATGCAACCGGTGATGGCTGCGCCAATCAGCCACATCCACAGGCGATGCTCACGGTAGATGGTGATGTGAGCAGGAAATTGCATTACCACGCACCGCGACCGGATAACACAGCCGGAATAACCATCATCAAAATACGGAGATCAAGGCTCACTGACCAGTTTTCGGCATAATAAATGTCAAGCCGAACCTGCTCATCAAATGAGATCTCGCTTCGCCCAAGGGCCTGTGGGAGACAGGCCAGTCCTGGAAGTACTTCTAGCCGGCGTCGATGCCATGGTTCATAACGCGCCACCTCTTCTGGTAACGCTGGTCGTGGCCCGATCAGGCTCATATCACCGCGTAGCACATTGAACAATTGCGGTAGTTCATCGAGGCTGGTGCGGCGCAACCAGCGACCAACTCGCGTCACACGTGGATCGGCGCGCATCTTAAACAGGGGTCCATCAGCTTCGTTATGGGCCAGTAGTTCCTGACGACGCTGCTCGGCATTCGGTACCATCGTGCGGAATTTGTAGCAGGTAAACAGATGGCCATGCTTGCCCACCCGTTGCTGACGAAAAATGATTGGACGCCCTGAGTCGAGCCAGATCAACCCCGCAATGATAATTGCGAGCGGCAGAGTAAGTGGTAAACTGAGCAGAACCATCGTCAAATCAAAGATGCGTTTCAGGGCAAGATTCAAACCATGGAGTTGAATCTCTTTCGGTTGGAGGAGTGGAACGCCACTCAAATGCATAATATCAACCCGGTCAAAGTTGAGTTGATAGATGTCGGGTGCAATCTGATACTCGATACCCAGGGCATGGCAACGAGCAGCTAGTTCCGGGAGACGGTCATATTCCCAAAACGGCAGAGCAATAATGACGTGCTGAATCCGGTGTTGTGTCATGACTTCTTCAAAATCGTCAAGATTGCCGAGGTGTTGAAAAACGCGGGCCCGGTTGCCGGTAATGATTGGCTCGTTACTCAGGTAGCCGACCAGGGTATAGCCGACACCTGGCGAAGCCGTGAGCGATTGCATTACCAGTTGGCCCAGGCCGGTGCCGCCTACCACCAGTACACGCTCGCGACCGAGACCACGTGTCCAGAACCAGTGGCGAATGCCGATCAGCAACAAACGCCAGCTAAGCAGGAGTGCGATAATTGTAACGACAGCGAATGCAAAGATCAGACGCGAGTAGAAAAATGGCCGATACAGAAAGACTACTACCATCAGGAGTGCGATCGTGGTGATCACACTTCCTGTAATGGCAGTGGCTTCGTCCATCATGGTTATTCGGCGACTGGGCCGATAAAATCCTCGCCCGATAAACCGCAAGCCTAACAAGACTTGCAGTATCATGACAATTGGCAGGAAGGCACGAAAAGGTACCAGATTTTCTGTTGCTACTTCAGCAACAATCCGATCAAGAGGTGATGGCCAGCTTACCTGATAGCGCAGCAGATATGCCAGCGCAAAGCCGCTGAAGATGAGCAACTGATCAATAAGAAACAATCCGACATTCATCCAACGCCGTTGATGCTGGATGCGCTGGTGAGAGGTGGATAGTGAGCTGTCAGATACTGGCGGATATTCAATCATGCGAACATCTAGCTGTCTGCTTGCGTAAGCTGACAACGGTGTACCTGATTAGTGCAACTATTTACGATGAGGTAACGTCTTGATGATAAGCAGAGGTGTCTCCCGGTTGCTCTGAATAACCAGCAATAGATTGGCGATGTTCGACATAGAGCATAATGCCCGGTGAAGCTGCGATTAGAAGCATGAGTGCAATCAGGCTTATCCAGAGCATACGCAACGTTTCCCCTTGTACAAATCGATATGCCTGCAATCATTACTGCGCATCATGACGTAGCGCCTTATCTTACCACAACCTGCTCGTTGTGTAAGCTGATAAAAAGATGATAGACGGGACCGTTTGTGTCCCGTCTATCGGTATCTTAGCAGGCTCTTATGCTGCACGGGCAGCGGTTGGCTCTTCAGTCCCTTCCGCAGCGGCCTCAATCTGCGCTACGACATCGCGCGGTTTGACAGTCAGGAAGACAGTGCGATAATAGTCCCAACGGGCCAGAATCTCACTCCCTCGTGGACTCTTCGTCAATACGACATGGCGGCGAATGAGATCGCGCAGTCGCTTTTCATCTCGCTCGCTGAGGGGACGTAGCTCAACCAGTTGCGGATTGTAGCGTTGCGCAAACGTTCCGGCTTCGTCAAGAACATACGCAACACCACCGGTCATGCCGGCACCGAAATTACGGCCGGTTGGTCCAAGGACAACAACCACCCCACCGGTCATATACTCGCATCCGTGATCGCCAACTCCCTCAACGACGGCTGTTGCACCGGAATTTCGCACGGCAAAGCGCTCACCGACTCGACCGGCCACGTAGAGTTCACCGCCAGTGGCACCGTACAGGATGGTGTTTCCGGCAATGACATTCTCGTGCCAGACGTACTGTGCTTGCGGTGATGGCGCGATGGTGATGAGACCACCGGCCATTCCTTTCCCTACATAGTCGTTGGCATCACCAATGAGGTGGAGGGTCACACCAGGTGCATTGAACGCACCAAAGCTCTGGCCGGCGTGACCGTGGAAAGTGATGGTGATGGTGTCTGGTGGTAAACCTTTATCACCGTACAGTTGCCCAATCGCTCCTGACAGGCGAGCGCCAACCGAGCGATCACAGTTGTTGATCTGGTAATGCAGACGGACGGGACCGTCGGCGGCAAGTGCGTTGGCGGCATCAACCATGATGTGGTCATTCAGGCTCTCTTCAGCAGGAAGGGCATTGGGTTTACCGCCATGGCGGATCGGTCCTTGCCCGACCAGCGTTGCCGCGCCGAGTACCGGTGTCATATCGAGCAGATCGGCTGTTTCGTGATCGGTATGACGCTGACGTAATAGGTCGGTGCGCCCAACAGCCTCTTCAATCGAGCGCAGCCCAAGACTCGCCAGAATTTCGCGTACTTCCTGGGCCAGATACCGGAAGAAGGCCATTACCATTTCGGGCTTGCCGGGAAATCTTGCCCGCAAATCGCTCCGTTGAGTAGCAATACCGACCGGACAGGTGTTGTTATGACAGGCCCGTGCCATAATACACCCCTCGGCGACCAGGGCAGCCGTGCCGAACGAGAATTCATCAGCACCGAGTAAGGCTGCCATAACCACGTCCCGACCTGTCTTTAGCCCACCATCAGCGCGAAGGCGTACTCGCTCCCGTAGGCCGTTGAGAATGAGTGTCTGTTGGGTTTCGGCTAAGCCCAATTCCCACGGTACACCGGCATTCTTGATACTGCTCAGCGGCGACGCACCGGTTCCACCGGCATGACCACTGATCAGAATGATGTCAGCATACCCCTTGACCACTCCGGCGGCGATGGTTCCCACCCCGGCTGTTGCCACGAGCTTCACGGAAACCCGTGCATTCGGGTTCACCTGCTTGAGGTCATAGATCAACTGGGCCAGGTCTTCAATGCTGTAAATGTCGTGGTGTGGCGGCGGGCTGATCAGTGCTACACCGGGCACCGTATGGCGAATCCGGGCAATCTCCTCGTTCACCTTGTGGCCGGGCAACTGACCGCCTTCGCCGGGCTTGGCTCCCTGCGCCATCTTGATTTGCAATTCACTGGCGCTGGCCAGGTAGGCAGGGGTCACGCCAAAACGACCTGATGCCACCTGCTTAATGCGGGAATTGCGTTCGTCGTGGTAACGTTCCGGTGCTTCACCACCTTCCCCGCTATTCGCCATTGCCCCCAGCCGATTCATGGCGATTGATAAGGTTTCGTGAGCTTCTGAGCTGGTTGAGCCGTGGCTCATCGCCGCAGTCGAAAACCGCTTGACAATCGACTCAATTGGTTCAACTTCATCAATCGGCACGGGCGGCCCAGCCGGTACGAACTCCAGCAGATCACGCGGTTCAACCGGCGGTCGGTTATTGACCAGCTCGGCATAAGCCCGGTAGGTGGCGTAGCCTTCGCTGCTGAGTGATGGCCCGGTGCTATCGCCGTTGAGGGCGTGCGGGTTGCGTACAGCTTTGTGCAGGGCATGCACCACTGCCGGGCTGAAAGCATGATATTCACCGTCTTTCTTGAATTTGTAGAACCCGGGGTGCGGCAGGGTCACGCGACCGGTCTGGAAGGCACGGGCATGGCGAGCAGCCAGATCGCGGGCAATCCGGCTAAACGAAAGCCCGCCCACGCGCGAAGGTGTACCGGTAAAACAGCGCTCGACCACTTCGTTAGCCAATCCAACCGCCTCAAAAATCTGGGCACCACAGTAACTGTCGAGGGTCGAAATACCCATCTTCGACATAATCTTCAGCAGACCCTTTTTCAGGGCATGGATGTAGTGGTGCTCAGCCTCATCCGCGAGCGTAAACGCTCGTGGATCACTCGCATCCCGCTCGACCCCGTGTTCGGCGCGCTGGCGCACGGCATCACGCTCAAGCGCAATACGGCGAACACTGATCAGGGCCAGATATGGGTTGATCGCCTCGGCGCCGTAACCGATCAATGCCGCTATGTGGTGGACTTCACGGGCTTCGCCGGTTTCCACCAGCAGACTGACCCGCGAGCGCAAGCCGGTGCGGATGAGGTGATGGTGGACGGCGCCGGTTGCCAGCAGGATGGGTAGGGCAGCATGGTCAGCATCAACGCCACGATCGCTGAGAATAACAATTGCCGCCCCTTGCTCAACCGCGGTTGCTGCTTCGGTGCAGATCCGGTCGAGTGCCTGCAACAGGCTCTTAGCCGAGATGTGATTGGCCGGGAAGAGCAAACTGATTGTCACCGAACTGAGCAATGGATCAGGGTAAGTGCGGATTGCCTGCAACTGGGCATCGGTCAGGATGGGCGACGTAAGTTGAAGCAGATGGGCGTGTTCTGGTGTTTCAAGCAGGATCGAGCGGCGGCGACCGATGCCTACACTCAACGACATCACCAGCTCTTCGCGTAGCGGATCAATGGGTGGGTTGGTGACCTCGGCAAAGCGCTGCTTGAAGAAGTGGAAGAGCGGACGGCCTAATTCCCATTGTGAGAGTGGTGGAATTGGCGTATCGTCTCCCATAGATCCAATCGGTTCGTGCCCGGTCATGCCCATTGGTTTGAGAATGACATTCAGTTCTTCCGATGTATAGCCGAACGCCATCTGAAGTGGTTGCCAATCAGTTTCCGTGTCAGCAGGCAGAGTGGGTAAGTTCGCCGGAAGATAACACAAATGCTCGTTGAGCCATTCAGCGTAAGGCCGACGTGCCGCTAACAGCGCCTTTACCTCACTGTTGGTGTAAATCTGACCCTGAGCGGTATCGACAGCCAGCATCTGACCGGGGCCGAGTTTGCCTTTACAGACAATGCGGGTTTCAGCAATCGGTACCGCGCCAACTTCCGATCCCGACACGACCAGGCCATCATCAGTCACGATATAGCGTGCTGGACGCAGCCCGTTGCGGTCGAGCGCAGTCCCAACAATGGTGCCATCAGAGAACGCCAGGGCTGCCGGGCCATCCCAGGGTTCCATCAGACAGGAGTGATACTGATAAAACGCACGCAGGGCAGGATCGATGTCGGGTATCTTTTCCCAGGCTTCCGGTACCAGCATCGCTGCCGCATGGCGAATATCGCGTCCGGCCATCACCAGCAGCTCCAGCGTATTGTCGAGCATTGCCGAGTCAGAACCGCTCTCATCAATAACCGGGAGCAGGTTACGCATCGGCGGGGCGCCACCGGGCAGAAAGTCGTCTGGGAGCGTAATCGCCTGTTCGCGGGCGCGCATCCAGTTTACATTACCCTGCAACGTATTAATTTCACCGTTGTGCGACAGCATGCGGAACGGTTGCGCCCGTTCCCAGGTTGGGAAGGTATTGGTGCTGTAACGCTGGTGGTAGACAGCGATAGCTGTGGTAAAGTCAGGATCGCGCAGATCGAGATAAAAATCGGCCAGGTGTGAACCTAACAGCAAGCCCTTGTAGACAACGGTGCGCGACGAAAACGAGGGTACGTATGCCGGTAAACCGGCATCGCGGAAGCTCCGCTCCATCGTCTTGCGGGCCAGGAACAGAGTACGCTCGAATGTCCGGTCGTCCATACCTTGCGGACGACCAACGATCACCTGGCGAATAGCCGGCATCGCGCACCGTGCCCGTTCACCCAGCATGTCGGGATCAACCGGCACCTCACGCCAACACAGCAATGGTAACCGGTGGGTCGTCAGAGCTGCTTCAACCAGCGTGCAAGCCGTCGCGTACTGATCGGGATCGGTAGGCAGAAAAAGCATCGCCAGCGCGAGATCGGTATCGGCTATCGCAATACCCTTAGCCGCCAGTTCCCGGCGCAACAGCCGGCGGGGAAGCTGGGTGAGCACTCCGGCGCCATCACCAGTACGTGCATCATCGGCTACGGCACCGCGATGTTCAAGGCGACCCAGGGCCGTCAGGGCCAGCTCAAGAATATAGTGACTATCCCGACCATTAACACGAGCGACAAAACCGATCCCGCATGCATCGTGCTCGAAGCGTGGATCGTACAGTCGGGCAGGGTCTCGCGCGGGAAGATACATTGCTCGTTCCTTGCTGTTACAAATACAACGGATACCAGGTAATGAAAGATAACAAAAACGCGCTCACCACTCCTCTCCAGCGAGGTAAGGGCCGAGCGCGCTCTCGTTCTTTAAATCAGTAAAGTATTACGTATCTACCGTATTGCAACGGCGATGCGTAATGGCTACCAAGCCAATCTTAATTATTTTGATAAACTATGATGATAAAGTAAGGAAGTATTCTCAACAAGTCACACTACTTCTTTGAGTGTGAGTGTTGTACCACTCGGTACGATTATACATCGCTGTTATTGTGGATTATTACCAGATACTATACAGCATATTGGGCAAGTATGTCAAGCGATTTTGTGCGAAAGTACCAAATGGAAACCGTGTCTATGCTGATCATGGAGGCATAACGATTATCACTGAATGGCAGAGGTTTTGGTTAGCAGCGTTTCATCAATGCGTGCCAGACAGCGTGATCGAGACGGTGTCACCCGCCGCAACCGCACCATACCCGATCACGAGCGCAACGACACGTTATGGTGACCCGGCACGAAGAGAAGTGTTGGTGAGCGCCCTGTATGCAGGTTAGAGCCTGAACGTGACACGTGGGATTCGGTGCGGGAATGGGTGTCGCCGTGAATTACGTGCTACCCAGATAGACAAACCTCTTTCCTATCTCCTATCTCCTTCCGTCAGTTGTTGCAATTCCTCCACCAGCTTACGTGCCTGTGGCGAAAGGTTAGTCGGTAAAACTGCACTGACGGTAACATAGAGATCGCCATACTGGTGGCTGTGCATCAGCGGCATCCCCTGACCAGCAATACGAAACACCCGTCCGTTCTGGGTTTGCGATGGAATATTCAGGGTCAGGGTTTTGCCTGACAGCAGTGGAATCTGGGTTTGTCCACCCAGCAACAGGGTGTACATACTCACCGGGATAGTCGTGTGCAGGTCATTTCCCTTACGTTCAAAGCGCTCGTGCGGTTTGACGGTCACGACCAGGTAGATATCACCACGCCGACCACCATTGAGACCAGGCGCACCTTCCCCAGGCACGCGCACCCGTTTGCCGGTATCGATGCCGGCGGGAATCTTTACGGTGATCGTGCGTGGTGTACCATTCGGGTTTGAAAACTGAACTGTACGTTGGGTACCGTTATACGCTTCCTCAAGCGTCAGCTCAACCGGTTGTTCAATATCTTGCCCATCGAGACGTACATTGAACCCACTACCGGCTGTGCGGCGCTGACCAAAGAGTGTCTCAAATAAATCAGCAAAATCCTGACTACCGTAATCAAAACCACCAAACCCGGTTTGTTCATAACGGCGAAATTCACTGCCGAAGCGGTCATATTTCGCACGTTGCTCTTTGTCGGATAGTACCTGATAGGCTTCGTTGATCTCTTTGAAGCGTGCTTCGGCTTGTGGATTGCCCGGATTGACGTCAGGGTGGTACTTACGCGCCAGACGGCGGTACGCCTGCTTAATCTCCTCATCACTGGCGGTTCGGCTTACCCCCAGTACCTGATAATAGTCCTTCATAGATGTGCCTCGTACCGTGATACAGAAGAGCAGCATACCGGGCTTGGGCTGCTGAGGGCTTACATTTGATTGTAGAGAGGCTTTGCACACTCGTCAAGACAACCTGTGTTAGATATGTGTATATTCGGCAAGACAGGTATGAACCGGTAAGCGCTGTTAAAAACAGATTAAGCGCATTAGAAAGAGAAAAATTGTCTCTCTATCACTTGCCAAAATGACACATCTACGGTACTATGCGCATGCCCACTTCGGTTTAACGTCGGTTTGCACCTTGCGGTTTGCGTGTCTTGGGAAGATCGGCCTGGCTATCGGTTATCACCTGGTGGTCAGGGCTGATTCTGGTTGTTCGTGACTTGAAACGGAGAGCATGTCCTATGGAAAAGATCTCGCGTCGGCGGTTTCTCAAGGGGACGGTCGCTCTGGGAGCTGGTGCATTGCTGTCGATCTATAGCGACGGCAGCTTTCGGTTGGCATTAGCGCAGGAGAATCCGGTCTTTCGTATGCGGGTGTTGCATACCAATGACCACCATGCCCGTATCGAACCGGTATTCAGCGGGAATAACCCGGTTCACGGCGGTGTCTCACGTCGTAAAGCACTGATTGACAAGATTCGCCGGGAAACAGCACTACCAACCTTGCTGGTTGATGCCGGTGACGTTTTTCAGGGAACACTGTACTTCAATCAGTACAATGGGATGGCCGACCTCGAATTCTACAATGCCATGGGCTACGAGGCTATGGCCATTGGCAACCACGAGTTTGATAAGGGGCCACAGGCACTGGTCGATTTCATCACCCGGGCCAACTTTCCGGTATTGAGCGCCAATATCAGCGTTGCCGCCGGTAATCCGCTGGCCGGTCTGATCAAGCCACGCACCATTATTGAAAAAGATGGCAGGAAGATTGGTATCTTCAGCCTGACCCCGGAAGATACCGGTGTGCTCTCAAATGCCGGGCCGGGTGTCAGCTTTACGTCGGCGATTGAAGCCGCCCGCCAACAGGTGGCTGCCTTGAAAGCCGAAGGGGTGTTTACCATCATTGCCCTGACCCACGTGGGAATTAACGTTGATCGCCAGATTGCTCGTGAAGTCGGGGGGATGAGCATGATTATCGGCGGTCACTCCCATACACCGATGGCACCGATGAACAATGTTAAGACACCGCCGTACCCCGAACTGATTGCCGGTCCCGATGGGAAGCCAGTGGTTGTGGTGACCGATTGGGAGTGGGGGCGCTGGTTGGGTGATATAACAGTTGCCTTCAACGCTTCCGGTACCGTGATCGATCTGCAGGGTAACCCGACCGAAATCGTGCCATCACTCACCGCCGATCAGGGTTTCGAGAACCGGATCGCCGTCTTCCGTGGTCCAATCGAGCAACTGCGGGCACGCGTGGTCGGCTCTACAGCGGTTGAGCTTGATGGTAGTCGGACGAATGTGCGTTCGCGTGAAACCAATCTGGGGAATTTGATCGCCGATGCGATGCTGGCTAAAGCACGCAATTCGGGTGCTACGATTGCGATTATGAATGGTGGTGGTATCCGTGCCTCGATCCCAACCGGCCCGGTCACCGTTGGTCAAATCCTAGAAGTGTTGCCATTCGGTAACACTCTGGCGCTGGTCACCCTGACCGGTGCGCAGGTGATAGAGGCGTTGAATAATGGTGTGAGCCAGGTGGAGAGTGGTGCCGGTCGCTTCCCGCAGGTTGCCGGCATTCGCTTCACTTACGATCCTTCTCTCCCGGCAAGTGGCCGGGTTACCAGCGTAACAGTAGGTGGCTCGCCGATTGATCCAGGTGCCGACTATATCGTGGTGACTAATAACTTTTTGTTGGCAGGCGGTGATGGCTACAGCGTCTTTACCCGTGGGCGCAACCAGGTAGACACTGGCTTTATCCTGGCCGATGTGGTAGAGGAGTATATTGCGGCGAACTCACCGCTTAATCCGACAGTCGATGGCCGGATTGTAGTTGGCGCTGCACCGGTAACCACCCCAGCGCAGCCGACTACACCGACCCCGGCGACGTTACCCAACACCGGTGGTGCACTGGCACCGCTGGCGTGGCTGGCCGGATTGGGTGCAGCCGCGCTGGCCGGTGGTGCGGCCTTGCAGCGCTCCGCCGCTGAAAGCCACGAAAAGGAAGCGGCTGACGCAGACGTAGAGACAGTTCACTAAAGTGGTTTGGTTCGTAACAACGGCAGAGGGGCGCGAGTCGCGCCCTCTGCTCTTCCACGCCTGGTGTCGGCTGGAATCCGATACAACCAGGCTATGGTACTGACGGTAAGCCAGTACCACTTCTGTTCGGCTCGTGACTACGCTTAAAGTGTGAGACCTCCATCAACCGGTAATACCTCACCGGTGATAAAGCTCGACTCATCAGATGCAAGGAAAAGATAGGCGTAGGCCATATCCTCGGCGGTACCTAACCGACGTAGCGGTGTACGGCCTTTGAATTCCTCGAGTACCTTTTCCGGTACGTGTGCAATCATCTCGGTTTGGGTGAAGCCAGGCGCAACTGCATTGACGCGGATGCCACTCGGCCCAAATTCGCGGGCCCAGGTCTTGGTCATTCCAATTACGCCGGCTTTGGTAGCGACATAATTGGTCTGACCGAAATTACCTTCAAACGCCACGATGGAAGCTGCATTGATAATGGAGCCACCACCCTGCTCGATCATAATCGGAGCCACGTATTTGGTGCAGAGCCAGACGCCTTTCAAGTTGACATTAATCACGGCATCAAATTGCTCTTCAGTCATCTTGATCATCCGGGCATCGCGGGTAATGCCGGCATTGTTCACCAATACATCAATTCTACCGGCCCACTCAACAACTGCTTTTACCGCAGCTTCCACCGAGGATGCTTGGCCCACGTTCATGAAAAACGCTTTGGCTTCTCCGTCAGCGTCGACAATTGCCTGTGCTGTTGCCCGGGCTGCTTCCTCATTAATATCGGCAACGGCAACTTTGGCACCGTGCTGACCAAATAACAGGGCGGTTGCCCGTCCAATTCCCTGACCAGCACCGGTAATCAGGGCTACTTTGCCACTGAGACGCATTGTTTTCTCCTTTTCAGTAAGCAACCACGCCGAAAATGGCACAAAAGACTAAACCGGTGAAAAGACCGGCAAGCATGAAAGCTTGACAGCACAAAACGGTACATCGTCAGCATTACTGATGACGATGTCAACCGCTGTGCGTATCAACGAAATGAGGGGATGTCAGGTGCTACGCTCGCTCAACCAGGCTTCCATCAGTGGCCAGGCACGTTTGCTGGCACCACTGCCGACCATAATACCGATATGACCACCTTTCAATTCGATCAATTTCTTATCTTTGCTTCCGACCCGATCCATGATTGAGCGTGATTGACAATTGGGCACGATGTGATCTTTATCGGCAATCACATTCAAGAGATTAGCCCTGATATTTGCTACATCAACCACACGCCCTTCCATCATGAGCTTGTTCTCCATCAAGCGGTTTTCGCGGAAAAATTCCACGACCCACTGACGGAATGCTGCACCCGGAAAGTCGACGTTATCCGTCACCCATGTGTTCATCGCCAGCCATGCCTCGACGACTGCTGGGTTGTCGAGGTTATCCCATAGCTTGAGGTAGGTACCGATGTAGTTCTCGACCGGCTTGAGCATCTTGTTGCCGTATTCGATCACGGTTGCCGGTACATTGCCAAATTGGCGAACCAGTTCATCAACGTTGTAATACTCGGTATTGAGCCAACGACTGAAGGTACTTCCCTCTTTGTCGCTGAAATCGAGCGGTGCGGTAAGCAGGATCAAATTGCGCAGGCCGTCATCGGGGCGCATCGCAGCGTAAATTGTGACAATCGTGGCCCCGATACACCATCCGAGCATCGAGAACTCACGCTTGCCGCTGTGCCGTTGCATCGCCCGGATTGCCCGTGGCAGGAACTTCAGCGAATAATCTTCAAAATCGTAATGGGCATCTTCCAATCCTGGACGACCCCAATCGAGCAGATAGACTTCATAGCCGTGCTGGAGCAGGTATTCTACGAAGCTATTGCCGGGGCGCAGATCGAAGATATACGGTCGATTGATCAAAGCGAAGACGAGCAAGATCGGTACCGGTTTGCGCTGCTCCGGTGGTACTTGCGGATAGTAATGGTAAAGACGCATCTTGTTCAACGCCCAGATCTGCTCTTTAGGCGTCTGACCGACAGCAACCCGAATACGATTGGTAGCGATGCGAGCAGCCATATCACTGCTCTTCGTTGTGCGCTCGATCTCTTTCAGCAACTGCTCGGTCATCCGCTCAAGATCGATTGGCGCAGCATCAGAACTGGTCATGATCAAATACTCCTACTCTTTGTCTTCAGTCGTTGCCTTGCGGCTACGACCGGAGGGACGGACGGCGGTAAGAGCGGTCAGTTGTGCCTCAATACCCCGCAGGCGTTCATCAATCACGCCAACGTCAACTGCGGTGGGTGTTTGCGCAACTGCCAGCTTGCGCACCAGGTCAGTCAATTCATCGAGTTGAGCCTGCATGTCGTCGAGCCGAAATTCGATGTTTGTTAATCGTTCGGCCAGGGTCACTACCTCATTACGGGAGGGAAGCTGAGCCTGAGCCAGATAGCGCTCCATATACTGTTGAACGGCCTGCTGTACCGGCCCTGAGATAGCTAGAAGCGCATCGAGTTGGGCGCCAATTGCCTGCGAGAACGTTTCGGTATTGACTATCGAGGTCAGGCTTTTTGCCCATGCTTCTAGGCTGGCGTCGCGCCAGGCGCGCCAGCTCCCGATGGGATCATTCGGATCAAAGCCATTTGGCGGCTGAGTCATTGCCAATCTCCTTGTAATGACACGCCATAAAGGCGCGTTGAGATGCGCGGTTCTGCTTGTAGGGTAGTGGATGTAGTTACAGGATGGTTACATGCAGTATACACTTCTCGGGGCGGGGTGTGGTAAAGCTCTGTCCACGCAGGGTTGAGGAGCTGTAGAGTGAGTAGAACCTGTTTCAAAAAACATCTACTATGAAGGAAGGTATCTCATTGTGACCAGCCGGGTCAACGACGTTACACGCACCAGATCGTGAGCACGGCTGGCGCGGCAGCATGGCTGCCGCACTCCAAACGACGCCACACGCGGATG
>NZ_DAOUBI010000040.1:0-1824 GCF_034432675.1 Chloroflexus sp. | reverse complement strand
GGTGAGCTGTACGCCGTCCAGCGGCAGCACCTTCGCGATAGGCACGACGACCGTCACCTGTACTGCTAGCGACGACGCTGGCAATGTGGCGAGTGGCAGCTTTACGGTGACGATCACGCCACCGGGATCACCGCCGGCTGAAGCACCGCAACATCGTCTCTTCGTACCCGTCATTGTGCGCTGACAGCAATCTCTGGGGCCGAAGCCCGGCTTCGGCCCCTATCAACGTCGCAATGCAGAAGGGCAGGAATGTCAAATGAGAAGCAACAGGGTACACCAGATCAGCGCGTTACGTGCACACTGCGTGCAGAGAACATGCTGGAGACGTAGCGGTTCGTTCACCCTGTCCGTCGTCACTCCGCTACTACCCCTGATTCAACCAGAAACCGCCCAACCCGGGCGCGGAAGGCATCAGGATTACGCCAGGCAATCAGATGGCCGGCCTCCGGTTCGTAGACAATGCGGGCACCACGAATACCGGCAGCTACCGCCCGTGCCTGTTCGTCGGGAACGAACGGGTCTTTGCCACCGTGAAAAATAATGGTCGGTACCTGAATCTGATCAAGGCACGGTGTGACCAGTGCTTCCTGGGCGGCCAGTTGCTCGATCACCGACTCGACGCCGGCATTGAGAATCGGCCACCAGTCGGCACCGTGCTGACCAGCCATATAACGGTGCCAGCTCGGCGACATACTGGCTGTGGTGTGGCGATGCGCCTGATAGGTGGCTGCGGTTACCCGGGCAAACACCCCGTCAAGAATGAGAGCTGCGATCAGATCGGGGCGAATACAGACCGCATTCAAGGCACTGATCCCACCGGCACTCATGCCGAAGACCGGTACCGGTGTGTGGAACAGACCGGCCAGCGCATCGGCCACCGCCTCGCCTTGCATTTGAAAGTAGCGAGTGGTGAAGAGCTCTGACGGACGAGCCGAACCACCATGACCAAGCAGATCAAACGAGTAGACTGTAAATTGATCGGCGAACCGCTGCGCCAGCCGTACTTGGGTTGTCGCGCTGTAGGTGTTGCCGTGGAGCAGTACAAACGGTTCCCCCTGCCCAACGGTAAGATAGTGCAGTGGGCCATGACGGGTGTAAATTGTTGACACTGAAACACACCTCTAAAACTACAAAATTACGATCATCCATGGTGCATTAACATTTGTTCATCTAATTGTATCAGTTTATCGCCAGATTAAACCTCGGCTATTCCCCGTTTGGCTGATATATTCCGGATTTCTGCACACAATGATTGATGAACAATTCAACAAGTATAACGTCTTTCATAGTGCTATAGTACTATTCAATAATAGTCCAAAAGGTTTTGACAAAATGGTCGAAATGTCTTATAACTCGATGAGAACTTATATCTGTAGACGGTCATTTCACTCTCGCGAGCTAATCTTCTTTGGGGGATAGTACACGGAGAAACTTCATGCAACGTCGTACGACAATGATGGTCTTGCTGCTCTGTGTCATGGCCTTGTTGTCTGTGTGGTTAAAGGATACCACTCAGGCGGTTGAACTACCACCCGCCGGTTCGGTATTTTACCTCCAGACTTCAAGTCCAAGTCGTGCACTTGGTATCGGCGACTGGTACACAAATTCGGGTGCAGGTAATGGTTATCACTACATTACCCTCCATGTACCGTGTGGTTGGCCTTCCAGTACCCCCATTTACGTCGATCTGTTCCATCCTGATCTCAATGGTACATCGGGTGGTGGTGTATCTGATGAAATATTCACTGCTGGTAGCACCGTGTTTGAGATATACCAGCCAGGCACACCACTCAATCCGGCAACCAATCCGACAGCACCAGGGCC
>NZ_DAOUBI010000039.1:0-25869 GCF_034432675.1 Chloroflexus sp. | reverse complement strand
TGGATTGCCGTATCCGCTCGTTATGCACGTGTCGTGCAGTGGTGGAGTGCGACACGCGCATGAGGAGCAGGCAAGGCAACCAATCCAGCGCGTGATGGCACTGTAGATAGTCGTCAACACTCCTCACTTCCATACAGATGGCGTGGGAGCAGGAATACTGTCGTTGGTGATTTGGTAAGCGTTCATGCACCTGTGCGATAGTCTGATAGCACGACAGCACAGCTTTTGTGAAATAAGTTCTAGTTTCCGAAGGTACAGCGTGACAGCGTGCTATGACTTCTATTCAACCAGATTCCGGGAAGAGGCAACATCGCTCTCCCCTTGGTACCGACAGTTCCGATGTTTAACCGTCAGGAAAGAAACGGCATAACCTGTTCTATAAATGCTTCTGGTTGTTCATCCTGCACCAGCAAACTGGCTCGATCAATCACTGCCACTTTCGTTGCCACCCGAATCCGAACAAAACCGGCAGCCAATCGCAAAGGTGTGGTCGTGGCATCACTTCCCCATACCAGAAGAGTCGGTTGGGTCAGGGTCGCAAAGGCTGAGGCAATGTTGCAGTTAAGCAGGCCACTAAGAAAACAGATCGGCGCATAATAGGAACCAGAGCGACGGCATGTCTCATAGAAACCGTGTAGACGTTCGGCAGTGACATTTGCCGGATCGGCGTATGCCTGACTGGAGAGAAAAAGGCGAATGCTGGCCCGAGTGGTAAGCAATCGATACAGCAGTCGACCTATCGGGCTGCGGAGGATTTGGTAGACGGTGTACGCTGCTATACCGGGCGGACGATCCAGTTGGCCGATACCGGTAGGACAAATCAGTACCAGGCGATTAACCAGGTCGGGGCGGCGAACAGTAGCCATCACTGCATACGCTGCGCCTAATGAACTGGCAATCAGGGCAGCAGGTTGACCGATCCGTTCAAGTATGGTCGTGATCAGATCGATATACACCGCAGCCCGATAACGCCAGGGTGGGCGCGCGGAATTGCCGTAGCCGGGCAGATCGACTGCATGGACGGCAAAATGCCGGCTCAGGCGTTGAAATGGTTCGCGCATCTCAAACACTGATGCGGCGGCATTAATGCTGTGAATGAGCAGGACAGGTTGACCAGCACCGGCCTGGTAAACAGCAATCGGTAGGCCACGCCAGGTGACATAGTCGGGCGACACCGGTAAGAGTGGTAAAGTCGATGCAGCAACCATACTGTATCCTGTGTGCTGTACGTAGAGCAGGAGTTTTAGACTTCACGCCTGCTACCGATAGCAAGCACGTGATACCTGCACGATAGCGCCATTGCTGCTCACCTGAATGGCAGTGACGTATGAACAGCCGCAGCCACACTATAGATTATGCAATAACATCAAATGAAATGCAATAACTTGTTATATATGCAAAATTATAACCATCACCTGGCGAAGACTGTGCGGTAGTGAAGGGATTGCACCATCGGGAGCGAGCACGTGGATTAACCTACCACCTGGCATCGATTACGGGGGGAAGGGAAGCATGATTTCGACATAGCAGGTACCATGAACTGAACCAGAAATCCACCAGACCCGTTACCGACAGACACTTCGCGCTATAATGAAGTAACGTTACCAATGCAAAGCAAAGGAAGGTAGCATGACTCAATCTCAACCCAACCGCTTTATGCCGGCACCACTTGATGAATATGCGGTCAAGATTACGTATGGCCTGGCGTATCTTGGTGGGTTGCTGGTACTACCACAGTTTTTTGCCTACCTTGCCAATATCCGTTGGAACGGCTTACAGATACCATTGGGACTGGCAGCCGCGCTGGCACTCTTCCTCTTGCTGAGTTATGCCTTTCAGCCACGGGCGTACCGGATTGATGCCAACGCACTGGTCATCGAACGTCGCTGGGTACCGGCAATGATTATCCCGTTTGATCAGATCAGCGGGGTCTCGCTGGCTTCCGGGTTAGCAGATATGCCACGTTTCGGATTGCGTTTTGCGTTCAACCCCGGCGTCTTCGGGTATCAGGGGCCGTTTCGGCTTGACCCATACGGGCAAGTTGCCTTCTTTGCCACCAATCGCCATCGGCTGGTTGCTATCGCCCGCTATGATGCTTCGATAGTAATCATCAGCCCTGATCGACCACGAGATTTCATTGCTGCCCTTAATGAGCAGAGGCTCGTAGCCGCGACCCGTCAGATGGAAGAGCGGGAGGTTTTGGAGGTACAGAATGCGGTTTAAGGCGCTGGATCGGCTCTATTTGCGCTGTCGTTACGACCAGTTTATTTCAGGGGCATTGCACGAAGACGGTCGGCGCTACTTACCGCAGATTGTGGTGACACCGCTGGATGCCGGTACAGACACGGCAGCGGGAACGAGACTCTGGCTGGTTGACCGGCATCATCGGGTCGATCCAACGCTCGTAGGCCAAATCATTAATGTGCGACTGCTGTGTGCACTCAGCAGTATCAGGATGCAAGTTCCGCCATTGCGAGCAGGTTTTATCCCATCACCAACCGAAACTGCCACTGCGCCACTGAGTGAACCGGTCATCTACGGTCAGGTTGCCGATGTATTGACTTGGGAGGTGCAGCACGAACATCTGCCGTTCGAGACCCTGTACACCGAACTGGTAATCAGGTTGAGCGAACGGGCAACAATCGGGCTGCGCACAACACTCAGTGCACCCCGAATTACCGATCTGATAGGTTGTGCTGAATTGCTTACCGGTCACTGGATAGAAATTCAGCGATCCCGGATCGATATTCTCACCCTTGAAACCGATTGTACGGAACCTGTACAATCAACGGGCCTGTACTAACAGTGCTACAGGGGCAACTTTGTTATCAAGATGGGCGCAGCGACCTGACCCTACGCGGTCGTAACACCTGTGCATAATACCCCATCAACTCTTGCATCACCCGCGGCCAGGAACGCTGTTCAGCAATTGCCCGTCCAACCGTACCCTGGGCCAGACGCCGTTCATCACTGGCAAGGACTTCGCGGAGCCGGGATCGCAGATCACTCACAACACCGGGCGTGAACAGGTAGCCATTATGACCGTGATGGATGAGATCAAGCGCACCACCAGCCCGTGCAGCAACCACCGGCAGAGCCGAGGCCATTGCCTCCTGTACTACCTGACCAAAGGTGTCGGTATCAGACGGAAAGACAAATACGTCGGCGCTGGCATAAGCTGTTGCCAGATCATCTCCTTTGAGATAGCCGGTAAAATGAACTGGCAGACCGGCACAACGGCGTTGCAATTCAGAGCGAAATGGCCCATCGCCAACGATCACCAGACGGGTATTCGGCAGACCACGAATTGCCTCTGGCAACAGATCAACCCGCTTTTCGGCAGCTACTCGTCCTACGTAGAGCACAACTCGCTCGCCGGGCTGCACACCGACCGCAGCCCGCCATGCCTTGCTGCGATAACGGGGATGAAAACGTTCAATATCGACACCGCGGCCCCAGATGCGCAAGCGGCGAAACCCAGCGGCTCGCAGCACATTCATCGTGAAGCGCGAAGGGCAGAGATTAATCCGGCAGCGGTTGTGAATCCAGCGCAACCAGGCATTGACGCCGTGTTTGAGGAAGCCAAATCCGTAATGCTGACTGTACGCGCCAAAATCGGTATGGTATGAAGCAATCAACGGTAAGCCGAGCCGCCGCACAATACCGGGCACGATAGCCCCCAACACTACCGGGCCAACCAGATGCACCAGATCAGGTTGAAACCGTTGCAAGCGAGCGGTTAATCCTGGCTGCGGAGGGGTAAGCTTTACTTCCGGGTAGAGTGGCAATGGCATACCATTGAGCGGCACAATCTCCGCACCAGCATAGCTAGAGGGAGCGCCATGGGGGGCAAATAAGAGCACATCGTGCCCCTGATACTGCAAATACTCAAGTAGCCGACAGAGGGTCGTCGTCACGCCGTTAACATCTGGGAGAAAGGTTTCGCAAATCAACGCGATACGCATCTGCTTGCAGCTCCCACCTCTTGGTTCGTTTCTCCTCTATGCACGATACAGGAGAGATGTTAAGGCGGTATGCAAGGGGCGTTAAAGACTGACTAATGATTAACTAAGCCTGGAGTTGCCAATAACTGACCCTTTACGGAAAAGGTGCCTTAACTAGAACCTATTTCAAAAAGCATCTACGAGAAGGTATCTTCTTCATTGCCGCTCGATTCCATGTTCACGACGAGCACATTCAGCATCCCCGTGACCAGCCGGGTCAACGACGTTGCATGCGCCAGATTGTGTGTACGGCTGGCGCGGCAGCATGGCTGCCGCACTCCAAACAACGCCACGCGCGGATGATGAGCAAGCAAGGCAACCAATCCAGCGCTGATGGCACCGGAGATGGTTGTTCGAGCGCGACAGTACAACTTTTTATGAAACAAGTTCTACTGACAGACTCCATAATCGTGACGAGCACATTCAGCATCCCCGTGACCAAGAGTAAACGGTATAACACGCGCCGGATCGTGAGCGCGACAGGTGCGACAGTATGGCTGCCGCACGCCAAACGCCGCGACACGCGGATGATAAGCGGGCAAGGCCACCAATCCAACGAGGACTACACCGGAGATGGTCGTTAGCCCTCCTCGCTGCCATACAGGCAGACTGGGTGCAGGATGTGCTGTTTTTAGTGATTGACAAGCGTTCATGAATCTGTGCGACCGTTATGAAATAAGTTCTGGCATTCAATGATGTTCAGCATAAACGAGAGACAACCATCGCACTTTTTCTCGATGAAGCCAGGTTAAGGAAACGACCAGGAATGTGAGCTAATGCACAATCAATCGTAACAACAACCGAGTATAATGATTAAGGAGCAAACTCATTTGCACTATCTGATGAAGAAAACACGGTGAAATCGCACAGCCTGGCAGTGCACATAGGGTTCAGCACGATAGACAGCGATCTGGCAAGTGGAGTTTGCAGATATGACGAGCGCAACGAACCATCACGATGCATGCTATCAGCGGTTACGAACCCTCTTTCCGGCCAGAGAACTGGTCTGGATTGAAGCAGAGGAACATCTCAACGACGATATTTTTTGCCGCATAACATTGCTCTGTCGCAACGAATTCGGACAATGGGAGCGGCGGCGCTACCGTTATGATACACTGAGTGAGGCACTATTTTTTATGGGGGCAACCCCGGTAAGCGAGGAAGAAGCTGCACGCATCCGCCGCACCGCTCCCCGTTTACCGACAATCTCACCATCACCAGCGAGGGCTGTATGAAATCACAATCGATAGACCCGGCACCGCGTCGCATGGGCAAGCGCAGCGTCGTAGCCATAGTGATGATCAGCATTCTGGCTCTTCTGATCTTCTTTGCACTGAGCTTAGACCCTGGCGAGCAGGCCCGATTTCTTACCGGTGGCGGGAGTGTGCTGGTACTGGCTCTACCGGCATTCATCGCCGGAGTGCTCAGCTTTCTCTCACCCTGCACGCTTCCCATTTTACCGGCCTACTTTGCCTTCACCTTTCAGGCCGGTGGGCAAGGTAAAGCACGCATCGCGATGATGGGCATCGCATTTTTCCTTGGTCTGGCAACGACCATGACCCTGCTGGGAGCCAGTGCCACTGCGCTCAGCGGTCTGCTCTTTGCCAACCGTAGTGCACTTACCTTTTGGGGCGGGCTAATCATCATTGGCTTTGGGATCATGGGCATGCTTGGCAAGGGATTTGCCGGGCCTCAACTGCAAGAACGTCCGGCAGCCACCTTTGCCGGCTCCTACATCTACGGAGCCACCTTTGCGCTAGGCTGGACGGCCTGTGTTGGTCCGATTCTGGGTGCGCTCTTAACCCTCCTGGCGGCAACCAGTGATGTTGCCATCATTCAGGGGGCAGTCCTGGCCTTCATTTATTCACTTGGCCTAGGCCTACCTCTCATCCTGATCGCGACCTTCTTTCACCGGCTAGGTACCGGATCGCGGGTGTGGCGTCTCTTGCGTGGACGCGGCTTTACCGTCCGCCTCTTTGGTCGTGAACTGTTTCTGCATTCGACCAGCCTGGCCAGCGGTGCCTTAATGGTTGTGATGGGACTCTTGCTGGCCACCGGTCGGCTCGAATGGATTTCGCAGCAAGCCAACGTCACCCCAATGGCCCAGTGGTGGGTCGAGATTGAAGCTGCCATTGGCCGCCTGTTTGGGCTTTGAGGATTGTATGACCAGTAGCCCCATTCGTGCCGCCGGTTGTGTTGTGCTGGCCCGTGACCCAACGGGCCGGCTTCTTGTCTTATTGATCCAGGATCGGCGAGGGATATGGACACTCCCGAAGGGCCATGTTGATGAAGGGGAGAGTGACGAAGAGGCCGCAGTACGGGAAGTAGCTGAAGAGACCGGGATTCACTGCACGATTGCTGAACGGCTTGAACGGATCACCTATCCCATCTATCACCGTGGTCGCTGGCAAGACAAACAGGTCACCTTTTTTCTCGCTAGTGCTGCACCTGAACCACCGACACCTGCCGTTGACGAAGGAATTCGTACCGCAGCCTGGGTGCCCCTTGACGAAGCTCCGTCCAAAATCATCTACCGACAGCTTCGCAATCTGCTCCAGCGTGTTGCGCACCGGCTTGGTCCGACCAAATCCAATTCACAATAGGCCCCAATCGCAACTTTTGTACATCGCCGCGTAATCTCTTCGCATAGACCAGATAGACGTGCTATAATGCACCATATAGCGCACCGATGTGTGCGTATTTTCGGGCAAGTAATAAGCCACTTCTGATGGCGCGAAGCGGTATTGTGTTTAAGGATACAACAGTGAAAGTTATTACTGAGAAACTACCAAAGAGCATGATCGCATTGCAGATTGAGATCGACCGCGATCAGTTCGAGCGCAGTCTTAATCAGGCGGCCCGTCGGCTATCGCAAAAGTTTCCGATCCAGGGCTTCCGTCCCGGTAAGGCACCTCGTTTTATCATTGAACGCACCTTCGGGCGCGAGGCATTGATTGAAGAAGCGACGGAAGAACTGATTAACACCGGCTATCGCAAAGCCATCAAGCAAGAAAACATCGAAGTCGTTGGTCCGCCAAATCTTGATAAGATTCATTCCATCGAACCATTTGTCTTCACTGTTCACGTGCCGGTACCTCCCACGGTTACACTGCCCGATTACCGGAGCATTCATGTACCGCTAGCCGTAGAACCGATCACCGACGAGATGGTCGAAGCGGCGTTAGAACAGATCCGTGAAAAACACCTCACATTGCAGGAACTTGACGAACCACGACCGGCTCAGCAAGGTGATCAGGTACAGGTGCGTTTGAAGACGGTGGTCGAGGGAGAAGAAGAGGAAGCAACTGAAGAGCAGACTGAAGAAGTTGCTGATGACTCTGAAGCTAAAGCCGAGACCGAAGCCGAAACCGACCAGACAGATGATGAGGAGAAAGGGGACGAAGTCGAGAGTGAAGGTAGCGAAGAGACGTTACCTCTCGAACCGAATCGCCTCATCCCCGAACTGTATGAAGGTTTGATCGGCACGAGTGTCGGTGAGAAGAAAACCATTGTGGCTGTTTTACCTGATGATCATCACGAAGAGTCGCTGCGTGGTAAAAAGATAACCTTCCACGTCGAGATACTCGATATCAAACGACGGATCGTCCCGGCTTGGGAAGAGCTGCCGGCGCTTGAGAGCTTTAACGGCACATTAGAGGAGTTTCGTGCGCATGTACGCGAGAACCTCGCAAATCAAGAGCGCAAACGTGCCGAACAAGAGCAGCTTAATGCGTACATCGAGCAGCTTGTTGAGCAGACCACGTTTGATATTCCCGATGTGATGATCCGCGATGTTGCGCACTCGATGCTCCATGAGCAAGAGCAACAGTTCGCGCGTTATGGCATCTCGCTTGATCAGGTGCTGCAATATCGCGGTGTGACCCACGACCAGGCGGTTGATGAGCTTATCCCTGAAGCCGAGAAACAAGTCAAGGTCACACTGGCGCTTAGTGAAGTGATCAAACAAGAGGGGATTACGGTCGACGAGGATGAGATCGAGGCCGAAATTCAGACTATTCTGGAAAGCTACGACGAGAAGCAACGACCACAGGTCGAGAGTAGCCTGCGCGGTCAATTGCGCTCGTCGGTAGCAAATGTTGTCCTTGATAAAAAGCTACGTGCTCTGCTTAATGCAATTGCGAGCGGCAATTCAACAGACACCTCTGATTCCAGCCCTGCCGCTCCCGACGGAGAAGGTGCAACTGATGTGACAAATTCCGATGAACCGGTGAGTCGTTCATCGCACGAAGCATGAGGAGTGTCATATGAATTGGTCGTCTCGTTACAGTCACGATTGGCGCAGTATACCGGGACCAGAATGGCTCTCGCAACGACCGGAATTACTCATCCCGATGGTTGTCGAGAGTACGAGTCGCGGTGAGCGCGCTTTCGATATCTATTCGCGGTTGTTGAAAGAGCGGATTGTTATTCTGGGCACACCAATTGATGATCAGATCGCTAATCTGATCGTTGCGCAGTTGCTTTTCCTGGAGAGCGAAGACCCTGATCGCGACATCTGGCTTTATATTAACAGTCCGGGAGGATCGGTTACTGCCGGCCTCGGTATCTACGATACGATGCACCACATTCGCCCCGACGTAGCAACTGTCTGTGTGGGTATGGCCGGCAGTATGGCTACTCCCATCCTGGCCGGTGGTGCCAAAGGTAAGCGGTATAGCCTGCCGCATTCAACCATTCACATGCACCCGGCCGGTGGTGGAGCGCGTGGCTACGCTCCTGATGTCGAGATCATGGCCCGCGAGCTGCTCCGGCTTCAACAAGTCGTGCGTGAGCTGCTGGCGAAGGATACCGGCCAGCCCATTGAACGGATCGCGAAAGATTTTGACCGCGATCTCTTCATGACACCCGAACAGGCCAAAGAGTACGGTATTATCGATGAAATCCTCACCCGTGAGGATGTGAAGAAATAATGACGCCCGGGTGGGTGCCCGGACCGTGCCCACCCGCTCGTCTGGAGAAATCCCCATGAGTCGAACGCGCAATTCTGGTCGTGATCCGTATGCCTGCTCGTTCTGTGGGCGCGGACAGGATGAAGTACAACGCCTAATCGCCGGCCCGGGTAACGTCTTTATCTGCGACGAATGTGTTGCGCTTTGCAGCGCCATCATCGCCGAAGAGAGCGATCAGAAGGCACCAAACGCTCGTCGCAGTACCCCTCCAGGCCCGACCCGTTTACCCACCCCTCGAAAACTGCGCGAACGACTTGACCAGTATGTGATCGGGCAGGATCGGGCAAAGATTGCGCTGGCGGTAGCGGTTTACAATCACTACAAGCGAGTACGGGCTGGTGCCAAGATCGATGATGTTGAGATCAGTAAGAGCAACATTTTATTGATCGGGCCAACCGGTAGTGGTAAGACGTTACTGGCGCAAACGATGGCACGTCTGCTCGATGTACCTTTTGCGATTGCCGATGCTACCGCTCTCACCGAAGCCGGGTATGTTGGCGAAGATGTGGAAAATATTCTGCTTCGCCTGATACAGGCTGCCGATGGTGATCTAGAACGGGCACAAACGGGTATTATCTATATCGACGAGATTGACAAAATTGCTCGTAAGGCTGATAACCCCTCGATTACACGCGATGTCTCTGGCGAAGGGGTCCAGCAGGCGTTACTCAAAATCCTGGAAGGGGGCGTTGCCCACGTCCCGCCACTCCCCGGACGTAAACATCCGCAACAAGAGTATATCCCGTTTGACACCACAAATGTGCTCTTTATCTGTGGCGGTGCGTTTGAGGGGATTACCAAAATTATTGCTAAACGGCTGCGAGGAAAACAATTAATCGGCTTTGGCAGCAATCCGGTCAATCCGGTTGAAGAAGAAGGTGCATTGTTGGCCCAGATCACACCAGATGATCTGATGCACTTTGGCTTCATCCCGGAGTTCGTTGGTCGCCTGCCGGTGATTGTTGCGCTCGAACCGCTCAGCCGCGAAGCCATGCTGCGCATCCTAACTGAACCGCGTAACGCGATTATCAAGCAGTATCAGAAGCTCTTCGCTCTTGATCATTGTGAATTGGAATTTACACCTGACAGTCTGGAAGCGATTGTTGATCGCGCGATGGCAGCCCGTACCGGTGCCCGTGCTCTGCGGAGCATTGTGGAAGAGGTGCTGCTCGATGTCATGTTTGAATTACCATCGCAAGAACACATCGGGCGCTGCATCGTCACGGCGGAAGTCATTCAAGGTCGCGGGCGTCCTATCCTGGTGCCGCGTGCCGATTACCGTCGCCGGCTTGATGAAGCAGTATAACCGTACAGATAACGGTAGCAGTACATTTCGTGAACGAACAGGTCAGTTGTAAGTTATCCGTACACGCCTATGCCACTCTTTCATCGCACGTCACAACGGACTGTTGATCAACCACCGCCAAAGCGGCGCATCCTGGTGGCCGATGATGATCCTTCCATTGGCCGCCTGATCCAGACGGCGCTGCCTACCCAGCAATATGAAACAACGGTGGTGGCAAACGGTCTTGAGGCGCTAGAGGCATTTGAACGAGAGACCTACGATCTGATCTTTCTGGATGTGATGATGCCTTTCGTCGATGGCTTCGATGCGTGCGAGCGCATTCGTGCCAAGAGTGACGTACCGATTGTGATCATTACGGCACGCGACGGTACTGACGATATTGTGCAGGGCTTTCGGCGCGGTGCCGACGAATACATCACCAAACCTTTTAAAGTTGCCGAATTTGTGGCCCGCGTTGAGGCTATTTTGCGCCGGGTAGATATGCAAAAGGCGCGTACTGCCCCAACCTTCGTAAAGGAAGGAGATTTGGTGATCGATGCGGTGGCGCATAAAGTAGCAGTACGCGGTAAAGAAGTCAAATTAACACCAATGGAGTTTGAACTCCTCTACTTTCTGGCAGCAAATGCCGGCCAGGTCTTTACCCGTGAAGTGTTATTTCGTGAGGTTTGGGGGTACGAGTACGTCGGTGAAACGAATCTGGTTGATGTTTGTGTACGTCGTCTGCGTGAAAAAGTTGAAGTTGAGCCATCAAAACCAAAAATCATTACAACCGTGCGCGGAGTAGGGTATAAACTTGAACGGCTTTAGGCCAATAATCACCTAACAAAAACCACAAGCGTCGAGTGCGGTGCTTCTGTATACCGCAGGGTAGGACTATGTCTTCAGCAGTATTTGTATCACGGCATCCACTGGTTCAACATAAGCTGGCCCTTTTGCGCAGTAAATGGACAGAACCGAAGAAGTTTCGCGAACTGGTACGTGAAATTGCGCAACTGTTGTTCTACGAAGCCACGCAGGACCTGACCCTGGCACCTCTCACGGTTGAAACACCACTGGCGACCTGCGCCGGCTATGAGGTGGCTGAACGCATGGGGATCATTCCGATTCTGCGGGCCGGTCTGGGCATGTCAGAGGCGATTGTCGAGATTTTACCGACCGTCCACGTGTGGCATCTCGGCCTGTATCGAGACCACGAGACCCTGCAACCGGTAACGTACTATAACAAGCTACCGAGTAAGCCGGACATCGATCTGACGATCATTGTTGATCCAATGCTGGCGACCGGTGGTTCGGCGGTTGCTGCAGTAGACATTCTCAAGCAGTGGGGTGCGCAGCGCATCAAGTTCCTGGGCCTGATTGCTGCTCCAGAAGGGGTTCGGGCACTGACTGAAGCCCATCCTGATGTTGCAATCCATCTGGCCGCCATTGACAGTCATCTCAACGAGCGAGGCTATATTGTGCCTGGGCTGGGAGACGCCGGTGATCGCCAGTTCGGGACGGGGTAAAGAATCATACCCTACGAAGGGAGCGGGTTTTCAGAGAGATAGGTTCCGAAGGCGGGCACAGGCGCTTGCCGGTGCTACGGTACCAGCGGAAACGGTAGCACCATCACTATGTTAATCATCCTTGCCATCTCAGGCACATTTCTCGTTGCCTTTGCAATCACCGCGCTGCTTGTTCCACCACTCATCACCCTAGCTCGCTATGAAGGATGGGTTGCCAAACCCGGCCCGCGCCATGTGCATCGCGAGCCGACGCCGGTTGTGGGTGGGCTGGCGATGATTGCCGGTCTGGTTGGGGCAATCGTGCTGAGTGCAGGTTTCGCGCAGATCGATCCGGCATTACGCCGTTCAGCGTTTGAGCTGTTACGGATTGGTCTGTTACTGATCGGTATCTCAATCATCGCGCTGGTCAGCTTTCTCGATGATCTCTACGATCTCCCAGCTTTGCCGCGTTTAGGTGTGCATATTATTGCCGCACTGATTGCAGTAGGACCATATCTGTGGGACCACACACTCTACCCCGATGTGCTTGGTCAACCGACTGAAGCGCGGGGGATTATTCTCACCGCGTTTAACTTCCCCTTTGTCGATCAGATTCATCTGCACAACCTCAGCCCGTGGCTGGCAATTGCCGCGACGGTGCTTTGGATTGTCGGCATGCAAAATATGGTGAACTGGATCGACGGTCTTGACGGCCTGGCTGCGGGAGTGACTTTTATTGCGGGCATGGTGCTTGCCATTCATACTCTCACCCTCGATCCGCCGCAACTGACAGTAGCCCTCTTGCCATTGGCCCTCAGCGGTACCTGTGCAGCATTTCTCCTTTACAATACGCACCCGGCGCACATCTTTATGGGTGATGTCGGTGCAATGACCATCGGGTACACACTTGGCATCTGCGCAATTATCGGTGGCGCCAAACTGGCAACGGCACTGCTTGTGATGGGAGTGCCCCTGGTCGATATGGCCTGGCTGATCCTTTCACGTACTTTGCGCGGTCGTTCTGCTGCCCAGGCGGGGCGCGATCATCTTCATCACCGGCTGCTCGACCTGGGGCTAAACCAGCGTCAGGTTGTTGGCTGCTACTACGCATTGAGTATTGCGTTCGGCTCGATTGGCCTGTTCGACTTTTTCACACCGTTGTTCAAACTTATCGCATTACTCGTTCTGGGTGGATCGATACTGATCGTTCTCCTCTTCTTACAACCCAAAACCCGGATAGCCTGAGCCGGATAGAAGGTATTATAGGGGAACGATCTCTTCCACTGGAGCAAGACGGAGATTCCCAATCGGACAGGCAGTCACACAGGCCAGATCAGTGTACCCAAAGCACAGATCACACTTATCGGCACGGTGAGTTGGGGTTGTCGGAGTCAGGGGAATGGACGGCCGTACCCGTTGCTGCACACGACGAAAGAGTTCCCAGAGCGGACCGGTAGAGTGGCTGGCACGCGGCACCGAAGTTACGGCATCGTAAGGGCACGCACTCACACATTCACCACAACCGGTACAGCGGTTGGTGATGCGCAGGGCACCGGTATCAACCCGCTCGATGGCATCTTCAGGACACACTTCGACGCATTCGGCACCTACACTACACTGCCGGCAATGGTTGAGCACATCGAAGCGATCAATCGGGGTACCATTGAGATGAAGGCGTGTGTGACCGTGGCGGGTAGCACAACCGATTTCACATAACCGACAACCGGGCGGACAACGCGCCGGATCGCGTACCAGGACGTGGGGAGTGCGCAGCAGACCGTGATTGACGGCCATCTCGATATAGCGGGCACGGGCTGCATCGCTGCGCACTGCGGAGAGATGTTTGAGTCGTCGCTCAGCGATAGCACGGAGATCGGCTTCAAGTGCCGGGTATTGTTGAAGCAGCCGATAAAAATCGGTACCGGGCAACACCAACAGATCGGTCGTCGTTAACGTTCGCGCATTAGCCCGATGCGTATCTCCGGTTAACAACGAAATTTCACCAAACAGATCACCTTCGCTCAGACTGGCAATCGTCTGACCATTATGCTCAACAACGACCTGACCACTTTCGATGAGGTAGAGCGAGTCGGCTGGTTCACCCTGCCTGACCACGAGTGTACCCCGTGGAACATGACGGGGTTGCAAGCGGGAGGCAATAGCAATTCGCTCTAGCGGAAGCAACTGACCCAAGACCGGCATTCGAGCCAGTGTTGCCTCGATCATCCGACGGCGATACACCTGGCGGAGCGCCGTGGTCAGTAAGGGGAGTGAGGCCAGATCATCACGCAGCGTTGCAATCTCAATCTGCAACAGATAGCAAGCCGTTTGGGTGAGCGCACTCATATGGCGAAAGAACTTACCAAAGAGTGGCCCCTCACCAAAACAATCGCCTCGCCCTAATATTCCCATCAACACCTCGTGACCATCCTTGTCACGTAGTCGTAGCTGTAATGAACCGCGTAGCAGAAAGAAGAGGTAACGAAAACCGCGTCGTTGGCCTATGACTGTCGCGCCAGCAGGGAAAGCGCGGAACACACCACGCTCGTACAAGATTGACAATTCAGTTGGAGAAACGCCCCGCAGACAATCGAGCGCCGCCAGCGCAGCAATCGCCTCTTGCCGGAGCTGTTGATGCTGAGCAGCACGTATCTGATCGAGATGATTGTGCAAGGGGCGCTTTAACGACGACATATGCAGCTCTGCGGTACAATACAGGGGTGAAGATTTATTGAGCTACATTGTACCATACTGATCGTTCAAGAGCGGTATAATAGAACGGCGAAAATCGCACCATACAGGATAATCGCATGCCGTTGCGTAGTCTTACCGTTGATCTTGCTCGCGGCCACGCCCGCCAGACCTTACCCGATGAAGTCGAACGAGACTACCTCGGAGGTCGTGGCGCCATTGCGTGGTTACTCTGGCACCAACTCGAACCCGACACGCCACCTCTGTCGGCAGACAATCTTCTGATCTTTGCAGCCGGCCCACTTGCCGGTAGCGCAGTGTTTGCCACGGGAGGCTTTACGGTCGGCACCCGTTCACCGCTCACCGGCGGCATCGGCTACGGCTGGGCACCGGGGCATTGGGGAGCCGCTCTACGGCGGAATGGGATTGATGTGCTGGTGATTCGTGGTGAAGCACCCGACTGGTGCTACCTGCTCATTGATGGCGATACTGTGCGGCTACGTTCAGCGCGCCATCTGATCGGACGTGATACGGTAGCCACCACTGCCGCTCTCAGCAATGAGCTGGGCGGTGATGTGCGGATTCTGGCAATTGGGCCAGCCGGCGAAGCGGGTGTTGCGTATGCCAGTATTGTCGCTGAAGGCCAGTATCTGGTTGAACCGGCCGGTACCGGCGCTGTCATGGCCGACAAAAAGCTCAAGGCGATTGTCGTGCGGGATCGTGCACCGTTACCGGCAGTCGATCCCACCCGTGTGCAAAGTGTTCTCCAATCGATCCGTCAACGCGGCGAGCAAAACCAGACCGCAAATGCGATTCGGACGATTGGCAGTGCCGGACTCCTGCCGGCAGCAATTAAACTCGGAGCGTTGACCAGTCGTGATGCGCGGGTGCCGGCTGACGGTGTCGCGATTGCTCGCATGTTTAGCGACATTGCTCGCCGGGGCGGCAGGCTGGAGCGCGGGTGCGCACAATGTCCGTTGCCGTGTTACATCGACTTGCGCACGAAGAGCGGCGAGACCCATCCGCTACCGGGGCTTGAATTGATTGCCGGTTTTGCGGCACGGGTTGGTATCACCGACGCCGATGCAATGCTGGCGATTGCCGACCGCTGTCTGCGCCTGGGGCTGGACCCAGCAGCAACTGCAGCGGCGATTACCTTCATGACCGAAGCGCAAGACGAGGGGCTGGTACGTCAGCGTACCCTCAACTGGGGTGATGGTGCAGCCGTCATTGCTGCCCTTGATCGTATCAGTCAGCGCCAGGAGAAGCGTGATATTCTCTCCCTCGGCGTGGGCGAGATGCAAGAGGCCGTTTGGGGATCGGCAGCATTTGCTCCCCAGGTTAAAGGACTGGCAATGCCGGCCCTTGATCCGCGAGCGCTTACCGAGATCGGGCTGGCAATGGCAACCAGCCCAATCGGAGGCGATTACCGCTATGCCATGGCGTTTGAAGAGCTGGTCACCGACCCACCGGCCTGGCTGCCGCCACCGGCCAGCGGGCCGCGCGAAAGCGAAGGCAAGGCGTTACACTTGATCTGGCACGAACGGTTTGCGGCTGCGCTTGATGCGAGTGGGTTTTGCCGGCGTCTCGGCCTGATGGCCTATCAGATTACACCCGGTGAATTGATTGCTCTCCTCGGTGCAGTCAGTGGTCGCACTATATCCGGCGCCGATCTGGTACGAATCGGGGAGCGGATCGTCACCCTCGACCGGCTCTTTACCCGTCGCTACGCCAGTAACAGTCAGGACACGCTTCCAGATCGTTACCTGCGCGAGGCATTGAGTAGTGGCCCAACTGCCGGCCACACCCCACCGTTGGAACAGCTCCTGGCCGAATATTATGCCCGTCACGGCTGGGATGCTGCCGGTGATCCAACGCCGGCCCGACTGGCCGAGCTAGGCATAGCGGTATAAGAGCATCGTTGCGCACGCCGGTGACATCCGATACAGGCAGGAAACGAAAGCCATACAACCTTCTGGCAGACAACGGGGCGAGTATGAACTCGCCCTCATTGTTACAAAGCAGCGAATGTAGAGCAGTACAGATTATGAGCCGATTCGTTGTCAAACTAGGCACAAGCGTCTTGACGGCGGGCACAGATCGCCTCCATCGCCCTTACTTTGTCGAACTGGCCCGCCAAATCGTTCGTTTGAAAGATGCCGGTCACGAAGTCGTCCTCGTCTCATCAGGGGCTGTTGCCGCAGGCAAAGAACGACTGGGAGTCAATCCTCATCACCGCAGCAATATTCCCCTGAAGCAGGTCTTTGCTGCGGTCGGTCAGAGTCGCCTGATGCACATTTACGAACAAATCTTTGAGTTGTACGGTTTACAGGTTGCGCAAGCCCTGCTCACCCGTGACGACCTGCGCGACCGGCGGCGCTACCTCAATGCCCGTAATACGCTCACCCTTTGCCTGGAGCAGGGGATCGTGCCAATCATCAACGAAAACGATGCTGTTGTCACTGCCGAGATTCGGGTGGGCGACAACGATAACCTCTCTGCGCTGGTGGCCGGCTTGATCGACGCTGACCTGCTCTTAATTTTGACAGACATTGCTGGGGTGTACAGCGCCGATCCACGCAGTGATCCAAACGCGGAACTGATTCGTGAAATACCAGTTATTGACGAACGTGTCTGGGCGATGGCCGGTGGCAGCGGTACCCACCGTGGCACCGGCGGCATGCAGACAAAGATTCAGGCTGCCGATCTGGCTACCCGTTCGGGCGTAGCCGTGGTGATTGCAGCCGGTCATGAGCCAGATGTGATTGTACGGGTGGCGAATGGTGAACGCATCGGAACTTTCTTCCCGGCTACCACAACCCACCCCGATGCGCGACAGCGGTGGATACTGGCCGAAACGGTTCGTCATTCGCGCATTGTGGTGGATGAAGGCGCAACAACTGCGCTGACCCGACACGGCAAGAGTCTGCTGGCCGCGGGTATTTGCGAGGTAAATGGTGAGTTTGACCGCGGGCAAACTGTGCGTATCTTTGCCCGCGATGGGCGTGAGATAGCGCGTGGCTTGACCCAGTACCGATCCAGCGATCTCCGTATGATTGCCGGTCTCCGTTCATCACAGATCGTTTCCGTTTTAGGGTATGATTATGGGCCGGAGGTCGTCCATCGCGACGATATGGTTGTACTGAGTGGGTAGAAATCTACGCAGACGGTGTCGTTGAGAGGATATTGGTCAATAAACCAGAAACAAACATTGCGAGCAGACACCACAGCACGTACAGCGCAGAGAGCTAACCTATCACAACAAGGAGCATTCTATGAGTTCCATCGAAGGGCCGGTGCGGGTGCGCTTTGCACCCAGCCCAACCGGTAGTTTGCACATTGGCGGTGTACGCACTGCCCTTTTCAACTGGCTCTGTGCCCGCCACTACGGGGGGCAATTTATTCTACGGATCGAAGATACCGACGAAAAGCGTTTCGTGCCCGGCGCGGCTGACGACATTAGCGCCTCACTCCGGTGGGTGGGTATTGATTGGGACGAAGGGCCAGATGTGGGTGGCCCTTACGGTCCTTACGTGCAATCAGAACGGTTTGAGCAGGGAATCTATCAGCCATTCATCAACCAACTTCTGGAAGCCGGTCTCGCCTACATGTCGTTTACCACCGAAGAAGAACTGGCCCAGATGCGGGCCGCAGCGGAAACTGCCGGGATCAAAGCATTTCGCTTTCGTGGCCCGGAGCGTGACTGGCCACTTGAGCGCCAACGTGAAGAGGCGGCCAATGGCAAGCCTTACACCATCCGGCTCAAAACGCCACTCGAAGGCGAAACGCGCTTTCGCGATCTGATCCGCGGTGGTGACGAGATTGTGGTGCAGAATAATCAGTTGCAAGACATTGTGTTGATCAAATCGACCAGAATGCCGGTCTATCACTTCGCCCATCTGGTCGATGATCACTTGATGAAGATCACTCACGTTATGCGTGGCGAAGAGTGGGTACCCAGTACCCCGTACCACGTTCTGCTTTACGACTTCTTCGGCTGGCCGCGCCCGGTCTTTGCCCATCTGCCGGCGATTCTGCGGCAAGATGGCCGTGGCAAGTTGTCGAAGCGCAAAGACGATGTGGCGACACAGCGATTCCGTGAGCGTGGCTACCTGCCGGAGACAATCTTCAACTATCTCGCCTTGCAGGGATGGAGCTACGATGGCGTGACCGAAATTATGACGCGCGATGAGCTGATTGCGCGTTTCACGCTTGAGCGAATACAACCCTCGCCGGCGCGCTGGAACCCTGAGAAGCTGCGCGACATGAACGGTATCTACATCCGTAAACTGACGACAGAGCAGTTGGCCGAGCGTGTGCTGCCGTTCATGCAACGAGCGGGCCTGATCGGCGATCCGGCAAGTGAGACGGAACGCTCGTATCTTATCAGGTTGATTCCGTTGATTCACGAGCGGCTGGAAGAGTTGCAGGAAGCGCCTGATCTGCTGGCCTTCTTCTACCAGGATGTGGTACCCGGCGAGACGTATAACCCTGCCGATCTGATTCCAAAGAAGTACGACGCGGCGCAAACCGTCGCCTTGCTGCGGGCTGCACACGAAGCCCTGAGTCAGCAAACCGATTGGACACCACCCGCGCTGGAGACAACGCTGCGCGCCCTCTGTGAACAATTGCAGATGAAGCCGGGGCCGCTCTTCGGGGCGATTCGCGTCGCCATTACCGGGCGCAGCGTGGCACCACCACTGTTTGATACGCTCGCCGGGGTAGGACGCGAACGGAGTCTCTCGCGCTTAGAGGCAGCGATTGCCGCACTGGAGAACCTGGCATGAGCGCTGTAAACTGGGAAGCCAGTCTTCATCACGATGGATCACCGAGGTATCTGCGCTTCAGTGGCCGCCCAGGTGACACAGCAGTATTTCGGTTCCGTATGGCCGCAGACGCACCGGTGAGTGGGGTCTTTCTCCGTACATGCCCGGATGGGGAACAGCAGTTTGTACCACTACGCGATCTGGGCGTGCGCGGAGTATGCCGGTGGTGGGAAGGTGAGCTACCAATCCGCATGATTCGCACCAATTACCGCTTCCTGATCCGCGCAGACGACGGTTTGCGCTGGTACAGTGCCGGTGGTATCACCCGTCACTACCCCACCGACGCAAATGATTTCGTGGTACTGGCCAACTATCACGCGCCAACCTGGGTACGTGATGCGGTCTTCTACCAGATTTTTCCAGATCGGTTTGCCGATGGCGACCCGACAAATAATGTCCGCGATGGTGCATATCTCTGTCACGGACGACCGGTTGTTGTGCGCCGCTGGGATGAACGGCCCAACCGGGCGACCGGATCGATAGAGTTCTACGGTGGTGATTTGCAAGGGATCGCGCAGCGCATCGATTATCTGACCGATCTGGGTGTGTCGGCACTGTATCTCAATCCCATCTTCCGGGCACCATCGAACCACAAATACGATGTCGAGGACTATACCAGTATTGACCCACACCTAGGAGGTGAAGCAGGGTTACTCCTCTTGCGCGAGGTGCTCGACGAGCGAGCCATGAAGCTGGTGCTTGACATCGTACCGAATCATTGTGGGGTGACCCACCCGTGGTTTGTCGCTGCCCAGGCCGACCCACGAGCACCAACAGCCGAGTTCTTCATGTTCCGTCGTCATCCCGACGACTACGAAAGCTGGCTGGGGGTCAAGACCCTACCCAAACTCAATTACCGGAGTGTCCACCTCCGCGACGTGATGTACGCAGGCCAGGATGCGATTATGCGCTACTGGTTGCGGCCACCCTATCGGATCGACGGCTGGCGGATTGATGTTGCCAATATGCTGGGGCGGTTGGGGACAGACAACCTTGGACACAAGATTGGACGTGGGATTCGGCGGGCAGTGAAGGCAGAGCAACCGGAAGCCTATCTGCTGGGTGAACATTTCTTCGACGGTACTCCCCATCTGCAAGGTGAAGAGCTTGATGCCACGATGAACTATCAAGGCTTCACCTTTCCCATCTGGCGCTGGTTGGGAGGGTTTGAGTTCAATCCGCAGCGGCCTGAAGCCGATCCACGACCGATTGCAACCGAGACGGTCGTTGCGCAATGGACGGCATTTCGGGCAGCGATACCGTGGCAGATCGCCAGTCAGCAATTCAACCTGTTGGGAAGTCATGACACCCCGCGTCTACGAACAATCGTAGGCGATGATCTGGCGCGAGTGCGGGTAGCGATGACGTTACTCTTCTGCTATCCGGGGGTGCCGTGTATCTACTACGGTGACGAAATTGGGCTAACGGGCGGCGGTGATCCTGATTGTCGGCGACCGATGCCGTGGGACGAACGAGAGTGGGATCACGACCTGCGGGCGTTCGTGCAACGGCTGGCACGCTTACGGCGTCAGTCGCCGGCGTTGCGCTGGGGCGGTTTTCAGCAGCTCTACGCAAACGGGGAAACGATTGCCTTCCAGCGCGAAGCACCTGAGGAACGCATGATCATTGTGGTACGGCGCAGTGATGATGGGCAACGCCTGCTGCCGGTGCGTCACGGCGGGCTGGCTGATGGGGTTCACCTGCGTGAACTCTTCAGCGGTGGCGAGACGGTTGTGCGCAACGGGATGCTGGATATTGGAAATTTGCCGGCCACCGGTGCGCAAATCTGGCAAACCACAGACAAAGACGAAGTGTTCTGAAGGATTGGCAGACAGCGATCAGCAACGGGCAAGCGCAGCCACTGCGCTTTGCGTAATTAAGGACGGTCGGTGCGTGCGGTAGTTACGTTGCCGCACGCCAGGTACGCGACACGGACACCTCGACCTCTAAAATGGTGGCGGCTGGTACTGCTGTGGTGAGACTGGCTGACCATTCCGATAGGCAAAATAGGCCCGCACCTTCGGCTGATCATACAACACCAGGCTAATAATCCCAAATGCCAGCGAAAAGACATTACCAGCGATGATATTGACGATTTGCATAATTGCCAGCGTCTTGTTCGGCTGTAGCGGCTGTAGCGGACGACTCAGCAGCCTGTAGGCATACGTACCGGCCACCGCCGCTACGATAATTGAATAGATACCGAGTGGAATCCCGCAAATAGTGACTATCCAGCCCAAACCGGCCAGACCGCTGATCACCGCATCAACAATCGCCATAATCGCAATGACCATGACTTCAGAGGGATGTTCCTGTACTCCAGGTACTTGCTGGTATTGAAGCTGATAGGGTTGGTAGGGCTGCTGCTGGTAGGGTGGCTGACCAGGTTGATAGCTACCGTACTCTTCCGGGCGCTGTGGATCATTCATCATCGGTTGTCCTTTCTGTCATGGTGAGACTATCAACGAATAGATGAAGTAATTCGTGGACACAGGCAACAAACCGGATACAACAATCTGATCGTTCTTAGCCAACAACTGTATAGCCCTGGAACAAATGAACAGTAATGTCGTTGGTGCACTCAGCGTATACCCTGTCGCTTTGGGGACGGCAACCTGTTGAACGCAGGACTTATTTCTGATCCTGCCCAAAGAACTCATCTCGACATGATGTACGATCTGCCTACCAACCGGGTTTCCAGAAAATGATAGCACATCGAAGCCCGGAATACCATGAGAAGGCAGATTACAATCTTCAGATTGATGGACTGACAATCGTGTATGCACATTACAAAATGGATGAGGGTGTCATACCAAATCTTGACTGACACTGTGCATCATTCAGATTGTCAGGCCGGTGCTAAACATCACACTTACCACTGACGGTCTACTGGTTGGTCATCAAAGGCGTACCACAAACGTTCACTGGCAGTCACGTTCGGGTGCAGTGCCGGCATGATGGATGGCTCCCGCTGTAGTGCGCTGGTTTAGGGGTGCGATACCTCGCGGTATGCAGGCACGGTGGGCTGGAGAAGGTAGGGAGCACGCCGGAGGCGCACGCTCGCAGGTTGCTCCCAGGTCCGGTGGCCGATGCAGGTAAGGAGCAAGTCGGAGGATCGTGTTCCTAGGCACTGGAGGCCGATGCAGGTAAGAAGCGAGCCGGAGGCGCACGTTCTCAGGTTTGGCTACCACGATGGATTGCTCAATGGTTCAGCACGAGCGTGACGGGAGACCGCGTGCCATGACTAAACCAGATTCGACATCACGCAGTGATACACACTGCCGGAGCGATACCGGCTGTTGCAGGGCATCCGGGAAGCCTCAACTGTGATGATACGATCTATCGAGATTTGATCTGAACATCCTGACCCGAATGATAACCCACACGGTACCTGCTCATGGCATACACACGCCGGCGCGTGTAGCAATCTTGCCCTTCAGAATCGCCTATCTTGTGTGGTTTGAACGGGCAGCACAATCGTTATCACCGGCCCACATACACTCACCATAATCGTTTGACACAACGCAACAGGCATGGTACATTTCGGTCAATCTGTGCTGTAAATCACAAACGGATTATCGGGCAAACCAAAACGACAGCAAAGGAGTGCACCGTGAGTGAACCCTTGGGAAGCGCCCAGCGCCCACTGCGTGTTGCAATTATCGGCGCCGGTCCTGCCGGTTTTTACACCGTTGAAGCGCTACTCAAACAAAAAAATCTCGTTTGCCAGATCGATATCTTTAACCGCTTTCCCACCCCTTACGGCCTGGTACGCGAGGGAGTGGCTCCTGATCACCAATCCATTAAAGCAGTAACCCGCATTTACGATAAACTGGCAGCGCATAGCAGCGTGCGCTACTTTGGTAATGTGATCTTTGGCGTGGACATTACCCATGCCGATCTGCGCGCCCGTTACGATCAAATCGTGTATGCAGTCGGTGCCCAATCAGACCGGCGGATGGGCATTCCCGGCGAAGACCTGTTTGGCAGTATGCCGGCAACCGCATTCGTGGGCTGGTACAACGGACGACCCGATTATCGCGATCTGGAAGTAGATTTGAACGTTGAGCGGGTCGTTGTCGTTGGCAATGGGAATGTGGCGATGGACGTAACCCGCATTCTGGTCAGCGATCCCGATGATCTGGCAAAGACCGACATTGCCGATCATGCGCTGGCAGCGCTGCGCCAAAGCAAGGTGCGCGAAGTAGTGATGCTCGGTCGGCGTGGCCCGGCGCAGGCCGCATTCACCAATCCCGAACTGAAAGAGTTTGGCGAGTTGCGTGGAGTGGACGTGATTGTCGATCCGGCAGACCTCGAACTCGATCCCCTGAGTGAAGCAGCACTGGCCGAAGACAAGACTGCGGCAAAGAATGTTGAGTTGCTGCGCACATATGCAGCTCGTGGCGACACCGGTGCGCCACGCCGGATTGTGATGCGCTTCCTGGTTTCACCAATCGCAATTCACGGTGTGGATGGACGGGTGACGGGTGTCACTATCGAGCGCAACCGACTGGTACAGGCTGCTGATGGCAGTTTGCGCCCGAAAGGAACCGGCGTAACCGAGGAATTGAGCTGCGGGATGGTATTGCGTTCGGTTGGTTATCGTGGTGAACCGCTCCCTGATGTGCCATTTGATGAAGCAAGTGGTACGATCCCCAATCGTGATGGGCGTGTGCTGAATGGTACAAACGGTGAGACAGTTCCCGGTGAATATGTGGTCGGTTGGATTAAGCGTGGGCCGTCGGGGGTCATCGGTACCAACAAGCCTGACGCAGTGGCAACTGTCAATAGCATGCTGGCCGATCTTCCCACTCTACCTGGTGCGCCAGAAAGTGATGATATTGCCGATTTGCTTCGTTCACGGGGGGTCGATTTCGTGACCTACGCCGACTGGCAACGGCTCGATGCCTATGAGACGGCACAGGGTGCAGCTCAGGGCCGACCACGGGTTAAGGTCACGCGAGTTGACGAGATGATGGACATTATTCGCGCTGGTCGCTAATGCGAGTCACTATGATTGCGCCCTTCGGCATCAGGCCGAAGGGCACATTACTTGCCCGCATGCTGCCCCTCGCGCAAGCCTTGCAGCAACGCGGGCACATCGTTACGATTGTTGCGCCCCCGATCCATAATCCTGCCGATGGTGGTACGGCACGCTACACCGGTGGGGTAATGGTTGTGCATACTGCGACCCCACCGATTGGCGGTCTGGCGGCAGCCATCTGGCACACCGTGGCCCTGTGGCAATGGGCACGACGGACTCAACCCGATGTGATGCATCTTTTCAAGCCTAAGGGGTTCGGCGGCTTAGCGGTTCTGGCGCGTGGTCGTATGCCGCTGGTGGTTGATTGTGACGATTGGGAAGGTCTAGGGGGCTGGAATGATCTGTTACCCTATCCACCACCGGCTAAAGCCCTCTTTGCATGGCAAGAGCGCGATCTACCGCGACGAGCGAATGCGGTCACGGTTGTGTCTCACACATTGGAGACATTGATTTGGGCGATGGGCGTACCACCCGAACGTGTCTTCTACCTGCCGAACGGTGCACCGCATGTTGAAGCGCCTTCCCGATCACCATCATCGCAACCGACCATCGTTCTCTACACCCGTTTTTGGGAACTCGATCTGGCGGAAGTGGTAACAGCGCTGGCAATTATTCAGCGTAGCCGGCCTGATACCCGTCTGATGCTGGTCGGTAAGGGAGAACGGGGTGAAGAACAGCAACTCCTGGCACTTGCTGCCGATCAGGGGTGGGCCGACATGATCGATTATCGGGGCTGGCAGGAGCCAGCAGCTATTCCGGCCATTCTGGCCGGGGCTGATGTGGCGTTGGCCCCGATTCGTGACACGCTGATCAACCGGGCGCGCGGGATGGCGAAACTGGTCGAACTGCTGGCAGCCGGGTTGCCAATCGTAGCGAGTGATGTTGGAACTGCCCGCGATTACCTTGCACCTGATGCAGGATTGCTCGTCCCACCAGGTGATGCATCGGCACTGGCAGCAGCTACGCTTCATCTGCTAGCCGATGAGGCAGCACGCACACGTTTGCGGATGGCTGCGCTGGCCGCTGCCCAACGGCTACGCTGGGAGAACCTGGCACCAATTGCCGAGCAGGCATACAGGTATGCTGTTGCTCAATCGGTGTTGCGATGAGCGGCACTGTTCTCCTAACACACGCCTGCAGGTCACGAGGAGAGGCGCAAGGCAGTGCGTCGCTACATTACCACTGTTCAGGGAGTGCGCCGGAGGCGTGCGCTCCCGGCTGTGTCTCCCTATGCATTACCCACATGTCACGCTGCGTTAGGCCGGGCTGCAAGCGCTCCCCGTGGCGCGGACTGCCAGCCCGCGTGCCGGCATCATCGCCACCGCCGGCAGGGGTTGGCCGTAGCCGCCGATATGCAGGCACGAACCTGGTACAACCAAACGTCTACGCGCAGGGATCGCATGCATGCCTGACCAACTCGATGATCGGCACGAGCACATTCAGCACCCTCGTGACCAGGATGGGGAACCGTATGCCACGCGCCGGATCGTGAGCACGGCTGGTGCGGCAGCATGGCTGCCGCACTCCAAACTGCACGACACGCG
>NZ_DAOUBI010000038.1:0-16474 GCF_034432675.1 Chloroflexus sp. | reverse complement strand
GGGCCTGAACCGTCAGCGTGGCTTTGAACGCCGCGTCAGCATCAGGGTTTTTATATGCCGGGGGCGCACCACCTGAGGGCAGGTCTTCAGCTTGCGGTGCACAACATTGGCAACCGCCGTGTAGCGCATCTAAATGCCGTGCTGCGTCGCCAACGACCCGTATCTCTTCATAGGATGCCATCTCGTCCGGTTAACGCAACCGCTCACGGAGGTCGTCCAGCACTGCCGGGGGAATGGTGGGTGCTTTGCCGGGCTGGGTCCGGATCGTCAGCAGCGCACTCAGTCCGCCATCTGCATCCAGCCGCAGCCAGTCGCCGACCGTTTCGCGGTTCACGCCCAAGCGTGGCGCCAGCGCCGGGCGGGTCCGCGCCTGGCCACTGGTAATTAGGTACAGCATCTGCAATCGCTGCCGTTTCTGTCCGTGCCGTTCCCGCTACATCCGTGCGTTCAGCTCCTGTGCTGATTCCTGAATGACCGGCATCGCCCGATACATCGTCCTATCCTCCGCATCAGCCCGGATCCCGTCCTACAGGATAGGACGATGTTGCGATAATATCATGACGATTTGGTATAGTTGGATAGGGTGCCATATCCAACACCAGATTTGATATATCACCCCAGCGCACATACGGAGAGACGGGTTCCAAACCCGCCTCTCCGTGCATGACCGGCTCTCACTTACGTAGTTGCCATTGCCGCCTTCTGCTTCGCCTTCTCTTCTTCGACCAGCACCCGGCGCAGCACCTTACCGACCAGCGTCTTCGGCAATTCGCTGCGGAACTCAACCTCGCGTGGCACCTTATACGGCGCAAGATGCAACTTGCAGAACTCCTTGATCTCTTCAGGTGTGGGATTTTCACCTGGTTTCGGCACGATAAAAGCCTTCACCGTATCATCACCCCGCTGGGGATGCGGAATACCAACAACGACGGCCTCCATCACCTTGGGGTGCATGAAGAGGACTTCCTCGACATCGCGGGGTAGCACCTTAAGGCCACCGACGTTGATCATATCCTTCTTGCGATCAACGATATAGAAGTAGCCGTCCTTGTCAACCCGAGCGATGTCACCGGTATGCAGCCAGCCATCGGCATCGATGGTCTGAGCAGTCTCTTCGGGGCGCTGCCAGTATCCCTTCATCACCTGCGGCCCACGAACGCACAGCTCGCCAGTTTCCTCGCTGCCCGGTGGGATCTCCTGACCGGTATCGAGATTAATTACCTTTGCCTCGGTGTCGGGGATCGGAATACCAATACTACCGGCCCGGCGCTCACCAAAGACCGGGTTACAGTGGGTTACTGGGCTAGCCTCGGTCATCCCAAACCCTTCGACAAGGCGGCCACCGGTCAACTGACCGAACTTCTCCTGCACCTCCATGGGCAATGGAGCCGAGCCGCTGAGACATGCCTTCACGCTACGCAAATTGTATTCATTCACCTTGGGGTGATTGATAATGCCGATATACATTGCCGGCACCCCAGGGAAGAGCGTACAGCGTTCGTGCTGGATCACGTTCATCACATTATCGATTGGGCGTGGGCTAGGTACAATCACGATCTCAGCACCCATATGGATGCTATAGATCATCGCCACCGTCATCCCATACACATGGAAGAAGGGGATGGCGGCCATCATCTTCTCACCACCAGGTTCGCCGCGGGTCAGCCATGCGGCAATCTGTACCGTATTGGCGATCAGATTGCGATGGGTCAACATCGCGGCCTTGGGCAGGCCGGTAGTACCACCGGTGTATTGGAAGAGCGCAGTATCATCAGGGGTTACACTAACCTGCGGTGGGGTTGGGCCATACTTCTCAAGCAGGTGTTGGAAGAAGAAGATATCCTGCTCTGGCATCACATCAACCCACTCCGGAGTTTTCCTTTGCGCACTCTTCACCAGCAAATTGGATGGGAAGCCCAGGGTATCGAAGACGTGGGCAACGATCACCCGCTTTACCGGCGTCTCGGCACGCACTTCGCGCAGCCGGGGCCAGAAGATATTGAGCAACACAATCGTCTCGGCACCCGAATCGTGCAACTGATGCTGCAACTCGCGCCCGGTGTACGTCGGATTGGTATTGACAACGATGGCCCCTAACCGCATACAGGCAAAGAAGGTGATAATGTAGTGCGGCGAATTGGGCAACATCACCGCCACCCGATCCCCTTTACGTACCCCAAGCTGGTAGAGCGCCGTTGCCATCCGATCAACTTTTTCGTTCAACTGTCGATAGGTAAGCTTCCCGCCAACCGTGAAGCGACCACCGAGCAAGTAGCGCAAGACGAAATTGGTAGCGGTGTGGTCGGCATACGTTTTGGCAGTGTTGTTCAGCATATCACTGAGCGTAATCGAAGGATACGTCAGTGTAGGCGGAACACCTGGCTCGTAATACGACAACCAAATCTTGTCCAAATTGCACCTCCTTGTGCGCATGCCACCATTCGGGTGGAAGTGATCCCTCTCGCTTTGCGATAACCTTGCGGTGAAGACAGAAGCCTTTACCGCATTAACGACCAGCCCTACACATCATCACGCAGCCAGCCTCGCTCACGGGCGATAAATTTGATCGTGGCATCGTCGGGTGGATACAACCCGGCTGCCTGATATGCGTAAGCGAGCAGAGCTGCTCCTCCGATAAGGCCAATGATCAACCCCAGGAGAAAGGCGAATCCACCAATAATCCGCTTCATATAGCCTCCCCGTATCAAATATCCCATCATTGTTTGGGGAACACATATCGATTGTACCATATTTTAACGGCGTTGGAAGTGGATCGGGTATAATAGGGGTGTTAGCGCTTTGATAACTCATCATGGTATTGCTGTCGTTCCGCACCGGGAGTTATACACACCTGACATCTGCTACCGGTTGCTGCCCGATTGTTTGAGCTAAGGAGTTGACTCATGGCTAAAGTACAGATGACGCGAGGCAAATTTAACGGAATCCAGGCTTGCGCAGACGCTAATGGCATTATTGCTGCCGCAGCGATGGATCAGCGGGGTTCGTTGAAGAAGGCGATTGCGAAAGCTCGCGGTGCTGAGGCAACGAATGAAGATTTGACGGTATTTAAAACGGCTGTGACCCGCATTTTGACCCAGTATGCCAGCGCCATTTTGATGGATCCGGAGTATGGTTTGCCCGCTATTGCCCAGCGTGCCCCTGGTACCGGTGTGCTGCTGGCCTATGAGAAGACCGGTTATGATGCCTCGGTGCGTGGCCGGCTGCCCGACCTGCTCGATGTCTGGAGTGTGCGGCGCTTGAAAGAGGCTGGCGCCGACGCGATCAAGATTCTGCTCTACTACAATCCCTTCGATGATGCCGCTATCAATGAGGTAAAGCATGCCTTCATCGAGCGGATTGGTGCAGAGTGTGCGGCAAATGATATTCCTTTCTTCCTTGAGCCAATTGCGTATGATGATGCCGTGGGCGATGAGAAGAGCTTCGAGTTTGCCCTGGTGAAGCCGAAGTATGTGACCGCCTATATGGCCGAGTTCTCAAAGCCGCGCTATGGGGTTGATGTGTTGAAGGTCGAAGTGCCGGTGAATGTCAAGTTTGTCGAAGGGATGCGCGTGTTCAGCGGCCAGAAAGCGTATAGCCGCGAAGAGGCTAAAGAGTTCTTCCGCCAGGCTGCCGATGCAGCGCACAAGCCGTTTATCTATCTCAGTGCCGGCGTTTCCGACGAGGTCTTCCGCGAGACGCTTGAGCTGGCTGCCGAGGCCGGGACACCTTTCGCGGGGGTGTTGTGTGGTCGGGCCACCTGGCAGGATGGCATCCCGGTCTATGCCCAGCAAGGACTGGGGGCGCTCGAAGCATGGCTGGAGGATCGCGGGGTTGCCAATATTACGGCTCTGAATGAGACGCTGGCTCAGGGAGCCAAACCCTGGTGGACGATCTACGGCGGTTTGGAGAACATTGAAGTAATCGATCTGCCCGTTCAGCAATAAACCCGGCCTGGCGTGGATCAATCTACTGCCGAAAAGCTCACACGTTAGAGTGAGTGCGGAAGCTATGCTCCCGCACTCATTATTTACTGCTGGACAAGGGCATATATGTGTCGCTACTACCGGATAGCCAGGAGGGATTGTGCACGGGTCGTGTTGTGCGCATGCCCAACCAACAACACCGAAACAACACAAATGCGACGGGAACACACCGTTTGGCGATAACCCGTCACATTCGGTATCGTGCACTGGCTGGTGTTACGTGCTACATCAATTCTTCCGCTAACAGCGAGGCAATGTAGGTAAGTGTGGCCCGGCGGCCCTGGGGATGCAGTCGTCGCCACAGATTCAGTAAGCGCTGTTCGGTGTACGCATTGACAATCGTCTCACTGCTCATCCCGTCGACGGCTGGTGACGATACGGTTTCAGATTGTACAGTAGCAGGTTCAGCCTTCATTTCAGGTTGCGCCGTGGTGACCGGAGCAGTTTCAACCGCCGGTGGCAGTGCCGATGGCAACTCCACCCCACGCTGGCTCAATTCAGTAGCAATGATCAGGTAGGCAACTTCCAGAGAATTTGCCTCCAGGACTTCGGCCAGACGCATCGCGTTGTCGGGATCGGGTGTGGTGTGACCCATCAGATAGTTTTTCATGGCGCTATCGCTGATGCGCGTTGCCGCACACAGACCTGCGCGCGTGAACCGATTCTGCATCTGATGTTTCAACCACTCACTAAAAGGTTGTCCAGCGTATGGCAACAGCTCAGCACGTTCACGAACTTCGCTGGCCGACATATTTAGGACTTCTGCCATTTGTTCAAGCGTTTTGCTGCGAATTCGCGTGCGTTTTCCAGCCTCAAACAGGTATGAACGCAGGGTTGCTACGCTGAGATCTAGCTTCTCAGCAAAATCAGCCAGTGACAGACGCTGCTGCATAGCAGCGTGGAAGAGGAGCACTGCAAGTGGTGTCTTTTGATCTGGCGTGCTCACCGGTGTAATCCTTTCATCATCAATCTGTTCTATGCCAACAGATCATACGAGAAACATTGAATAATTACTTTAATTACTCTTGCTATCGTAGAATTATAATTGATCATTACTAAAGTGTCAAGGTTTATCATGTTATTCTATACTTTCTAGCAAAAATCTCAAACGCCGATCAATGAGAAGTGTGTTACAATAGCAAGGTCTGTGTACCCGCTTGATAATTCATGGGGCCGAGTTATGACAAACCAACCCCCTGGTCGCTTTACCATTGACGATCTCTACGAATTAGGCTGGCTGGAAGACCCCCGGCTCAGTCCCGACGGACGGTACGTGGCGGTCGTGTGGGTGACGGCGGATCGAATTGGTAATGACTATCGGCGGCACATTGTGCTAGTTGCTACCGATGGTGGTCAATTACGTCGCTTCACTCGCGGTAAACAAGATCGCCAGCCACGCTGGAGTCCTGATGGGCGCTGGATTGCATTTGTCTCGAACCGCGACGATGAACGAGGGCAGATTTATATCATCCCGGTCGATGGTGGTGAGGCACGCCAGATAACCTCGCATCCCAACGGAGCGAGCGATCCGGCATGGAGTCCTGATGGACGATATATCGCGTTTTTGGCGCCGGTAAATGCTGAAGAGCAGGCTCGTGAAGATGCCGGTGAAACGCCACCACCACCAGCCGACGCCTGGGAAGCACGTCGCAGTCGCGAGCAGCGCCAGTACGAAGAAGAAATGCGCGTTGATCCGCGTGTGATTACCAAACTTCCCTATCGCAGTGGTACCAGTTATTTTGATGATCGTCGCCGCCATATTTACCTCGTTGAAGTTACTGATGATGATCAGCCATCAACACTGCGCCGGCTAACCTCCGGTGACATCCACTACAGCGCACCGGTCTGGATGCCGGCAGGCAATGCGCTCCTGAGCACGGCAACCCGCGATCCCGAAGCCGACTCGCTCTTTGCCTATTACGATGTGATGCGCGTTCCACTCGATGGCTCGTCGCCACACCCGTTAACCAGTAGCGGTTTTTCCTATTTTGATCCGCGCCCATCCCCTGATGGCACTCAGATCGCGTTTCTGCGCTTGAACGAGTCGCGCCTCCTCGGTGAGGGAAAACGGGTGGCGATTATTCCGGCTACCGGTGGCGAACCGCACGACCTTACGGCGCATACCGATCTGAATGTGGAACAATTTCACTGGCAACCCGATGGCCAGGGGGTGTTGTTCAGTGCAGGCTGGCGCGGCGATGCCCATGTCTATCAGATAGGACTACCGGGAACACCAACTTATCGTAATGGCGCAACGCTGGTCGGTGGGCCGCGGATCGTCAGCGAATTCGATGTCGGGCGCGATGGCACAATAGCATTTATCACCGGAAGTGCCGACAATCCGTGCGATCTCTTCGTGCGTGGCGCTGACGGTCAGGAACGGCGTCTGACCGCTATCAACGAGCGCTTACTGAGCCAGCGCATTATTGTGCCGATTGAAGAAATAACCTATCTCGCACCCGATGGCAGTGAAGTGCAGGGTTGGACGCTCCATCCACCCGATTTCGATCCGGCGCAGCGCTATCCGCTGGCCGTCTACATTCACGGCGGCCCACATGTTATGTGGGGGCCGGGTTTCCGTTCGATGTGGCACGAGTGGCAGGTCGCTGCTGCCCGTGGCTATGTCGTCTTCTTCTGCAATCCCCGCGGCAGTGAGGGCTATGGTGAGCTATGGCGTGACGCGATCCGGGGGAACTGGGGTGAAGCGGATGCCCCTGATATTCTGGCCGGGATTGATGCCCTGGTTGCTCGTGGCTATATTGATCCCGAACGGATCGGAGTGACCGGCGGGTCGTATGGTGGCTATATGACGGCCTGGCTGATCGGGCACGATGATCGTTTCGCCTGTGCTGTGGCTGCCCGTGGGGTCTACAATCTTCTCACCCAACACAGCACCAGTGACGCCCATGAACTGATCGAAATTGAATTTGGCGGTTTTCCCTGGGAGTTGTACGAGGAGCTGTGGGATCATTCGCCATTGGCCCACGCGCACAAGATTAAAACGCCACTCTTGCTCTTGCATAGCGAGCTTGATTACCGGGTACCGATCAGCGAAGCCGAACAACTCTTCGCCATTCTCCGCCGCCAGAAGAAAGTGGTTGAACTGGTGCGTTACCCGCGCGAGGGCCATGAACTGACTCGTAGCGGCGAACCACGCCATCGCGCCGATCATATGCGACGAACCCTGGAGTGGTTTGATCGGTATTTGAAAGAGTGATCCCTTCTCCCAAACCCCCTTCAAGGGCGGACAAAACATACGAACGCAGGCAGGAGATAGGGCTGAATATTAAATCTGGTGTCATGGCGTGCAAAACCTGTGATCCGATGATCACCTTGCTACCACCCCTGAGCGCGGAAGGTACAGTCAGTGTCCCCGCTCTGCGCACAGTGGTCTCGTGTTTCGGTGAGAATACCGTTGCCAGATAGAATTGCCTGTGGCGCATCGTTTGGGTGCGGCAGCCACGCTGCCGTACCAGCCGTGCTCACGATCCGGGACGGGTCGCAGCGGTTTCCCCGCGGGTCACGGGGACGACGTGAGTGCAGAGTACGTCCATCTGGCTTGACCATTCCGTGATGAGCTGCCTGCGCATGATGTGGTAGCGCGGATTGTGGAGCAGGCATCCAGCCCACTTTTCAGTCACCTTCCACCCTCGTTCTGTGATGGTTACATAGATGATGGTCGAGTGCAGGCGAGAAGTCCGCTGCCTGGAGTGAGGCAACATCCATCATCCACGATGAGACCATCAGCAGCGATGCACAGTATCAATCAAGATTTGACATAAGGGCGCCTCAAAACCCTCATCCCCGGCCCCTCTCCCGCGCCTATGCATTACCCACATGTCACCCAGAAGCCGGTGTGATGCCTCATATCACATCGTAATGGATACAGTGCATCATACGTCACGCACACCGTATGCTCGGGTGATCAACGCCATCCTGCTGCGTTAGGCCAGGCTGTAAGCGCTCCCAGTGGCGTAGGTTTCCAGCCCGTGTGCCGCCATCTCCGCCATCCCGTCAGGTGATCGCTGTAGCCGCTGTGCGCAGGCTGGACGCCTGCCCCACGGGCTGGCACGATGGCCCCCGCTGCCCCATCCAACCTGCCGATCAGTGCGTCCCCGCCGACGGCACACCCTGCCGGAGCCATCCAACAGCACGCCCGGTACCGCTCCCCACCGCCAGGCAGCCCTGCGGTCGTGAGGACTGAAGCCCTGTTTCATGACCTGCACGCCTCTGCGGGGCTATCCACGAGCACGCCCGGCCCCCACTCCCCGCCGCCAGGCCAGCCCCGAAGGGGCTTCCACGAAGTGAGGCAGGGTTGTAACCCGCCGACTCACCGGCTCCCACCCCCGACCCACTCCCGCACGCGAGCTATGCGGTATCCGAGTTATGGGAATGCATAGCTCAGCGCACGGGAGAGTATAGAGCAGAAGTCTGCATGAGAGATGGGCAGACGTCGTGTTGGCTCATATACTCTGTCAGTCCCAGCATGCATAGCGGGTGAAGGAAAGCAGAAGTATGATCCAGTCCTTCCTGATGCTGTAGAAGTTGTGTTGGCTCGTATATTCTGTCTGGCCCTCAACGTTCACCAGGGGAGGCGAGTGAATACCCCGGCATATACCTAGAGAACAACCTGTGTCGTCCTCCACCTCCAGGGCTTCGCTAAACCAACAGAGTTGCGCCGGTACCATCTCTCGCTAACACCAGGCCGCCTCAGGGCACCGGGTAGCGTAGAGCGCTACGCCACCCTCGCCGTTCGCTGTTATCTCCTTTACCCTTACAGCACACGCCAGTCTTCACGACCGGCGCCAGCGTCGCCAGATGGCCATTCCACCTGCTGCTGCCGCCAGCAGTGCTGCCACTATCGTTGCGCCCGGCACGATTAACGGAGGCAGCATCGCCGTCAGATCGGCGGGTGGCTCATTGATAACCTGTATATCGGTTGGTGGCGGCGCGTTCACCATTCGGGCCAGATTGTCGAGCGTGGGCAGCATGGAATTTGCATAACCCTGGGCCAGCTTCTTGCGGATAAGCGAGAACGGAAAGAACGTCGGTAACACATAGATTAGCGCAACACCGTTGGTAACGCGAGTACCGTTCGCTTCCGGTTGCAACGTAAAGCTCCAGATTTGAGCGATACCGGGTGCACTCGGCAAGCCAACCCGCCAGGCAAAACGGTACGGTGGCTCCCAGATCACGACCCGATTGGCCGTTACATAATGAATACCACGCATAAACTGCTGCGACTCGAAGACGGCCCCTACCCTGAGCGGTCGGCCATCGCGAATTGTCACCGCCTGAACTTCACCACTCCCGGCAATTTGCGGATGACGCTCAACATCACTCACCAGCTCCCAGAGAGCTTCGGGTGAGGCGTTAATCCGCCCGCTTACGGTTGCGCCTGTGTAGGCCAGCATATGCTCATTCCCCTCATGTATACAGGTGTATCAACAGATTGCCATTGCTGTACCGCCGACCCTCTGCAATCACGAACGCCGTAGACGAGCCACCAGTTGGGTATAAAACTGATTACTCGGACGGAGCCTGACAAAGGTGCAGACCTGCGGACTACGACGGACAACCACCTCATCACCTTCTATCAGGTCAATATTTTCTCGTCCATCAACTGCAAGCAACGCATGGTGGCGAGAACGAAGCTGCATGGTCACAACAGCGTCTTCGTGTAAAACCATCGACGGAATATTAGTCAGGTGTGCAGCAATTGGTACCAGCACCAATGCCTGCGAACGCGGATCGACAATTGGGCCACCAGCAGCCAGCGCATAGGCCGTCGAACCGGTTGCGGTGGCGACGATCACGCCATCGGCGTGGTAGGTCGTAAGTGGGCTGTCATCAATGGTGACGTGGACATTCACAATCCGGCTGAGATCACTCCGCGAGATCACGACCTCATTCAATGCAGTGTGCTGGCTGAGTTTCTGACCACCTCGCCAGACTTGTGCTCGTACCAGTGACCGTTCGTCAAACCAGCCGCCACCGTTCATAATCTGTTCACAACCGCTATACACCTCATCAGGGCCAATTTCGGCCATAAAACTGAGGTGGCCAAGCGCCACCGGCAAGACCGGGATGTTGTGTGGGAAGCAGAGGCGGGCTGCGCGTAAGACGGTACCATCACCTCCCAGCGCGATCATCAAGTCGCAGTCTGCCACCAGATGTGGCTGATCGCGGAACTCCTGCGATACACCGCACGTCGTTTTCACACCCCGTTCGACAAGCCAGCCGGCAAGTTCACGCGATAGTTTGATCGAAGCATCGCTCAAGGGGTTATACAGAACCGCCACGCTCTCTAGCATGTTTCAACCTCCTCTCACCCTGTTTGCATCAGAATACCACAAGCTGAGCAGAGTGGATGAGGATAGAAGATAGGAGGGAGGAGGGGAAAGGGGGGCGAGAGATGGTAGAGGGTACAGGGATTTTCTGGTGCTTCAGTCGAGTATGGGTGTCCGGATACCCTTTACATATTCGACTGCCCGTATTGCAGTGTATGGAATGCAGACTCCATCTTCCGTATCAGCCACGCTGATTGAGATTACTCACACCCCCTGGGAGCGCACACCTCCGATGCGCCGTCAACTGCGCAGGCGTTGCTGGCTCAGGTAGCGCCACCCACTCCCTGGGAGATCGCGTCTCCGGTGCGCCCACCACCTGACCCGGCACACCGGACTCTCTGCCGGTCGCAGGTAAAACTCGTGCGCTCGTCCCGATCATCTTGCCTGACACAGAACCTGCGTCAGCGCCATCAGAAACGTTCTATAGCACGATCCTCCTGCTCCTCCCCCCAGTGGAGGCTATGTATTACCTACAACTGGTGACACCCACATGTGTATCAGCGGATATGATCGCCATGGTTGCTGTTGTGGGCGACTGGCCCGGTGGCAGTGCGCCGCTCCAGCCGTGCTATCACGTACTGGATGGGTTGCCGTATCCGCTCGTTATGCACGTGTTGCACGGTTTGGCGTGCGGCAGCCACGCTGCCGCGCCAGCCGTGCTTGCGATCACGAGCGAGTGGCAGCGGTTACCCTGCCGCTCTCCGCCCAGTGGGATCACGTTTCAGCGGGGATACCGTTTCTGATCAACATTACCCGTGGCGCACAGTTTGGCGTGCGACAGCCATGCTGCCGCGCCAGCCGTGCTTGCGATCACGAGCGAGTGGCAGCGGTTTCTTCGCGGGTCACGGAGACGACGGGTGTGCAGCGCATATCTGGCTGGTTTGACCATCCGCGCTCTCACATTTTGACCAACACAGTACATCATCGCCGGCAACCCCAGGCAACATCGCAGGGCTTCGGTCGCGGGCGTGGTTGCAGGCTTCTAGCCTGCACACCAGCAGCCATGGGGAGCGCTTGTAGCCCGGCCTACCGCAGCGTGCCATGTGGGGAATACATAGAGGGGCCGATCCTGAACCCGGAACGGGTTTTGAACCCGCCCCTACTCCAGGGGGCGACGTGGGGCGACACATGCGTAGGGGCGACGCATGGCACTATTCGCGTTACACTGCTGTCGCGTGGCTCTCACGTCACGAATGGGAAGCGGATAGGAGCAGCGGTGATAGCCGTTGTATCAGTCTGTGGGGCAGACGTCCACCCTGCGCACTAGCGATTACGGCTAGTATCTGCCGGCGGTGGATGTGATGCTGCCATGGGGAGCGCTTGCAGCCCGGCCTAACGCAGCGCGACATGTGGGTAATGCATAGCGCGCTGCGGGAGCGGGACCGGGGGTGAGGTCGTTCCGTAGGGGCGGGTTCTAAACCCGCCCCTACGGTGATGTGTCCGTGGTGTATTTGTGCGACCAACCACCCGTTACGGCTGAAGCGCGACAATGAAGCTGGCCTCGCCGAAGGGCTGTTCGACCAGATTGATGCGCAGGATGCTGGCGTTGGCGGCCAGTGGTCGGCGCACGACGGCAATCCCACGCTGGCGGGTACCGGGTGACGCGCTGATGATGGCCGGGCGCGAGTCGCCGTCGGCCAGCGGGTAGTCGTTGCCCAGGCCGTCGCTGATTTTGATGTTGTCGTGGCGGAGAGGGAGACTCACCGGGCGGGTGGTGTTGTTCTGGATGCTCCAGGTCAGCTCAATCCGGTCGCCGCAGGCATCAATCTGCTCTAGCGCTACAATGATGTCGGGCGCAGTGCCGGTGGCTGCCTCGCCGACCGCAACGCTTTGCCAGCGCTGTTCTGCGCTATCCCAGCGCTTGCCCACCAGTTGGTAGGTGTTCCAGCGGCAAAAGCTCGTGGTCGTGTTGAAACTCAGAATGGCGCTATCAGCCGGGGTACCGGCGATCAGCGTGAGCGGTGCGTCGGGGCGCGGGATGGCAGCCGGTGGTCTGAAGAGCAAGAAGAGCAACAGAAAGAGCGCTATTGATGCGAAGACCACCGCCAGCCGACCGGTCGTGGTCTGGAGGGCCTGCCTGATCCGCACAGGCCAGGGCTGGGCCGGTGTGGATGTCGGTGCCGCCCGCTCCTCTTGCACCACCTCGTTGAGTTCAGCCCACGGCGTACAGTGAAGGAGTTTCGGGATTGCCAGCATCTCCTCTTCGGTCAGCTCAATCTCTGAAGAGCGCTCGGTAATCATATACGCAGGCAACTCATCAAGCCCGCGCACCTCCACTTTCCAGTCGAGATCGAGCTGTGAACCCTCTTCAATCCGTGGCGCGATGACAATCAGACGCTTGCAGGTGCGAAAGTCAACATCGTTCGCCTTCTGTTCCGAGAGGAACTCCCGCCGATGCTCGTTGAGAAAATTGGTTAGCGCGTGAAAGTAGGAGATGACCTGATTGTACGGATTTTTGCGTCCGGGATTGAGCCGTTTTTGTTCGCCGTTGCGCCCTTCGACGATCCAGGGGCCGTTGACACTCCCGATGACCCGACCGTCGCAATGCTTGAGTTCGATGATGACAATCGCATCGTGTTTAATGATCACCAGATCGATGCTGCGCCCATTGACGCTGAAATTGGCCAGAATCAGAAACAGGCCCTCAAGTTTTTCGAGTGCCTGGGCAACCCCCAGGATTGCCCGGCGTTCCTGGGGATGTTCCGGTTTCTCGCCGATCCAGACTTGAACGGCCATTTTTCACTCACTTAGCGCCAGTGTTTTGCGCAACTCAACGATCTGGTCGCGTAATGCAGCCGCCTTCTCGAAGGCCAGCTCTTTCGCGGCCTGCTTCATCTGCTTTTCCAGGTCTTTGATTAACTTCAGTACTTCATCGCGGGGCAGATCGACCGCAGCGGCGGTGGTTGGCGTCGCCACATACTCGCCGCGCTCTTCTGCCATCTTGCGAATCCGGTCGGTCAGATCGCGCACCCCCTTGGCAATCCCCTGCGGTTTGATGTTGTAGCGCAGGTTGTGGGCCATCTGAATATCGCGCCGGCGCTGCGTCTCGCGGATGGCCGCCTCCATCGAGCGGGTGATCGTATCGGCATACATGATCACCTTGCCCTCAATGTGGCGAGCCGCCCGCCCAATGATCTGGATCAGTGAGGTCTCTGAGCGCAGATACCCCTCTTTATCCGCGTCCAGGATGGCCACCAGACTCACTTCCGGCAGATCAAGCCCCTCGCGCAACAGGTTAATTCCCACCACCACATCGTAAACCCCCAGCCGCAGGTCGCGCAGAATCTCCACCCGCTCAATCGTATCAATGTCGGCGTGGAGGTACATCGTGCGTACCCCCATCTCTTTCAGATAGTCGGCCAGGTCTTCGGCCATGCGCTTGGTCAGCGTGGTCACCAACACGCGCTGTTTACGCTCCACCCGCCGCCGAATCTCACCGAGCAGATCATCAATCTGACCACGGGTTGGCCGCACCTCGATCTCCGGGTCGAGCAGGCCGGTTGGCCGAATAATCTGCTCTACAATCTGCTCGCTCTTCTCGCGTTCGTAAGGGCCGGGGGTCGCCGAGACATAAATGACCTGGTAGACATGCTGCTCAAACTCTTCAAAGCGCAACGGACGGTTATCGAGCGCTGAGGGCAGGCGAAAACCGAAATCAACCAGCGTCTGCTTGCGCTGACGGTCACCGTTGTACATCCCGCGCAACTGCGGAAGCGTAATGTGGCTCTCGTCAATAAAGATCAGAAAATCATCGGGAAAATAGTCGAGCAGCGTCCAGGGCGTCTGGCCGGGTGCCCGTCCATCGAGATGGCGGGAATAGTTCTCAATGCCACTACAGTAGCCTACCTCACTGAGCATCTCGATGTCGTACAGCGTGCGTTGCTTCAGCCGTTGGGCTTCGAGCAATTTACCAGCAGCCTCCAGTTCGCGCACCCGTTCGGCCAGCTCGTCTTGAATACTGGCAATCGCAAGCTGCAACTTCTCTTTGGTAGTAACGAAGTGTTTAGCCGGATAAATCTCAACCACCGCGTGCTTACACAACACCTCGCCGGTGAGTGGATCGAGTTCAACAATCCGCTCAATCTCATCACCCCAAAACTCCACCCGGATCGCGGTTTCGGCGTTGGCCGGAATAATATCGAGCGTATCACCGCGCACGCGAAACGTGCCGCGCTGAAAATCCATATCTTTGCGCTCGAACTGCAAATCGATCAACTGGCGCAAGAGCTTATCGCGGTTGCGTACCTCACCGACGCGCAGCGTGACCTTCTCTTGCCCGTAGTCGTGCGGTGAACCGAGACCGAAGATCGCCGATACTGACGCTACAATCAGTACATCGCGCCGACTGAGCAGGGCCTGGGTTGCGGCGTGGCGCAAGCGATCAATCTCTTCGTTGATACTGGCCTCTTTTTCAATGTAGAGGTCTTTCGAGGGTACGTAGGCTTCGGGCGTGTACTCATCGTAGTACGAGATAAACATCTCAACCGCAGCATCAGGCAGAAACTCGCGGAATTCAGCCCAAAGCTGAGAGACGAGGGTTTTGTTGTGGGCAAGAACCAGGGTTGGGCGCTGCATCTGCGCGAAGATATGCGCCATGACAAACGTCTTACCGGTTCCGGTGGCACCGAGCAGGGTTTGATGGCGATAACCGGCACGCAGACCGGCCACCAGTTGCTCAATGGCACGCGGTTGGTCGCCGGTGGGCTGATAAGGCGCTTCGATCCGGAATGACATACGATGCTCGCGTGTTTCTGCGGTGTAGAGACGCAACAGCGCGGGTTGTGTCACCGCTCCAAGGCGGAGAGGGCCACAACGCCGCGCCGATGATTGGGTTATTCATATTATACCAGAAGAAGCAACGGTTTGTGATCGGGATTGAATGAGGATTTGTCACCATCGTAACACCACCACCACCTCCGACCGGTTAGGCGCCACAGGTGTGGGGAACAGATCAGGTATTATGGTGTTAACGTTCGACCTGAGTCAGATCATTGCCAACGCTTAACGCAACTCAAACGTTACCTGCACCGAAGCGCTGTAGGTCTGCTGGCCGGGTTGCACCGGTGGCGCCATGCTGTCCATTGCTGCCCTGGCCTGAGTCATCACCGGGATTGGGAGAGGGCTAGCACCCATGTTCTCGGTGATGAACAGGACGCGACCGAGTGACGTACCGCTGGCGCGTGCCATCTGCTCAGCACGTACCCGTGCATTGGTAATCGCCGCTTCCCGGGCCTGAGCCAGCACACGCTCCAGATCGCTGATCCCAAAACTGATCCCGTAGACGCGATTGGCTCCGACCTGCACCACCTGATCAATCAGATTCCCAGCCTGACTGATGTTTCGCACTGTGACATTCACCGTGTTATTGACGGTGTAGCCGGTGATATTCCGTCCCTCGTTATCGTACACAGGGTAAATATTAATCCCGGTGGTCTGAATATCGCGCGCTTCGATACCCAATTGGCGAATCTGATCGATAATCGCCTGTGCCTGTGCACTATTCTGGGCCAGCGCTTCCTGCGTGGTTGGCGCAGTGGTTTCGACCCCAATCATGATCGAGGCAATGTCCGGCTCAACCTTCACTTCACCGGTGCCGATAACGACAATCTGTGGCATATTGGCAACACCGGTTTGCGCGGTCGCGGTCTGGGCCGGACGGAACAGGCTGACCGCAGCCAGCGCCAGCACAGCTATCAATGCCGTCAAGGCCAGCACAGTTGAGAGAAGACGGTTTTCCATAGTTGTAACTCCTTAGTTGTGTAAAACGGTATTTGAACGTCACATCTCAGAGACGTCCCTACCTGATGATTGGTTCCGCTTGATCGGTGGGAAGGGATACATGCGAGTGTGCCAGAGAGGAGTGTGTCCCGTAAAGCTTTGCCAGAGAGGGCTGATAAGCGGGTTATATCAAATCTGGTGAAACGCCCGCCAGCGTGCCATACTTCACCGCTAGTTCCCGCCCCCAACCTATGTCACGCTGCGTTAGGCGGGGCTGCAAGCGCTCCCCGTGGCGCAGGCTTCCAGCCTGCGTGGAAGCATCGTCGCCTCCGCCGGCAGATGCTGACTGTGGCCGCTGGTGCGCAGGCACGAATCTCGTGCAACATAACCGTCTACGGGCAGGGATCGCATGCATGTCTGACC
>NZ_DAOUBI010000037.1:0-18917 GCF_034432675.1 Chloroflexus sp. | reverse complement strand
TGACCATCGCCGGTGCCCTCGCTCGTTGGATGGGGTGCCTTACCCGCCGGTCATGCGCGTGACGCAGCGTTTGGAGTGCGGCAGCCATGCTGCCGCGCCAGCCGTGCTCACGTTCTGGCACGTGTCAGGTCGTTGACCCCGCTGGTCACGTGGATACAGGGTGTTCTCGTCACGATCCTGGAGTCGCTCGGCAACGAATGAGATACCCTCATAGGAGATGTTTTTTGAAACAGGTTCTCGGCAAAACTAAACATCATCCTGGTGCTAGAGCCTGGAAGCCGACGGGTACAACAGCAACGTCTTGAAGTCCAGGCTCGTTTTCGGCGTCTGCTTTTCTGTCAGATAACATACGGCGCAATCGTGGCATTTTATGCCCTTTTCACCACTTCCCTCGCACCTGCTGCTACGCAGTTCTGCTATAATAGCCGGCAATTCGAGCAAAGGAGCGGGCTATGACGGTCAAATATACGCGCTGGCTGCGTAGTTACGTCGGTCATCAGCGAATTTTACAGGTACGGGCAAGTGGTTTTGTGCGCAATGAAGTCGGCCAGATTCTGCTCTGTCGGCGGGCGGATGTAATGCTATGGGATGTGCCGGGTGGTACGATTAACCTCGATGAGTCGCCGGCCCAGGGCCTGGTACGGGAGGTGCGCGAGGAGACCGGTCTGCTGTTGCGACCTGAAAAACTGATTGGCATTTATAGTGGCCCCGATTTTGCCTGGAGTTACCCCAACGGTGATCAGTCGCAAATCCTGGCAATCTTTTTTGCTGCCCGTATTGTTGGTGGTGAACTCCAACAGGTCGGTCATGAAAATGTGAATGTAGGGTTCTTTGACCCCAATCATCTGCCACCACTGCTCACCCGCACCCGCCGAATGCTGGCCGATGCGTTCGCAAACCGGCCAGAGGCGGCTTTTGACTTCTAGAACATACTGTCAGGCAGGTTATCTGCCCCGTGCGTAGTAGAGCGGGGCAACCTGCCGTACCAATCCTTTCAACTCTAACAAGGCCAGTGCTGCTGCTGTCGCCGCTGCGGATTGACCGGCAGCACGACCGATAATATCGATATGCTGCGGTTCTGCCTCTACCACTGCATAGATCGCTTCTTCTTCCGCAGTCAGTGCAAGTTCTAGCGACGGTTCAAACGTCCCACCACATTGATCGAGATTGAGTGCTGCCAGCACATCATCGGCGCTGGTAACAATGACAGCCCCATCACGGATCAGGCGATGCGGACCAACGCTCAACGGACTAAAAATTGATCCGGGAACGGCCATCACCTCACGCCCTTGATCGAGAGCAAACTGGACGGTGATGAGGGCACCGCTGTTCGCACTGGCTTCAACCACTATCGTTGCCAGACTCAGCCCGGAGATAATACGGTTGCGCGGTGGAAAGTTGAGCGGTGCCGGCGGGGTGCCTGGTGGATAATCGCTTAACAATGCTCCCGATGCAATGATCTGCCCGGCCAGAGCACGGTTGCGTTCAGGATAGATCCGATCAACCCCACTGGCCAGCACGGCAATTGTGCGGCCACCAGCCTCCAGTGCGGCAGTGTGGGCAATTGTGTCAATGCCTAAAGCCAGGCCACTGACAATGGTCACTCCCGCAGTCGCCAGATCACGGGCCAGTCGTCGTGCTACTTCACGTCCATAATGACTGGGATGGCGCGTACCAACAATCGCGACCGCCCGCTGATCGGCAGGCGTAAGTGTGCCGCGCAGGTAGAGCAGTGGCGGAGGTGCCGGAGTCATGCGCAGCAAAGGTGGATAGAGTGGATCAACAACTGCCACCAGCGTAATGCCGGCAGTCCGAATCCGTGCCAGCTCAGCATCGAGATCGATGCTCTCGCGAACTGCACGCAAACCGGCCATACTACGCGCATCAAGGCCGGCAGCAACCATCGCCGCGTCATCGGCGTACCACGCCTCGGCAATCGAGCCACAACGTTCGATCAGGCGGGCCAGCCGCAACGGGCCAATACCGGGTACCAGATTGAAACCGAGATAGTAGCGGACAATATCATCCATACATCAAATCCTCTGGACAGATTTCCCATTAATAGAACCGGTTTTAACCCGCAAAAGGTGCGCGACTTGTGGCATCATGAAAAAAATTGCGATACGTGATGGAGGAAACGTATGCCCCGTGCAGTCTGGAACGGTGCCGTGATCGCCGAAAGCCCAACAACCATCGTCGTTGAGGGTAATCACTACTTCCCGCCGGAATCGGTGTGTCGCGAATATTTGCGTGACAGCCAGACCCATACGGTGTGCCCGTGGAAAGGGACGGCCAGTTACTACGACGTGGTGGTGAACGGTCAGGTGAATCGCGATGCAGCCTGGTACTACCCGACACCGAAAGAAGAAGCCCGGCAGATAGCCGGCTATATTGCCTTCTGGCGTGGAGTGCGGATTGAGGTGTAACGAACAGAGGGTAACTGGTCTGGAAGGTGAACGAACCTATGAGCTGACACGTTCAGGCACACTGGTGTTCGCAGACCAGAAATAACTGCTTACCGGATCAATTTACCGGGAATGATCGCATCCCGTACCCGCCAGTCAGCTCTCTGATACAAACCATACCTTGCTGCAGAGGCAGGTATACAACTGAGGGGTGATATCCAGCGCGGACGTCAATACCTCAGCCACGATTCTTAAACCAAGCTTCCAGGGCCAGACTCTGAGGACGGTCGTGCAGACGGACGCGGCTCAACTGACGTTGTATATTGAGACCAGAAATATTGAGTACCCGCAGCTTACCGGCAATCAGTTCAGATTGTATCGCAAAGCGTGAGACCATGCTCAACCCTAATCCGGCACTCACTGCCTGCTTCACGGCTTCGGTACTCCCCAATTCCATCACCGGACGTACCATCACGTTGTGTGCTACCAGTGCTTGTTCCATCACCTTACGTGTGCCTGAGCCAGGTTCACGCATAATGAAAGGGGCATCCTGAAGATCAGAACAATCCAGAGTAACCCGACGGGTAAGTGGATGATCGGGCGAGGCAATCACAACCATCTCATCACTCCGCCACGGCACTACCTGCAAATCTTCGTTCGCTGCTACCGGCCCTTCCACATAAGCGACATCAATCTGATAGGATAACAGGCGTTCAATAATCTGTTGGGTATTGCCAATATCCAGGAACAACTCGATACCCGGATACCGACGATGATAGTTACCGAGGAGTGGAGGTAGCAGGTAAATACCAATCGTACTACTTGCCCCAATTGCCAGCCGACCTCGTTGCAGACCGCGTAGTTCGTTCAACGCCTCAATAGCCAGTCGCTCATGCGTGAAGATGCGTCGGGCATGCTCACCCAGGATAATACCGGCCATCGTTGGGGCTACGCCGCGCGCACGCCGTTCGAGCAGGGTCGTGCCAAGTTGACGTTCCAGCTCTTGCACTGCCCGCGATACCGCCGATTGACTCATCGTGAGAACTTCGGCTGCTTTCGTGAAACTGCCCTGTTCAAGCACGGCAACGTAAATGCGTAGTAAATGCAGATTAAGTGTCACTTTGCCTCCTAACAATTTTATTCCTGATGCAATATATACCATAGCTGGCCCTTTCTGCGAATACGTCACTTCCCACTGACATACTCTATGCAATGAGGCAACACGCCAGAAACGGTCATTATTACCTCTGCTCCCTCATTACAGACATTCACTGTTGTGGTAGGCATGCCAGCATGTATGCCAGATATGTCTCTTCTGATCACTAACGCAACCGTAGCCGCTTCCTTCTTCAATCAGGTATAGCGGCAGGTCGGCGTAACGCAGCGTTTGGTTTTCGAGAGTGCGCCAGCCGGTGCAGGCATTACGAAAAAGGTAAGAGTTTGGTTAGCCCGTTGCATACGGAGTGTATCGCTTCGTGAGAATACGTCACGCAAAGATACCTTATTTTATGCACAATGAGCTGAGATCGTATGCACCAAACGTATCAATCTTGCAGACAAGAAGGTCAACTGGCTGTGAACCGCATGGATGTTGTTGTGCTGAAATGATAGAAGCTGATGAGAATCCAGGTGACGACCGGTTTATATCAAATCCGACAGAACAGTGATACGCCAGCCAGCTATCACCCTGATGCTGCCCTTGAACGATGCACGGCTGGATACCAGCGTAACAGTAGGGGCGACGCCGACACCAACCCAATCTCGTCGTGGACAAGCCTGATGATAACGAAACTATGCGTTGTACCTATGACCGGCAGAGTGACCGCAATGCCTCTCCGCACACCATCAGTCAACCAGACAACCCAACATTCCTGAACAGCCGCCAGATGCAAACGTATGTCAGCACTCTTGACTACCTGCTTGCAGCATGCAGTAATCCCAAAGTGGACACGCCTCCAGGCAGGTCTCTTTCCTGGTATTACAACGCGATCCGTTTGCAGGATGGAAGGCATATGAAAGAGCTATCTTCGATAATGTATGCATGTTTTCGATATTTTTTATCGAAAAAATCTGCTTGTTCGATAGATGCGCCTCTGCTATTATTTACCTAGTCGAGGTTCTTATGCTATAGCCAGAAAGAGCTGGCCATGACAAACTACGGCTTCCTCATCGATCAGCGGAAGTGCATCGGTTGCCACGCATGCAGTACTGCCTGCAAGTCGGAGAATGAAGTTCCACTTGGTGTCTACCGCACGTGGGTAAAGTATGTTGAAACCGGTACCTTCCCCTCCACTCGGCGCCATTTTCAGGTGACACGTTGTAACCACTGCGCCAATCCACCTTGTGTTCGCATTTGTCCAGTCACAGCCATGTATCAGCGCACCGACGGGATTGTAGAGTTTGATCCAAAGGTGTGCATCGGCTGCAAAGCCTGTTTGCAGGCCTGTCCTTACGACGCCATCTACATTGATCCAGAGAGCCACAATGCGGCGAAGTGCCACTTCTGTGCGCACCGTATCGATCAGGGTTTGAAACCGGCTTGTGAAATTGTCTGTCCCGAACAGGCGATCATCTCCGGCGATCTCGATGATCCCAATAGTCTGATCAGCCAATTAATTGCCCGTGAACCGGTTTCGGTGCGCAAGCCTGAACAGGGCACCGCACCCAAGCTGTTTTACATTGATGCTGACCAAACCACGTTGACGCCAACCGCCTCGACGACCAGTTCTACCTTTATGTGGGCTGATGTGGTGAGCGAGCAACTGGTTGGTCACCACCATACAAACGGACGAAAACAACATGCCCGTGAGGTTATTCCGCTTACTGCGGCTTCGGGAGCAAAGATCCGCCCGCCGCGTGAACAGGGGCTGGGAAGTGGTCAGAGTGCGCTGATGCTGGGTGGCCGGGTGGCCGGTCACATGGTGCAAACCGGCTACAACGCTCAACACAAGATTCCGTGGCACTGGCCGGTACCGGCATATCTGGTGACAAAAGGGATTGGGAGTGGTGTCTTTCTCGCAGTGGCCGCCGCTGTTGGTCTTGGGCTGACGCCGCTGGCTGCACCACTGCTGGCAATTGCGCTCTTTGTAAGTCTGCTCTTCATTGGTATTACAACCGCTCTGCTAGTGTTTGATCTGGAAAAGCCGCATCTGTTCTTTACCATTCTCACCCGCCCACAATGGCGGAGCTGGTTGACGCGCGGGGCGTTTATCCTGATTGCCTTTACGCTGATTGGCGGACTGTGGTTCTTGGCTGAAGCTGGCGCTGCCTTGAATATCTGGCCAGAAGACTCTGTCTCAGGCATACGGCCAATCTTGGCCTGGATCGGGATGCCCCTGGCGGTGCTTGCAGCTATCTATACCGCGTTCCTCTTTGCGCAGGCCGAGGGGCGTGACCTGTGGCAAAGCCCCCTCTTGCCGGCCCATCTCCTGGTACAGGCAGTAATGGTTGGTGCCGGTACACTCTTGTTGCTCGCACCGTTTGTGGCTATGCCGGCAGCATTTCTCACCCTGCTCGGCTGGCTCTTTGCCGGTAGTTTGCTGATCGATCTCTTTATGCTCCTGATTGGTGAGTTCGGTATCCCTCATGCCAGTGAAGTTGCTGCCCGCGCCGCGCACGATATTAGCCACGGCCGCTACCGCAACCACTTCTGGCAAGGAGCGATTGCCCTCGGTCACGTTCTCCCGGTGCTGTGTATCATCCTGGCGTTCATTGTCCCGATCCTGGCGATGCCACTCCTGGCTGTAGCCGGACTGGCCGCAATTGCCGGGTTGTACGCCTTTGAATACGCTTTCGTCATGGCGCCGCAACACGTGCCGAACAGTTAAGTGAGGTATCATCATGGCGACATCACTCCTTCATCGTCTGCTTGGAACACTTGGTCAACAATCACCTTCGCGGGTCGAGCCGCTCACACCACCGGTACAGGCGTATGTCACGAGCACTGCGCCCACCGCAACGCTAACCGGTAGCCAGGAACTGCGTGACTACCCACCGGTCGAACGCTGGCAAGACTGGACGGAGTACGATCCCAAAGCCTGGCCGCAAAAGGTGGCCCGCCGCTACACGCTGGTACCAACGGTCTGCTTCAATTGCGAGAGTGCCTGTGGACTGCTGGCCTACGTTGATGTCGAAACCCTCAAGATCAAAAAGTTCGAGGGCAATCCGCTCCACCCCGGTAGTCGCGGTCGCAACTGTGCGAAAGGGCCGGCAACGCTCAATCAGGTCTATGACCCCGACCGGATTCTCTATCCTTTGAAGCGGGCCGGTAAGCGTGGTGAAGGCAAATGGGTGCGCGTCTCGTGGGACGAAGCGCTCGACGATATTGCCTCTCGTGTGCGCAAAGCAATTATCGAGAAGCGCCAGACCGAGATCATCTACCACGTTGGTCGTCCCGGTCACGATGGCTTTATGGAGTGGGTATTGCCGGCATGGGGCGTCGATGGTCACAACTCGCACACCAACGTCTGCTCGTCAGGTGCACGCTGTGGGCAGGCGATGTGGATGGGGCTCGACCGGCCTTCACCCGATCACGCGAATGCACGTGTCATTCTCCTCATCAGCTCGCATCTTGAGACCGGCCACTATTTCAACCCGCACGCCCAGCGGATTATGGAAGGTAAGATGGCCGGCGCAAAGCTCATCGTGCTCGACACCCGCCTCTCGAATACTGCCTCACTAGCCGATGAGTGGCTCTCGCCGTGGCCGGGTAGCGAGACGGCAATTCTGCTCGCGATTGCCAATTATCTCATTCGTACCGGGCAGTACAATCGCGATTTTGTGCGCCGCTGGGTCAATTGGGCAGATTATCTGCGGGCCGAACATCCCGATCTACCAGTCAGCTTTGAGCATTTCGAGATGAAGTTGCAAGAGCTGTACGCGCAGTACACCTTTGAGTTTGCGGCCCAGGAGAGTGGAGTCAGTGCTGAGCAGATCGAGCGTGTAGCCAAAATCATCGCCCGTTGCGAAGGCAAACTCGCCACTCATAGCTGGCGCAGCGCAACCAGTGCCAACCTTGGCGGCTGGATGATTGCTCGTTGTCTCTGGTTCCTCAATGTCCTGACCGGATCGATTGGGGTCGAAGGTGGCACATCGGCCAATGTGTGGGACAAGTGGATTCCGCGTCACCCGAACATGGCACCCCACGTGAAGGTCTGGAATGAGCTGACCTGGCCACAGGAGTATCCGCTCAATTTCTACGAAATGAGCATTTTGCTCCCGCACTTCCTGAAAGAAGGGCGGGGTAAGGTTGACACCTATTTCACCCGTGTCTACAATCCGCTCTGGACAAACCCCGATGGCATGAGCTGGCTGGAAGTCTTGACCGATGAGAGCAAAATTGGTCTCCACGTTCATCTCTCACCAACCTGGAGCGAGACGGGTTGGTTCGCCGACTACATCTTGCCGATGGGTGTCGGTGCCGAACGCCACGATGTGATGAGCCAGGAGACGCACGCCGGCTGCTGGATTGCCTTCCGTCAGCCAGTTCTACGCGAAGCAATGCGCCGACTGGGTAAGCCAGTGAACGATACCCGTGAAGCGAATCCTGGTGAAGTCTGGGAAGAAGTTGAGTTCTGGATTGAGCTGTCGTGGCGGATTGATCCCGATGGCAGTCTAGGGATTCGTAAAACCTTTGAAAGCCCGTACCGACCTGGTCAGAAGATCACTGTTGACGAGTTCTACGGCTGGATGTTCGAGAACCACGTGCCGGGTCTACCCGAAGCCGCGGCAAAAGAGGGATTAACCCCGCTGGAATATATGCGGCGCTACGGTGCATTCGAGCTGCGTAAAGGCGTGCAACCTACCTTCGACAAACCGCTCAGTGCGGCTGACCTGAGCGACGCGACGATTGATCCGAATACCGGTATCGTTTACACCAGGACACCAGCACCACCATCATCGAACATTACGCCACTGCCCTACTTCGAGCCTGATCCCGAACGTGGCCGACCAATCGGTATCAAACTGGAAGATGGTTCGATTGTGACTGGCTTCCCCACCCCGTCGCGCCGGCTTGAGTTCTACTCAACTACCTTACGCGATTGGGGATGGCCGGAGTACGCTATTCCTACGTACATTCATAGCCACGTACATCCCAGCAAGATTGACCGGAGCAAGAATGAGGCGGTACTGCTCTCTACCTTCCGACTACCCACACTGATTCACACCCGCAGCGGGAATGCCAAGTGGCTCTACGAGATCAGCCACAAGAACCCGGTCTGGATTCACACCAGCGATGCCGAACGGCTCGGCTTGCGTACCGGTGACCTGATCAAAGTCGTGACCGAGATCGGCTACTTCGTTGATCGGGTTTGGGTGACAGAAGGCATTCGCCCTGGTGTCATCGCCTGTTCGCACCATCTAGGGCGATGGCGGCTCCAGGAAGATGGCGGCGGTCGGCTCTCGACTGCTCTGGTCGAACTCAAACAAGAGGGTCAAGGTGAATGGCGTATGCGGCAGCTTCACGGCATCCGCCCCTACCAGAGCGACGATCCCGACACCTCGCGCATCTGGTGGGAAGATGCCGGTGTGCATCAGAACCTGACCTTTGCCGTACACCCTGATCCAATCAGCGGCATGCACTGCTGGCATCAGAAAGTACGCCTCGAACCAGCCGGCCCGAACGACCGCTATGGCGACATTTATGTCGATACCAAACGGGCACACGAAGTCTACCGTGAATGGCTGGCAATGACGCGACCGGCAAGCAAGGTGTCACCAAACGGCATGCGTCGGCCACACTGGCTGTTGCGACCGTTCCGCCCGGCCCGTGAGGCGTATTTCCTGCCGGAGAAAAAATCGTGAACGATACCGCTGACCTTGTAGCCCGCCAGACTCTGGCCGATGTCATTGGCCGTCTGCTCATTGCACCGCCTTCCGCTCAGCTTTGGGCGGAGGCAGTGGCACTGCCCGAACTGGCAACGGTGATGACAGATCAAACGGAGAGCCTGGCGGTTGCGTATGAGCAGACCTTCGGACGCAATGTCTACCCTTACGAGTCGCTTTACCGCGACGAAGAACTCATGCTCAACACCGCAGCCGCCGATCAGGTGGCGGCTTTCTACGCTACCTGTGGCTTTACGCCACCACAGACTGTTGGCGCTCCCGACCATTTGGGGGTCGAATTCCTCTTTCTTGCCCGCCTGATCGCCACTGAAGCAGCAGCTCTGGCCGATGGCGACAGTGGATTGCAGCACTGGGCACACCAACACGCAGCGTCCTTTCTCAGCAACCATCTCGCCGTCTGGGTGCCGGTTTGGGCGCATGCTGTGCAGCGCATTCCCGGTCATCCACTCTATCAAACCCTGACAACCCTCGCGGTAGAATTTATCGAGAGCGAACTGGAGCGTCTTCAACCGGTACCGTCCTCATCTCGCTCATACATTCCGCTCGCAACGAGCGCTGCCTCGCCGGAAACAGATGACCTCAACACGCTGATACGTCATCTCATCACACCGGTACACGCCGGCATCTTCTTCAGTCGCGCCGATTGCTCACAGTTGGCCCGCCGGCTCGGATTTTCAATCCCAATTGGGGATCGCTTCACGATGATGCGCACCCTCTTCGAGACTGCCGGCGAGTTTGAGCAAGCAGACGGATTAATCGTTGCCCTGCAAGAAATGATGTCAGCCGAAGCACAAAGGTTGTCTCTGCTGATTGATGGGCAGGCGGCCTGGCAACCATTTCTCGCCCCGTGGATCGAGCGGTTGGAGCGTAGTCAACGCTTGATCAGCACCTAGCTTTACACGAGACTCGGTCTTCTGCACTCTTCAGCCGCGACTGCACAGGCTTGCGCCTGTGCAATTTGCTTGTCGTTATCAACCAGTGCGACTCCACGCGAGGTTGCTCACTGCACAATATCAGAGACACACCTTGAACTGGTGTCTTCCGACCCCAACGGCTCAAGGACGAACAGAACCTGTGAGCGCGGGCAAGCGGAAGGGCTTGGTGATGAGCTGAAAGCCCTCACCCCCGGCCCCTCTACCGCAGTGCAGGCTATGCATTACCCACATGTCACGCTGCGTTAGGCCGGGCTGCAAGCGCTCCCCGTGGCGAGGGCTTCCAGCCCGCGTGCAGGCATTCCCAATACCGCAGTTATGTGCTGGCCGTGGCCGCTGGTGCACAGGCTAGAAGCCTGCGCCACGGTCTAATACACCATCTACCTCCGCCACCACTGCGACTATCCGCTTCCCGTTCGTGACGTGAGACCCACGCGACAGTCCGTAGGGGCGGGTTGAGAACCCGCCCCTACGGAACCCACCCCTGCGTCCCACCGGCACCAGCACGCTGTGGGGCAGGATGCTGGCCTGCGTTCAGCCATCCCTATCATCAGAGACACGTACCGGCACGGGAGTCCGCTGCAATCCGCGTCGGATCGTGCGTGCGGCTAGTGCGGCAGCCATGCTGCCGCACTCCATACCACGCGACACGGGCATCACTGCCCGGTAACGGTATCGTCGCCGAAACGTGATCTCACTGCATGCGGAGCGAGAATGCCAGTTTGGCATCTCAACGCTTAGGGATGGTGACAGGGGAATTGTCGGATCACGGCTCATGAACTCTCCTCCACCAGAATCCACCCGGCCTTTTCGCTTTCAGCCCCCGTGCACTGCCATGCTATACTTGGGTGTGTTTGCACATCTCACAAACACGTGAGAAACGTTACGCTCACCGGTTTTGCAGGTTATTGTTACGAACAATTGCCTGTCATGCACCGACATTCATGCTCTTTTCGATAGCTTTGGACAAGGAGCTTCATCATGATCACCTATACGATTGCGATGCCAATGCCGCATTCCCACCTCTTTCATGTGCAGATCGAGATCGAACGTAACGAAACTGGTGAGATTCGCCTATCGTTACCGGCATGGTCTCCTGGTTCATATATGATTCGTGAGTTTGCACGCCATGTGCAGGAATTTCAAGCGGTTGACGCGCAGGGTGTGCGGTTGCCGTGGCGAAAAATTCGCAAAGATTGCTGGCTGGTCGAGGCCGGTGCTGCGTCGCGGGTGATAGTGACCTACAAAGTATACGCATTTGATCTTACTGTGCGTACCAGTCATCTTGACGGATCGCACGGCTATTTCAATGGCGCAAATGTGTTTATGTATGTCCACGGTCGCACTCAGGAACCATTGATCTTGCACGTCGACCCACCCACTAGCTGGCAGGTGACGACCGGCCTGACCGCGTTACCACCCGATCCGGCGCGTCCGCAGCGCGCTTCATTCCAGGCCACCGATTACGATGAATTGATCGATTGCCCGGTTGAATGCGGAACGCATCGCTTGCTCACCTTCACGGTTGATAATGTCCCACACACTATTACCATTTGGGGCCACGGCAACGAAAACGAAGAGCGATTGCTGGCCGATACCAAACGAATTGTTGAGGTGCAGCGAGCAATGTTCGGTAGTCTACCCTACCGCGACTATACCTTCATTGTGCATCTGACCGATGGCAAGGGTGGTGGACTCGAGCATCGCAATAGTGCTACCAATATGGTTGACCGCTGGACATTCGGTGAGAACTACGAGCGCTATTTGAGTCTGACTTCGCACGAACTGTTTCACGCCTGGAACGTCAAGCGATTGCGCCCGGCACCCCTGGGGCCGTTCGATTATCAAAACGAGAACTACACCCGACTCCTGTGGTTGATGGAGGGCGCCACCAGCTATTACGACGATTTGCTGCTGGTACGAGCCGGACTGATGAGTGAAGAGCGTTATTTGCAAAAACTGGCAGAGAAGATCGTCCAATTGCAGAGTCAACCCGGTCGCCGTCTCCAGAGCCTCGAACAGAGTAGTTTTGACGCCTGGATTAAGCTCTACCGTCCCGATGAAAACAGTATCAATTCAAGCATCTCGTACTATTTGAAAGGTGCGTTGGTGTGCTGGATGTTTGACATGGCGATCCGGGCGCAAACCAATAACGAACGCAGCTTCGACGATGTGATGCGCTATTTGTACCAGCGTTACCCAATCACCGGACCGGGCATCCCGGAGGACGGCGCAGTACTGGCAGCAATTGAAGCGATTGGCGGTACAGACAATGGCTTACGTTCGCTCTACGAACGCTATGTTGTCGGTGTCGAAGAACTGGATTATGCAGCAGCGCTGGCTGTTGTCGGGTTGGAACCGCGCTGGCAATACCGCCGACCACGGCCCGATGGTCAGCCACCGGCATGGCTGGGTGTGAGTTGGAAGAAACAGGGTGAGCGCACCATTGTGGCTACAGTGCGTAGCGACGGCCCTGCTTACGAGGCGGGGGTATATGCCGATGATGAGCTGGTTGCTCTCGATGGCTGGCGCGTCAATGAAGAGCGTTTGCAGCAACGACTGCTTGAACGTCACCCCGGTGATGTCGTGCGGTTGACCCTCTTCCGGGGAGATGCATTGATTGAAGTCCCGGTGACACTGGCTGTCGCGCCATATGATATGCTATCACTGGTCAATGTAGCAGCGCCGACGGCTGCCCAATTGCACACCCGTTCAGCGTGGCTGCAAAGAATGGTCTAGGCACTTCACAGAACAAGAGTGACAGCGACGATGAATACAACGTCAACTGAGACACGCAAAGCAATGGCGGCAGCAGCGGCGGTAGCACTGGTACGGCCAGGGATGGTGATCGGGTTGGGCTTTGGCAGTACTGCCGCCTACGCCACACGCATGATTGCCGAACGTCTGCACCGGGGCGATCTGAACGACATCGTTGGTGTACCGTGTGCCGAGGGCACTGCCCAACTGGCTCGCGAACTGGGTATTCCGCTTACAACGCTCGACGAAGTCGCTGCGGTGGATTTGACCATTGACGGCGCCGACGAGGTTGATCCGCGACTGTCGTTGATAAAAGGTGGTGGCGGAGCACTATTGCGTGAAAAGATGGTCGCGCAGGCCAGTCGGCGGGTCGCGATTATTGTTGATGACAGCAAACTGTCACCAGCCCTCGGCACACGCTTTGCCTTACCGCTCGAAGTCGTCGATTTTGGCTGGCGCACTACTGCACGCTGGCTGGCGGCACAGGGCGGAACGGTGCAGCTTCGCCTGCAGGCCGATGGTCAACCCTTCCGTACCGATCAGGGAAACCTTATTCTCGATTGGGCGTGCGGCCCACTCAACGATCCGGCAGCGCTGGCAGATCAGCTATCAGCGCGAGCCGGTATTGTCGAACACGGTCTGTTCATTGGTCTGGCAACCGATCTCTTTGTGGCCGGCCCGGACGGTGTGCAGCACGTGACCACCAGCGATTGCGGTACAATAGCCTGTTAGTCTTTCATTCACAATAACAGGGATGCTATGCGGCTTGCGCCTTCAATTCTCACGGCTGATTTTGCGCGTTTGGGCGATCAGGTTGCCACGGCCTGTGCTGCCGGTATTGACTGGATTCATCTCGATGTGATGGATGGCCGGTTTGTGCCGAATATCAGTTTCGGTCCGCTGATTGTTCGCGCATTGCGACCACTAGCCGATCAATACGGAGCATTACTCGATGCTCACCTGATGATTGTTGAGCCAGAACGCTACCTGGCCGACTTTGCCGCTGCCGGCGCCGATCTGATAACCGTCCACGCTGAAGCGACGCCTCACGTGCATCGGGCCGTGCAAATGATCCACGATCTGGGTAAAAAAGCCGGGGTTGCCATCAACCCGGCAACCCCTCTCAGCATGGTCGAAGAGCTAATCGATCAGGTAGAACTCATCTTGTTAATGACGGTCAATCCCGGTTTTGGCGGACAGACGCTCATTCCGTCGGTACTCGCAAAAGTACAGCGGCTGCGCACTCTGCTGGGTGATCGTCCGGTGGAGATTATGGTTGATGGTGGGGTTAATCCAACCACCATCGCCGCCTGTGCAACTGCCGGTGCGACGGTGGCAGTCGTTGGATCGGCGGTGTTTGGCCCGCAACCAATCCCGGATGCCATTAGCGAGCTGCGCATAGCATTGGGTGAGGCCATTCCGGGTAAGTGATGGACTAAAGGATGCATGCGGGTCAAAACAGAACCTTACTCTTGTGGACAAGACATGTGTTGAAATGATGCAGGTGATCTATGTATCTGGCCGGTGACATCGGCGGCACAAAGACGATTCTGGCCCTCTTTGATCAGGCGACCGGACCACATCATCCGGTTTTTGAACAGACATTTGCCAGTGCGCGTTATCCCGATTTAGAGACGATGATTGCTGAGTTTCGCGAACAACATCCGGTTCCCATTGAGGGCGCAGCGTTTGGCGTCGCCGGGCCGGTGGTCAGCGGACGGGCCAGTATCACGAATCTGAGCTGGACAATTGACGCAGCCAGATTGAGTGCGGTGTTAAACGGCGCACCGGTACGCCTGTTAAACGATCTGGAAGCGATTGCCCAATCGGTTCCGATTCTCGAACCTGCTGATCTGGAAACGCTTACTGTGGGGCAAGTCATTGCTGGTGGCGCAATTGGGGTCATCGCCCCCGGTACCGGTCTGGGTGAGGCATTTCTCACCTGGGACGGGGTACGCTATCGCCCGCACCCCTCTGAAGGCGGTCACACGACATTCGCGCCCCGCAATCAGGTTGAAAAAGATCTACTCGATTACCTGCATCAACGGTATAATCACGTCAGCTACGAACGTGTCTGCTCGGGCATTGGCATACCGAATTTATACGCTTTTGTGCGTGACCGACTGCTCCAACGCGAAACGCCGGCGGTCGCCGAGCAACTGGCCGCTGCCAGTGATCCCACCCCAGTAATCGTCCAGTCCGGGATGGCAACCGAACAGATGTGTCTGGTATGCCGCACCACCCTTGAACTGTTCGTTGACATTCTGGCTGCCGAAGCCGGTAATCTGGCGCTAAAGGTACTAGCAACTGGCGGCGTATACATTGGTGGCGGTTTACCACCACGGATGCTGCCATTGATCAAGCGTGAACGGTTTTTGCAGGTCTTTCGTGACAAAGGGCGTTTCAGTGAATTGCTAAGCCAGGTGCCGATTCACGTCATCCTCGAACCGAAAGCCGGTCTTCTCGGCGCAGCAGCAGCAGCAATGAGTTGACACGGTTAACATTTTAGTGTATAAATAACACTAAATCACAACGGAGGGAGATAATCGATCATGCAGGATGAACGTCCGGTACCTTACGACATCAGCAAATATCAACTGCCGGCTGTCACTGTCGATGTGGTCATCTTTAGCCTGATCAATCGCACGCTGCACGTCTTACTGGTACAGCGCAAGCGCTGGCCATTTGAAGGACGCTGGGCGATACCGGGCGGTTTCATCCGGCTTGACGAATCGCTTGAAGAGGCTGCACGTCGTGAACTCGAAGAGGAGACTGGGGTACGAGATGTGTACCTTGAGCAGCTCTACACCTTCGGCGATGTTCAGCGCGATCCGCGTCACCGTGTGATCAGTGTGGCCTACATTGCACTGGTACGCGCTGATGCACAGACGATCCGGGTGAGCGCTGAAAACAGCGATGTGCGCTGGTTCCCGGTTGACCATCTGCCCACGCCGTTGGCCTTCGATCACGATCAGATTCTGGCCTATGCTCTCTCGCGGTTGCGCTCGAAGCTTGAGTATACGACGCTGGCGTTTCAGTTGCTACCTGAACTCTTCTCGATCCTCGAATTGAAACACATTTACGAGCAGATTTTGGGGGAAAAGCTCGACAAGGGCAATTTCTACCGCAAGATCAAAGAGGCCGGCATTCTGGAAGAGACACCCTATATGCGTGAAGGCCGTGGGCGACCAACCCGCCTCTGGCGGTTTCGCCGTGATCGATCCGGCGATAAGCAATTTGTCTTCCGCTGGCGCGAGGATCGCCGTGAAGGGGTGAGTTGACCCAAATGACACGTCTAGCGTGCTATACCAAATCTTGACCGTCAATATGCCTCATTCTGGTGTCGTACCCGTGCTGAAGTGCGCAAGCGCTGGTATGCGCCGGGAGTGCAAGACTCCGGCTCACTCATCATCTGCAACAGCCCGCCGTGCCCGCCACCAACGGTATATCGCTCCCCTGAGCCAACACGCGACAGCAGGAGCCATCTGTCACCGGTAGTTCCCACCCCCAGAGATGAAATAGGATCGGGGCATGTCGCAGGGCACTGGTGGATACAACACCACCGTTACCCACTCATCACCCATCTCGCTGGCGCTGTGCCTGAGCGTGATAACCCGTGAACCGGTTCGTGTACCGCTGACAAACCATCTAAGCCATAAACGCACTGGTAGTACGCCGGCAGTACGCCAGCATGGGTCTAACGATCCGAATGATGTCATTCAAGATTTGATTTACTCACTATATTCCGCGCAACGTTTGCGCTCCTGAACCGGTTTATATAGAGAACACCGCTTCTGCTCAGGAGCGCATTATGATCCAGCATGCTCTCCCAATTGCTCGTCACTGCTGCCTTTGCGCACCGACCACCGACAGACCGTCTCTCTCCCACACGCATCACCCGGCACTCCGGCGATCCGGTGTGGTACAATATTGCTCCAACACCGCTTCCACGCCGATACCAACATCATCAGGGAGGTATCACGATGACCCACCTCAAGCCCAATCTGACCCGTGCGCACACACCACGCACAGCCCCTGCCGACGACCCGTTTCGCTACGGCTGGCGCTTTGTGCCCCGCCCCACCCCCGACGACCCCCATCATCTCGAACAGGTGCCGCTCACCCTCGAGGATGTCCTCCATCCGGAGGTGGGAGACGTCATCGTGCATAGCGACCGTCACGAAACCGACCGGATGTATCTCACCAGTGTGCTGCGGGAGCGCCTGGAGTCGTCGGGAATAGCCGTCGTGCTCACCGATGTGCGTATCGCCTGGGACGTGCCCAACCTCCGCCCGCACAGCCCGGACGTGACGGTCATTCCCGGTCTCCCCGCACGGCGGAACTGGAGCACCTTCGATGTACAGGAGGAAGGACGGCGTCCGGCACTCATCATTGAGATTACCTCGCCGGAGACCCGCCAGAATGATCTGGAGGCCAAGGTTGAGCACTATGCATGGGCAGAGGTGGCGCAGTACGTGATCGTCGATACCACCCGCTCCGAGCCACGACGGCTGCGCTTACTGGACTATCGATTGGTCGGGGATCGCTACGTGCGCCAGCAGCTTGACGCGAATGGGCGGGTGTATCTGGCGATAGCCCGGCTCTGGGTCGGAATTGTGGGCGACCACGTGGTATGCTACGACGAGCAGGGGGCGGAGATCGGCGACTACACTGAGGTGGTGCGGCGTGCCCGCCAGGAAGCGGCAGCCCGGGCGCTAGCCGAGGAGCGGGCACGCCTGGCTGAAGAACAAGCCCGCCGTGAAACCGAAGCGCGTGCCGCTGCTGAAGAACAGGCCCGCCGTGAAGCCGAAGCGCGTGCCGCTGCTGAAGAACAGGCCCGCCGTGAAGCCGAGGCTCGCGTCGCCGCTGAAGAACAGGCCCGCCGTGAAGCCGAAGCACGAGCGGCAGAAGCGGCGGCACGGGCGGAAGTCGAAGCTCGTCTACGCGCGCTTGAGGAAACATTACGTCGATTGCACGGCAATGGATAGTGTTATCAGGAGTGCAGTATGGCGTGTGGCGAATGGGCTTGTCACATACGCAGCCGATTCGGGAGTTTCCCTATTTCAGGTGGTGTCCCGAACTAGCTGCCTGCGGAGCCAGGATGTAGAATCTCGTTCAACTTCTCGACGCCAGGGCTCGCATATCGATCAGATTACTACTGATAACTCAAGTTGCCGCCTATACTATGGGCATGCCATGGAGTCTGACTGCCAGGATAAACAGCACGACGTTGTGTGCAACACCGTGTGGTGTACCTGCATGAACGATGTGAGGAGCATCCAGTTCCCATCGATGCGCTACATCACGCCTCACGGTAGCAACTCAGGTTATACCTATCCTCTGTGTCCTCTGTGGTGACAAAGGTAGCGACCTGGGTTGCTGACACCCGAACACGACATCAACGACGCCGACAGGCATCATCATCACACGTCGTGCTACCGCCGAAGAGATAGCGATTGCGGGCAATTAATTCGTACACCGGTTGGGCCAGTGTCAGGGCACCGGGCAAACGCAAGAGTTCACCTAAACCGCGTAGTGTCGGTAACTGTAAGAGAATTTCGCGTACTGCCTCGGCACCACGGTAGATAGTACCGTCTGGACCGACGACATGCAATTGCCCCATCGCTTCTTCATGGCTGATCTGGGGAAAACGTTCCCGCGCACTAGTGCTGTTGGCGTCGAGTAGCTCGATCTGGTTGTGATCATCGTAACCGGCAATCAATGCGGCCTGGCTGCGACATATCCGGCAGTTGCCATCGTAAAGCATTGTGTAGCGCATAGGTGTTTTCTATCGATCAGTACGGCACAATTGCCGTTACAACTAATGCCAGAACTAGAATGCCGATGATGACGGCACTCAGGATGCGAAACCATTGCTGATAACGTTTGCGACTCATATCACTCTCCTGGAAGAGGTTGAATCAAGCGGTTTTATCGCTCTCTATCATTATACCTGTACTGATGGCAACCTGACTGG
>NZ_DAOUBI010000036.1:0-6078 GCF_034432675.1 Chloroflexus sp. | reverse complement strand
CCCCTGAATGGTGACGATTGCCCGGAATTGTTTCGTATTGTCAGCCATCGGCATGCCGTCACTATCGGGGTAGACAATGGCAGGCACAGCAACCGGCTGCTCGATCATCATCCATCTCCTTGTATCGAACACTTGTACGACAATTATACAGGTATTTTTGGTGCTTGTCCAGTATCAGCGACACCGGAAACTATCATTCATTACAGACGTGATCGTGACGAGCGCACACGGCATCCCTGTAAGGGTAAATGGCGTGACACGCGCCTGGCAAGCAGCACGGCTGTGCGGTAGTGTGGTTGCCGCACGCCAAATGACGCGATACGCACATGACAGACGTGCAATGCAACCAAATCCAGCGTATGCTTGCACAACCAGAGCTGCTCTCTTCCCTGCCAACGGGCTGGGTGTCAGAGGGCTGACGCTTCGCCTAACGTTGTAAACATACACCCACTGGTGAATACGACGTTCCCGCAGTTCCCTTTTTGATGTGGTAACAGTGTAGCTGTTTCTACCTGGCAACACATTGCGTCACAAGGCTTACAGGCAGGCTTCCCGACCACTACCAGCAATTATCATGCCTGCTTCGTCCAAGTCCCCCTGCAATGGACTGTCGCATTCCAGCAGGTCTTGTGTAAGAAACAACTTCGCTACCCACCATGAGCATCGTGTTCGGGGTACGATGAGTGCCTCACAGAGGGTGTACTGTCCGGCAGCACGACCTTCGATCTGGATGCAGATGATCCCGGCTCCAGGCTGCCATACCGATCATGAAACTAACCCAAGTTGCCATTTATACTGTGAGTATGCCACGGAGGCTGACTGCAAGGATGAACAGCTTAGCGTTGCATTCAGTACCGTGTGGCAAAACCGCATGTAATGAAGAGGGTGCAGTCGGTTCCCATGGACGTACTACGTCACGTCTCACGGTAGCAATCCGGGTTATCCACATCCTCTGTGGCCTCTGTGTCTCTGTGGTGACAAAGGTGGCAACCTGGGTTCAACTACGGTACGCGGGGTATTCTCTCGCCATCCCACCAACGTTGCACAACTACGCCAGCTATGCTACACTAATAGGGCCGATGGCCCGGTAGCTCAATGGATAGAGCAACGGTCTTCGGAACCGTTGGTTGGGGGTTCGAGTCCCTCCCGGGTCGCCAAATCGCCCGGCGCCACGAGCGTCGGGCGTGTATCTCTAGCAGCCAGAACGACACTCGCGGCACAAGGAGGTGTGCGATGCCGTTTTATCAGCGTCTCGGTCAGGTCCCTCACAAGCGCCATACCCAGTTCCGTAAGCCCGATGGCAAACTTTACCGCGAAGAGGTAATGGGACTGGAAGGGTTCCACGGAATTCAATCAATCCTCTACCACCACTTTCTACCCCCACGGGTGCTCCGCACCGAGTTAATCGGTTCAGCTAAACCAACGTATGTCGATTTCGGCCCGATTCGTCACCGTGCCTTCGCCACCGCGAATGTGCCTGCCGGCGGTGATGCAGTGAGCGCCCGCGTCACCCTGCTCGGTAATAATGATGTGACGATTGGGATTAGCCGGCCAACGGAAAGCATGACCTTTTTCTACCGCAACGCTCAGGCGTATGAGGTCTGGTTTACGCACGAAGGCAGCGGTGAATTGCTCTCGCAATTTGGCCGCTTGCCCTTCAGCGCCGGTGACTACCTGGTCATTCCCTTCGGCACTACCTGGCAAATGTGGCTGAATGAGCCGGCACGGTTCCTGGTGATTGAGTCGGCCAGCCAGATTGCCCCACCCAAACGCTACCGCAATCAGTTTGGGCAACTGCTCGAGCACGCCCCCTACTGCGAGCGCGACATCCGTGGCCCAAGTGAATTGCTCACGTTTACCGACACCGGTGAGTTTGAGGTGCGGATCAAGGTGCGTGATCAGCTTACCCGGCATATTCTTGATCATCACCCCTTCGATGTGGTCGGCTGGGATGGCTATCTCTATCCCTGGACTTTTTCGATTCACGATTTTGAGCCGATTACCGGACGGATTCACCAGCCACCACCGGTACATCAGACGTTTGAAGGGCACAATTTTGTCGTCTGTTCGTTTGTACCGCGATTGTTCGATTATCACCCGGAAGCAATTCCAGCGCCGTACAATCACTCAAACGTGAATTCCGATGAGGTGATCTATTACTGTGACGGCAACTTTATGTCACGTCGTGGTATCGAGCGCTGCGATATTACGTTGCACCCCGCCGGTCTGCCCCATGGCCCTCAACCGGGCAGCACCGAAGCCAGTATCGGCGCGAAAGAGACTCACGAGCTGGCGGTGATGATTGATACGTTCCATCCACTGCACCTGACCGCAGCCGCACTGGAGCTGGAGAAGGCCGGGTATATGGATTCGTGGAGTGTTGGCGGGCCGGAGGGCTAGGCTGTACCACGCGCAGATCATCGGTACACAGCACACCGTTACGTCTATCTGGTGATCTGGCAGTCTATCGGGTACTGGTGTGCAATCGTATGACTGCCCGGTATCTTTAACCGGCAGCCTGATCGCTGCCGGACGTGAACGGGAGTGACCAGGTTTGTGGCACAGGTTGGTGGGCGCGTCAGCATGGCTGCTGCGCTCCAGACCGGCGAGACGTGTATTCTGGGCGCAGGAAGCAGTTGTATTCCATCTCGCTAGTGGAACATCGCAGATGCACTGATTGATACACGTGCCGTCATGTTCAGGGGTAGCACCGGTGTCATCGGTAGTGCGCGGGCGATGGTTCCAAAAGCACGATCACAAGCAAAACGACAGCAAGAAGTAGCACCGGTGTCATCGGTAGTGCGCGGGCGATGGTGGTGCCGCATCTGGCAGTGCGTTGCGACCCGCCCCCTCCCTTACCCGATGTATGGGATCAACCATGCGCTATCTTGAGCAACATGCCAGAGATCAGTCGTACCGTGAGCTGTGCGCATCATGGGCGGAACTCAGCATCATGGCGGCAAGGAATGTCGTGCCGGAGCGTGGGGCAGGGTGCGCGAACGTCTGCCATCACGCAGTGCTATCATGCGCCTGTCGTACAGGCGCATGACCACGTGCCAGTACGTGCTGGGTGGATTGCCTGACCCGCTCGTCATGCACGTGTCGCGCAGTTTGCGGCAGCCATGCTGTCGCAGCAGCCGTACACACGATCCGGTGCGTGGCCCATCGTTACCCATCCTGGTCACGTGAATGCTGGACGTGCTCGTTTCGATCATCGAGTCGGTCAGGCATGGATGAGCTACCTGCGCGTAGACGTTGTGTTGCAATAGGTTCTCACCTGCACACCAGCGGCCACGCACTTGTGTTTCGTATTAAGAAAAGAGAACGGAGGCGTTGCAATAGGTTCTCGCCTGCACACCAGCGGCCACGGCCAGCACCTGCCGGCGGTGGAGAGGATGCCCGCACGCGGGCTGGAAGCCCGTGCCATAGGAACGGTCTCGCTGTAGTCCTGATCATGCAGCAGAACGCTGCGGAGCGTGTGACCGCATTGAGTGGGTGACGAAAGATGCGTCGTGTCGCACGAGGCGCTCTGCGGTGTCATACCGGCTGCTGGGTGAGGAAGCCGGTAGCACCGGTGCCGGATAGCTTCTGCTGGCGTGTGCCAGGGCAGATGGTGAGCGCACCGGAGGTGAGCGCTCCCAGGGCATACTGACGCGCCTCCGCCGGGCACGGGTAGCACTGGTGCCGGATGACTCCCGCTGGCGCGGGCTGGGGCAGGCGGTGAGCACGCCTCCGGCGTGCGCTCCCAGGGGCTAGCGGTACGTGTCAACCACGATGGAGCGCTACAGGGCGTAGTGTGTAAAGTAAGATAGATATTGAGCCAAGACGTTTAACCAGATTTGATGTGAACCCTATGCCACTCATCAGTTTTGTGCCGGTCGCGCCTGATAGCGACTTTCCACTGGAAAACTTACCCTACGGGGTCTTTCGGCCCCACGCCAGTGGCCCGGCCCGTATCGGTGTCGCCATTGGCGAGTATGTCCTTGATCTTGCTGTTATTGATGAGGCCGGGCTACTATCAGCGACCCCGGTTGGCGGTCGTGGCCTGTTTGCCCAAGATTCGTTGAATGCGTTTATGGCTGCCGGCCCGGCAGCGTGGCAGGCAGTACGGTCGGTGCTGCAACGCCTGCTCGCCGCCGATGAACCAACGCTCCGCGACAATCAGGTTCTGCGCGACGCTGCGCTTCTGCCACAACACGCTGTTGACCTGCTGCTACCGGCCCACATCGGCGATTACACCGACTTCTATTCGTCGCTGTACCACGCCAGCAACGTCGGCAAGATGTTGCGTCCCGACAGTCCACCTCTCTTTCCAAACTGGCGCCACCTGCCGGTTGCCTACCATGGACGGGCGAGTACCGTTGTGGTGAGCGGCACACCAATCTATCGTCCACATGGCCAGACCAAACCGGCTGATAGCCCGGCACCAGTCTATGGGCCAACGCGAGCACTCGATTTTGAGCTAGAGCTGGGTATGTTCATTGGGCCGGGCAACGATCTGGGCAGTCCAATTCCCATTGTCCAGGCTGAAGACCATATCTTCGGCTTTGTGCTGGTCAACGACTGGAGTGCTCGCGATATTCAGGGGTGGGAATACCAACCGCTCGGCCCATTCCTGGCCAAAAACTTCGCCACCTCAATCAGCCCCTGGGTAGTGCCACTGGCGACGCTGGAACCATTCCGTTGTCAGGGCGAACCGCAAGACCCACCACCACTGCCGTATCTGCAACCCGTGCGACCCGGCCATTTTGCCATCACCCTAGAAGTCTGGCTGAACGACACCCGCATTTGTCAAAGCGACAGCCGTTATCTCTACTGGAGCTGTGCGCAACAAATTGCCCACCACACGGTAAACGGCTGCCGCCTGCGACCGGGAGACCTGCTGGCCTCTGGCACGATCAGCGGGCCGGACAAACACACTCGCGGTTGCCTGCTCGAACTCACCTGGCGCGGTAGCGAGCCATTGACCCTGCGCGATGGCTCGCAACGAAGATGGCTCGAAGACGGTGATACCGTCACAATGCGCGGATGGGCACAGGGTGACGGCTATCGCATCGGCTTTGGTGCGGTCAGCGGTACGATCCGTGGAGCCACTTAGAATAATTCGTCCAGCATGCGGTAATACGCGATTTTACCGGCATCAACCTGCTCAAGGCCATAACACGCAAAAAAGTACTGCTCGTACTGGGGGCCTAGATGATAATGAATACTCCGCGAGGCAATCGCCAGATCGTTGTAACGGTCGGCGACACCCGCCCGTCCCCAGTCAATAAAGCCACCGATCATACCGTCGCACACAATAATATTCGGCAGACAGTAATCGCCATGGGTGAACACCAGATCATCTGTCGCCGGGCGCTCGCGTTCCAGAGCAGCCAGAATATCTTGAGCGGTCGTGCTACCAAGCCGCTCCGGATCAAAATCGGTCTCATCAACCAGACCGTTCAACACATTGGCACGTGCCTGCATCAACCGCAACTCAAGACCGGCATCGAACGGGCAGGTAGCAGGATCGAGCGCGTGGATCATGCGCAGACCACTCGCCATTAGCTCAACCAGCGCTTCCGCTCGCAGCGTCGCCATCGCCCTGACCCCATTCTGACCGGCCACCTCGCTCGAAACCAGATATTCATACCGGTCATCGGCCACATACACCAGCACCTCCGGCACCGGCAGTTTACCCTGCAACCAATCGAGGATACGGGCTTCCACGTGCAGCGACAGCGTATCGGCAAGCGACTGCATCTTCAGGTACATACAACGACTATCCTGCTCGATACGATAGACCTGCGCCGCTGAACAACCATCTGTCATCAGTTCAACACTGCTACCCTGCAAGAGCCGCTGAACAGCTATGGGAAGTTCGTGACTGCGCAACATACAACCTCATTCCTGTCAGACCATCTGAAACAGACATTGGCCGATCCTGCATCCAGGCGACTCGTCACTCCCCGCCTATCCCGACCCTCTGGCAGCTTATCGCCGGCCATCCCTCTCCAGAGAGTTTTATGTCAATGTCGAAGAGTCGATGCGATTGACTGACATCCCCACCCCAACCCGCCCCCGCTGGGAGCGGGA
>NZ_DAOUBI010000035.1:0-11128 GCF_034432675.1 Chloroflexus sp. | reverse complement strand
AGGCAACCAATCCAGCGCGTGATGGCACCGGAGATGGTTATTCGAGCGCGACAGTACAACTTTTTATGAAATAAGTTCTCGTAGCCCAGGTATACTGCACAGTAGCCCTACCGCCCCACACCGCGCACGAAGATGTCGGGCCAGGGTTGGAATGTGGTTGGGATCGTATCCCGAAGATGAACGGCACCGTCCGCGTACACGGTACGGTAGATTTCCACCCGTAAGCCATCACGTGCAGTGTCGGTCTGGCGAACGACACCACTCGGAAGGGTCGGATCATCGATATAGACGGGGGCGGTAGGGGCCGGCATTCGCTCAAGAATGCGGTATGAATACTCCACCCGGCGGTTTGTTGGCGAGCCATAAAGAGTTATGGAGAGTTGTTGGCGACGGGTGTCTACGGTTCCGGTCAACAGTAACCAGCCACCGGTATCGTTCACAAACCGTAGATCGTGCACACCGGTAAAGATCGCAGCATCGAGACCGGGAGGCTCACCCAGTTCCTCGTACCAACCGATACGAAAGGAATGCGCGTGCCGTTCAGTAATGGGTAAGCCGGCAAAGAAAGCTGCCCGAAAGACGGTAGTGCTGACCTGGCACAACCCGCCACCCCACTCTTTCTGCGTGCGGTTATCAATAATCGCATAGCCCTCAACAAAGCCACGTTCGGCGGTAACCGGCCCTAACGTGGTGTTGAACGAGAACGTGGCGCCGGGTGGAATCAACACGCCATCCATCTGGCGCGTGCCGGCCTGGATGTTTGTAATGCGGTATGGCGCTGAATTGCGGAATGAGCTAACTCCGACGCCGACCGGTGCACTGATGCCCAGCGCAGCCAGATTGTCAGCAGTGACCGGTGGTGGCAGCTCGCGTAAGGGAAGGGTTACCGTTCGTTCAGTACTGTACAGCACAGCGTTGATACGGGCCATCGCCTCTTCCACGGCCAGACCACGACCGGGGGTACCGGGAGTACGTATCCGGAGATTCCCGTTATTCCAATCAACTCTGGGTAACCCTCCCTCTTCGCGAAGGGCAGCGGCAATTGGGGTTAATGCGGCGCGAATAGCGGCCTGGTCGATCATAACGGCCATCGCCGGACGACCATCAACTGCGGTCAGGCTGCGCAGCCTGATCCAGGATGCGATCTGATCGAGCGACCATTCCCAACGACATCCCGCTCGACATTGACCGCCCTGACCTTCAAGCCGGATCGGGCCGCTGAGCAAGAGACGCAGTTCGCTGACGGTTGGCGCCAGATCGTTATCAAGTACCCGTGGTTCGAGGATGCGCGTGCGGATGGCAATCTCTTGCGGTTGCAGGCTTTGCACGGCAGCCGCAATATCGGCCAGTGTCTCATCGATTAAGGTCTGGCGTCCCCACTGTTCACTGCCGACAACGACCATACTGCCGCGCAAATCAACACTCGCATCAATGGGAGCACGGTCGATCTCGATGGCGATCATCTGGAGCGTGGCCTGAGCGACACGCTGATCGAAGGTCAGATGGAGCGGGAGATCGATGCCGTATTGCCAGGTCGCTGCGGCAATTTGGGCATTTACCTCCCATTCCGACTGATGACCAATCGCGAATGCGGCATCAAGCGCCTCTTCAATCGCCAGGTGCAGGCCAAGGTCTTCGGCTGCCGGTCGCCAGACCTGGTCGTTGAAGTGCAGGGTCACCGGTGTGGCAAGGAATTCGGCGTAGCGACGGTGCAGTGCGGCCCGCGCTTCGGCTCGGGTCATTCCACCAATTGGCAGGCCACGCACACTAATGTTGGGGTAGATGCGTTCAGCCAGCAGCCGGTCACTCAGGATGATCACGCCGTATCCTAGCAGTATTGCCAGGATGATCAAGACAGCGATCACCAGTAACCATTCAATGATCCGCCAAAAGCGCGACCGGTGGCGGTGAGGTATTCCGGCTGGTAGCGAGCGTTCCATCGCGATGAACAGCTTTTTGATGCGGCAGAATGCAGTAGTAGTCTAACGCTGGCGCAGGTTCATGTCAAGCGACATAGCGCCTGGCGACACGATGGTGTCGTGTGGATGAAAGGGGACTCCCGCCTCCAACGAGATTCAGGGGCAGACAGATATAGATGAGCTAACACAGCTTCCTGGTTTGATCGAAGTCATCGCACGCTATCTACCGTCACCCTAACACCGTCCCCCTGAGCGCTTCACTGCGGTGCACAAGCGCTGGTATCCTCCTGGAAGTGTGCGTCTCCAGTATGTGACGGCGGGAGACATTCGGCACCAGCGCCTGTATTATCCCGCCCTCAGACGCCTCCTGACCCAACCGCGTAGGGGCGCACGGGCCGTGCGTCCCTCTCGGTCACGATCAGAACAATCCCGACCGGCACGTGACCCAACCGATTCACGTCGCGATGCATCTACCGGCTACCATGCGATATATACGATATATAGGGGAAGCTTCACCAAACATCGCACACACTCACCGGCTACTCCGCTACCCGACTTCCGTGAATGCCGTGATATAATTGCAGTATCCGGTACTCGCCGGCACAAAGTGATAAGGTGACCGCATGCCGCGATTTGGTGCACACATGTCGATTTCGGGCGGCGTCTCAAAATCGTTTGCCCGTGGTGAATCGGTTGGCCTGGACTCGATGCAGATTTTCGCCAAGAACGAACGGCAGTGGACAGCGAAACCCATCTCGCCGGAAGAGGCGACAGCATTTCGGGTAGAGCAACAACGTACCGGTATTCACCCGGTCGTCGTCCACGACTCCTATCTCATCAATCTGGCAGCGCCAGCCGATGAACTGCGCGAGAAGTCGATTGCAGCGTTCGCCGACGAGCTGGAACGTTGTGCACAACTCGATATTCCGTATCTGGTGACGCATCCCGGTGCCCATACCGGCATTGGTGAAGAGGCTGGCCTGGCGCGGGTTGCTGATGCGATTTGCCGGCTGTTGGCAGAGGGTGTCGGCAATAATACGATGATCTTGCTTGAGACGACGGCAGGGCAGGGGACAGCGCTGGGTTACCGCTTTGAGCATTTGGCCCGCCTCTTCGAGTTGATCCCGTACCACGAGCGGTTGGGGATTTGTGTTGACACCTGTCATATCTTTGCGGCCGGCTACGACATTCGTGATCCCGAAGGGTTTCAGGCCACATTTGCCGAGCTTGACCGTCTGGTTGGCCTGACACGGGTCAAATGCTTTCATCTAAACGACTCCCAGAAGGATTTGGGTAGTCGGGTGGATCGGCATGCGCATATCGGGCAGGGTTGTATCGGTGTTGAGGCGTTCCGTATGCTGGTGAATGACCCACGCTTTGCCGATTTGCCGATGATTATCGAAACCCCAAAAGGCGAGGATATGGCTGAGGATCGCATGAATCTGGCCCTACTGCGTTCGCTCGTACAGGGTGCCGAATAGAGGTATGGATCCGCATCTACAACCGGGGAGCAAACTGTTATGTGGCGTAAGTTGCTGTTGGTTGCCTTATTACTCGGAATTGGATACGTGATCTGGCGCCGGATGCAGCGAGATCAAACCCTGTCACCGGTGTCCGATCTATCACCAGCTCCATCGGCGGCTCCATCAGCGCCGTCTACACCATCAGCGCCGTCACCATCACCAGCACCGTCAGCGCCGTCAGCTCCTGCATCCACCAGCAGTGGGCCACGACCGATTGTGACTCGTGTTCATCGTGGTGCGCCACCGACAATTCGGCGGAGTAGTGCAAGCGCTGAGGCGGCTGCGAGTGATTGCAATGGGGTAACCGATGTAGATTCAGCGTCTGATACCGTTCAATCCGCCGCGCCGGTCACCCACGTATCGACTGGAGACGCCGATACTTCATCGCAGGTGGCTTCAGCATCTGCAACCACTGCCGGCATGGTCGCAGAAAAGCCGGAATCGTCGTCAGACGTGCAAGTCGCAGAGTCGGGTGAGGTCGAATCACCCGTCGCCGAGACCGGGCGGGAAGAGGAGAAGGAAGAAGTATCGGCTGAAGGAACCGAACTGGCGCCGGTTGATATTAACCGCGCTGATCGCGAGACCCTGATCGCCTTGCCCGGCATCGGGCCGGTGCTGGCGGATCGCATCATCGCGTACCGCGAAGCTCACGGACCGTTCAAGAGTGTTGATGATCTGACGGCCATTTCCGGTATTGGCGAGCGTAATATCAATATCTTTCGTAAGCTGGTATACGTTGATCCCAATGCTTGAACCTTACTTGTTGCCGGGTGGCGATCACGCTTGCCTGCTGATCCACGGGTTTGTCGGCGATCCCGGTGAGATGCGCGATTTAGGCGATCATCTGGCGCAAGCCGGCTATACGGTATTCGGCATGCGTCTGCCCGGCCATACCGGAAACCCTGAAGACCTGATTGCTGTGCGCTGGACAGACTGGCTGGCTGCGGTGCGGGCGGCATTTGACGCACTCGCCCGCCGGTCTACTGCTGTCTCAGTAGTGGGTTTTTCGTTGGGTGGCGCACTGGCCTCGTTGCTGGCAGCACAGCGCCCCGTGCACCGCCTGGTGATGCTGGCAACACCCTACCGCCTTGGTGGCGACTGGCGGGTTGATCTGTTGGGGATTGTCCGTTACGTGACCCCCTGGTTTTATCTGCTGGCCCAGGCCGATTTCAGCAGCCCCGATCTTCGGGCATCAATCTGGCGTCGCCAGCCCGGCCTTGATCTCGACGATCCGGTTATTCAACAGATGCTACGACGCTCGGTGAAGGTGTCAGTCGCCGCCGCTGATGAGTTGCGGCTGACTCTGGCAGCCGCTCGTCGTACACTGCCGCTGGTACGGGCACCGACCCTGATTATGCACGGTCGCAGTGATACAACAGCCGATCCAGCCAGTGCCGCAGCAATCATGGCTCAGATCGGCAGCACCTACCGTGAACTCACCTACTGGCCGGCCACCGGTCATCAACTGCTACTCACCGGGCCGTACCGGTCGGCCATCTTTCAACGGATCACACGGTTTCTCACCCGCTAGCGCCTTTCCCTGCTGCCTGGAACGTATCGTAAACGACTCTACTCTCGCTTGATAACGATCAGCGTAATGTCATCAAACGGTGGCTGACCGTGGCTATGGCGGGTAATCGCTGCCAGAATGGCCTGGACGATAGCACCGGTCGGTGCTGTGTGATAGGTCTTGATCACGGCGCGTAGTCCGCTGAGATCAAAAGGAACCAGCGCTTCATTTACCGTTTCGGTGACCCCATCGGTGTAACATACCAACACATCACCGGGCGCAAGGGTCGTACTGGCTTCGGCCAGAGTTGCTTCAGCAATCACCCCCAGTGCAATGCCAGGCGTGTGCAATTCCTCGATATGTCCGGTAGCAGCGCGGTACACGAGTGGCGGATTGTGCCCGGCACAGGTAAAACAGAGATGACCGGTTTCCAGGTTAAGCCGGGCGTAGAACAGAGTCACAAACATCCCCGACTCAGAGTCGCGGTACAACCAGCGATTGGCCCGTTCCATCGCACGTGCCGGCGCAGAGCCATCGAGTGCAGCGGCACGTACCAGTGAACGCGCCATGGTCATGAACATTGCGGCTGGAATCCCTTTATCGCTTACATCAGCGATGACAAACCCCAGTTCGTGATACTGGTCATCTCCTGATGATAAAGGCCAGAAATCGTAGAAATCACCACCAACCAGCCGGGCCGATTGCCAGGCAGCATCGATCTGCCAGCCCGGCACTATCGGCAAACGAGTAGGCAACAGGGTGCGTTGAATTTCGCGTGCGACGCGCAGTTCCTGTTCGAGGCGGGCAGCCTCCGCCGCCTCTGCCGCCAGCAACAGACTTTCCAGCGCACTGGCAATCTGTGCCGCAGCGCCAATGCAGAGACTCTGCTGACGACTGCTGAGAGCAATAAACGGGTCGTTGTAATCCAACACCAGCACACCGGGTAGCGTGGTGCGCACTTTGATCGGCAACCCAATCAGGGCGCCGCTGTGCGCCGCCGGAATGAGGGCTGGCCATTGATCGGCATTGTCTTGCGCCTGCCAGATGGTCTCGATATTGATCTGTTCACTCTCGATAGTTCGTTCGCGTAAGCGGAGCAAAAATGGCGAGCGGGCCGGTTCGTCGATCAGAGTTGCGCGGGCCTGGCGAGACAACCCATACGCCGCACGCAGAACAAAATCGTTCCGCTCACGATCCCAGAGCGCAATGTAGCAACGCGGACATCCCAGCAACAGCGGCGGCAAGCGCACGACAGTAGCCAACAGATCGGGTAAGGTGGTAGCGCGGCCAACATTCTCGGCGATCTGTAACAAGGCATTCAGCGTCCATGCCTCTTCTTGTTGGGCAGTGTAAGCATTGGCGCTTTCGATGGCAATTGCGATCTGATCGGCCAGGGTGCGGATCACGAACAGATCGTCTTCATCAAAATCATCAGGCTCATCACTCTGCACATCGAGCACCCCAATGACCGTCGAACCAACCCGCAACGGCACAGCTAGCTCAGAACGGGTTTGCCAGGTATCACGAATAGCGCGAGGGTCGTTCATGACATCGCCTACCAACACCGGTTCGCCGCGTTGAGCCGCCTCACCAACCAGACCTTGGCCGATGCGGAGGGAGAGGGCCCGAATCCGCTCAAGATCGGCACCATCGGCTGTGGAAGCTCGAAAGTAGATGCGTTCGTCATCGGGAGACAGAGTAAAAATGTGCACCGGGTGGTAACCGAACCGTTCACGGATTAACCGCACAACCGAGGGCAACAACTGGTCGAGATTAAGAATCGCCGTGATCTGTTGACTGACTTCGCGAATAGCCTGTAACTGGTTTGCCCGTTGGCGGGCTTCGTGAAAGGCGCGAGCACGGGCAATCGCCACCGCGGCCTGGTCGGCGATGAGCGAAATGAGGCGCAGGTCGTTGGCATCAAAGGCACCCGGTTCGTAGCTCTGCACCGAGATGGAGCCGATCACCGTTTCACCAGCAATGAGCGGCACATAAATGCCTGAACGTGGTGGTCGTTCACTCTGATAGCGCGGACGTGCCGGCAGACGATCCATCTCGCGCACAAAATCTTCCACCAGGATTGCCCGCCCGGTCTCCCGAATCCAGCCGATCAGTCCACTGTTTTCCGAGAGATCAACCGTCAAGCGGGGCAACCGTACGCGATCTTGAATGCGTACCATGAGCGTATAGTGGTTGCCGTGAAACAGACCCAGATGGAACGACGAGGTATCGACAATCCGACTCGCTTCACGGTAGATCAGCTCGCAGAGGGCTTCAACATCGAGTTCGCTGCGAATAATTGCCCGACTCACTTCATTCAGGCGAGCTAATTCACGCACTGAACGGCGTTGGCGTTGCAGGTTGAGCGAGGAGCGGCGGAGAATGGCTGCCGAGGCAACCAGGGCAAGACCGGCGAGCGTAAGATGAAAAAGTTCGAGCTGCCGGGCAATCGCGGCTCCTAACCAGGCCAGGGGAAGTGGTGCGATCTCCGCACCCAAAATTGCAGGCCACGCTGAACGCCACCAGGTTGCCAGGCCACTGCGCCCGCCTTGCAACAGTTCGCGGAGCAAGCGCCCGGTTTGGGTAATCAGCGGAAAGCCGAACAGGGTTGAAAGGAAAAGTGGCGTAAGGTTCTGCTCGGTAAGTGGTTGATTGCCCAGAGCGCCGACCGGCCACGCACTGACAAGTATGCCCAGGGTGCGCAGACCACTGCGCAAGAGGGGACGACCAAACAGAGAAAAGGATGTACGGGGGCGGTTGGTCAACAGCAGAATCACCACCCCGGAGACAACCCCCTCAATAGCCGCCAACCATGCTGCGTTCACCGGCCCAAGGGTAAGACTGGCCGTGATCAGCACCAGCGGGGCAAGACTATGGACATCGGCAGGCGGGGTACGAAATGCCAGCAGATCAACGGCAAAGGCCATCGCTGCAAACAATATCACCAGTATGGGGGCTACCGGCGTAGCGGGCAGCGTAAACAGCCACATCCACGCCACAACGCCAACCACCAACCCATACCATGTCAGCATCTGTTCGCGCGACACTCAACGCCTCTGGGAAAATGCTGCGCGGGCTTCTGTGACTGAGGGATGAATATTGAAAACCTGGGTAAAGCCGGTAATCGTAAAGACTTCGTGGACTTGCGGTTGTAAAGCGGCCAACCGTAATTCACCGCCGAGCGTCATCAACTCCTTACGGATAAGAAGCAACGCCCGCAAGCCACTACTTGACAGAAAAGGTACATTGCTGAAGTCCAACACAATCTGACGAGCACCCTGACCGATCCGTTCGTTCACCGTCTTGCTCAGTCGGGGTGCGGTCAGCGCATCGATCCGGTCGTTGATGGGAATAACGACCACTTCATTAGCTTCTTCAGCCTGATCAGATGGTAGATACTTGACCATCGTTAGTAAATTACCGCCTTGGGGTGAAAATTCAAAATGAACTTCGTCCATCAAGCGCGTAATGAGATAGATACCCAGGCCGCCAATCTGACGCTCTTCCAACGGTGAGGTAATGTCAGGTGTCGGCACAGTAGAGGGGTCAAACTGACGACCATGATCGCGTACCGTTACGATAAAACGTTGATCATGGCACTGCCAGCTCAGGGTGAAATCACCGGGTTGGTCAGGATCATAAGCGTGCTGGATAACGTTGGTTACAGCTTCATCTACTGCAAGCTGCACCTGCCAGGTTGCCCGTTCATCCAGACCACAACGTTCGGCTGCGGCGGTGATAAATGCACTGGTTTTGGCCAACGCATCCAGATCAGCAGTAAGGGTGATACTCTCCATGGCGATTGTGAGACCAGACGAACACGTCTGGCAATAGGGCAGGTTCAAAATGATCCAACTGCTTCGACGGTATCGCCATAGATCTCGAAGAGCGAACTAAAACCGGTTAGATCGAACACCTCTTTGATGCGGGGTGGCAGGTTAGCGATACGAACATCACCACCTTCAAGATCGGTGATCTTCCAATCACGAGCTTTCTTACGCGCTTCAATCAAGACGCGCAAACCCGGACTGCTAATGTATTCGAGCTTGCTTAGATCCAATACGATGCGATAGCGACCGTCGGCGAAAATCGACTCAATCAGTTGCTTGAGTTGTGGCGCAGAAGCTGCATCAACGCGCCCAATAACCTCGATGAGGTCAACTCGATTGAGCCGGCGGTGAGTAAGTTCCATCTTGCTCCTCCTCTTCAGGCACAAACAGCGCGTTGTGCATACTAATTGGTATTATACCATACTGACGGTTCTGCCCTGACGGTACGTGCTATAATGATGCTGTCAATGCACATCAGCAGACACCACGAGGGCTATTGCATGCCGAGCTGGAACGATCTTAATCTTGCCTGGAATACGCTGCGTGAAATAAATGTTGAGGATATTCGGAAAGAAGCCGAGTCACCGCTGACTGTCGTCTGTGTCGGTGCGACACGGGTCTGCCAGAGTATTGCCGCCCGCCTGGAATACGGTGAGCAGCGCTATGGTGCAGTCGGGCCATCACCGATCCATCTGGCCAATCTGGCCACGATTGTACCGGCAGAGGTACAGAACGTCGATCTCGTTATTATTGGTCTGGATCGGAATATTCGTTTGTCGGCCCGTGAGTTAACGGTGATTGAGCAACTGGCAGCTCTATCCTTACCCACGGTTGTAGTGGTATGGGGAACGGCGCTCCCCTCTGATGCCGGGCCGCTCCATCCACGGGTTGCCCATGCCCGTTTGCTCGTGGTGCCTGATCCAGATAACCCGGATACTGACCGTCAACTGGCTGAAGCGATTCTTGAACGGCTACCGCCCGCTTTGCATCTGGCCGCTGCTCGGCGGTTGCCTGGTCTGCGTCCGGTGCTGGCAAAACAACTGATTAGTAGTGTCTCTTTTACCAATGCCTCGTATGTACTGGCAACCGCCTTACCATCGCAAATTCCTCTGCTCAACATGCCGTTTGCTGCCGCCGATACCCTGATCTTGACTAAGAATCAGGCCATGTTGGTATACCGGCTTGCCCTGGCCTACGGAGCGCCACCAGATATTCGCGAACGCCTGTTCGAGGTACTACCGGTGATTGGTGGGGCGTTTATCTGGCGCCAACTGGCCCGAATGCTGGTGGGACTGATTCCGGTGTGGGGGGTAGCTCCCAAAGTGGCGATAGCGTATGCCGGAACCTACACAACCGGAACAGCCGCGTGGCGCTGGTTTGCGGAAGGCGAAATTGTTGATCGCGAGCGTTTGCAGGAGATTGGGCGTGAGGCGATCCAGTTGGGCCGCGAGCAGGCCGCGCTGTTGATGGCAAAAGCACGTGAAACCGGTAGCCAGCAGGTCGGACGCTGGAAACGATTCTGGCAACGGTTACGGCAGATGTGGCGGCGCAAGTGAACGGATCGGAGTAGAACCTGTTTCAAAAAACATCTCCTGGAAGTTATCTCATTCATCACTGACAGACTCATCGTGATGAGCACACACCGCAGGGTTAACGACGTGACCCGCGCCGGATCGTGATTACGGCTGCGGCGGCAGCGTGGCTGCCGCACTCCATACTCCGCAACACGGGTAACTCGGTCGGGAGACCGTATTCACCCCGGCGTGTGCCGCGGAAATGCCGTTTGGCGTGTCCGTGGTCACCGGCGTGCTGGGGTGATTTCGCTCGTTCACCGCATCCCTCGTATGGCAAGATGAGTAGGTTCAGGCACCGTCCGTAGGGGCGGGTGTAGAACCCGTGGGCGGGTGTAGAACCCGCCCCTACGGATGCCCGCATATTTGGTGTCAAGCAGTGATGCCTGTATCACGCAAGGTTTGATATGCCACCCTGCTGGAAGCAGGCCCGGCGGGCAGGTGCAGGTGGCGAGTGCGCCGGAGGCGCCCGCTCCCAGGGGATGGCCCCCACCCTCACCTGTCCCCGTTGGGCTATGATTACCCATAACTCGAATACTGCATTGCCCGCTCGCTGGAGCAGGTCGGGGGCGTGATAACGGGCGTGCTCCCCAGCCGGAAGCTGGGAGTGTGCGCCTCCGGTGCGCATGGTGCCGGTACCATTTCTGGAGGGAGGAGCCAGGCGCAAGCTCCCGCCCCTGGCAGCATTCACGGACGGCCAGGACAGATGATCGAACCCAACCTCTACCCTATCAGGAAGCCCTGGATCACACGTCTGCCCTCCCCTCTCCCGCCC
>NZ_DAOUBI010000034.1:0-9521 GCF_034432675.1 Chloroflexus sp. | reverse complement strand
GGGCCGTCCTCCGTGTCATCGCCGGAGCGATTGACGGGTGAAAGTATAGCAAGAGCTGCCGGTTTTGTCAAGCGGGTAGAACCTCACACGATGTATCCCGTCAGAATGAGGCATAAGAGTAATCTGGGACTTGACAATGTTCCTGCACTTCACCACGATATTTACGTGGTACACTGTTAGCGGGAAACCGAAGAAATCGCCCCAAACCAACCACGAAAGGACTACTGTATTCTTGTGTTGACACAACGAATGACAACCCTGGTCGAGCAGTGGAAGGCAGTCGGCGACCGGCGTTCTATCTTTCTTGCCTGTTATCGGCGGATGACAAAGAACATGCTCTCCGCAGTGGCACGTCACGACTTCTTCGATCCCGATTGGGTCGCTCATTTAATCGACAGCTTTGCCGATTATTATTTTGCCGCTCTCGCGGCCTGGGAACGCGACCAGAGTGGACCGGCTGTCTGGCAGTACAGCTTCACCTACGCCAATCGGCAGAATGCATCCGTTGCGCAACATTTACTACTCGGTGTGAATGCCCATATCAATTGCGATCTGGCGCTGGTACTGGACGATCTGCTACACCAGGAATGGCCATTGCTCTCTGCGGAACAACAGCGTCAGCGCCATGCTGATTATCTAGCCGTTAATCGTGTCATCGAACAAACTATTGATCGGGTGCAGGATGAAGTTATTGCTCCCTACTCAGCAACGCTCCAGCTTCTTGATGCGGTTTGTGGGCCATTCGATGAGTGGTGTACCGCTCGTCTGATCCGTAACTGGCGTAATGATGTCTGGCGACAGGCCCTGGCTGTGATGAGCCTGAACGATCAGGAAGAACATCTGACTGACCGTCATCAGGTTGATCAGCTCGCACTGGCCAGGGCTTATCTTCTCAGCGGTAATCTGACCGAAGTGAGAAGTTTTGGCTATCCATTGCGCTGGTTGAAACGACTACGTTTGCTTTAAGCGATAAACACAACGAGGAGATATGTCTGCTGAAACACCATTGCCATTGTGGCGGGTCTGGCTCTGGCCAGCAGTGGTAGGTATCACTATCGCTGTTGCCAATGTGCTGGTCTTTATCCTTCTCCCTCCTGATCTGGTTGAACGGTTAGGCGCCCTCGGTTACGTTGGGGCGTTTCTTTCTGCCGGAATTGCGAATGCGTCGATTGTGGTGCCGGTACCGTATTACCCATTGCTGATTCGCCTGGGACAGGCGTTTAATCCCTATGGCGTCGCAATCGCTGCGGCTGCCGGATCGGTCTTGGGTGAGCTGGTGGCTTTTTACGCCGGACGCAGTGGGCGCAAAGCGATGGAGCGCACTTCGTTCTACGATTGGGTGCATCGCCAGATGCAACACCCATGGCGTGCCCCACTGGTGCTGTTCGTCCTGTCTGCCCCTCCCAATCCCTTTTTCGATGTGGCAGGCATTATTGCCGGTGCAGTTGGGGTGCCGGTTTGGACATTTGTCATTACGGTGTTTCTTGCCCGCATCGTGCGCATGGGGCTGGTTGTGGTGCTGGGCTATACTCTGTTTGGCGGATGGTGATAAAAACCGGTACGCTGTCGTTGTTCTCGTGACAGCGTACCGGTGCAGGCAATTGACCTTTAGGCTGAGCGAGTCTCGGATTCGCTACCGGGGTTGACACTTGCCGCCTCAAGCGGTAAGTTAAGTGGGTTTTCCGCTTGAATCTTGATCTCCTCTGGATCGATGCCGGGTGCTGCGCCACCAAAGGTGGTATCGGCATGCAATACTTTCTGCTCTTTCAGCGCAGCGATCTGCTCTGGCGTCAACACACGTGACTCGTCGAAGCCCAGATCAATCTCAAGCTGCGTGCCACGCACATGCACACGACCCAGATCGTAGAAGCGGCGGGTGACCGTCGTCTTCATAAAGGCACGTAAACAACCCAACATATAGCGGCGCTTGAAGGGGTCTTTGATAAATGGGTATTCGAGAAACGCCTTACGCATGTAGAAGCGTGCATAGTTGCGGAGGACGCCTTTCAATACCTCTTCCCGATCCATCAAATCAGGCTTCATGATCGGAGTCACGAAGTTGTATTTGGCGTAATCACGCACCTCAACCCGGTCGCCCAGTTCCTCAAATAGTTCCGCAAATGGCCACGGGGTGTACATGTTCCAGTTCGCCATATCCGGCTTCCAGTCGAGGACATAGCGGTATGTCTCCTCGATGGTCTCCGGCGTCTCGTTCTCCATACCCATGATGAACTGCGCTTCAGCCACCATGCCGTGCTTCTTAATCAGTTCGATAGCCCGTTTATTCTGTTCAATGGTGGTCTGTTTGCGGAAGCGGTCGAGATTCATCTGGGCTGCCGCCTCGGTACCGAGCGAAATATGCACCAATCCCGCCGCTCGCCAGAGGGGTAACTGCGCTTCATCGCGCAAAATGTCGGTCACCCGCGTGTTGATGCCCCAATAGACTCGTACCTGACGCCGTATCAATTCTTCACAGAGGGCAGTGAACTTCTTGCGGTTGATTGTCGGTTCTTCATCAGCCAGGATGAAGAAGCCAACGTTGTAATCACGTACCAGTGTCTCAATTTCATCGACAAATTTCTGTGGGCTGCGCGCCCGGTAACGGCGCCAGAATTTCCACTGTGAACAGAAACGGCATGTGAACGGACATCCACGTGCGAAGTTGGGCACGGCCACACGCACATTCATCGGCACGTAAATGTAACCCTTCCAGTCGTAGAGGCTCCAATCCGGTGTCAGTTTGTCGAGGTCAGCAATCGGATCACGGGCCGGCGTCGCCACGACTTTGCCATCTTCGAGGTAGGCAATCCCGCGAATCTTTACCCGGTCACGCTGATCACTACCATAGGCGATGGCCTGCATCAACTCAACAATAATCTCTTCACCTTCGCCACGCACGATATAGTCGATCCAGGGCGCTTCAGTCAGCACCTGACCATACATAAAGGTCGGATGGATACCACCGAGGATCAGCCGGGCATTTGGTAGTTCTTCGCGGGCAATCTTGAGCGTCTCCTGGGCTTTGTAGATCATCGGCGTAATCGCCGTCGCCATGACAACATCAGGGCGATTGTGGCGCAAGATAAGACGTAGCTTCTCGTCAGGCAGGTCTTCGGTCATGGCATCAACAAAGCGCAGGTTATCAAAACCTGCTGCCCGTAATGCCCCGCCAATGTACGCCACCCAGCTCGGTGGCCAGTTGCCGGCAATCTCTGCTCCACCAGCATGGTAATTCGGCTGGATCATCATGATCCGCATGCGAGACCTCTCTTCCTTTTGACGACCAAGTCTGAACTACACGTACATGGAAAACTATGATGAGCAGCAGATCATCTGCTCAACTCCACTGCAAACTCACACCGGCCCGCGCCCATCGCCCGGCACGCTACCTCGTGTACCCGCAATCGATCACAAACCACCCGGCGCAGTAAGCCCTCGAACGCAGCCCGATAGTAGGCACATACTGGTTCGGTAGCTCGTACCCCACGGGCTTCAACACTATCGGCCAGGGTCAAACGCCATGCGGGCTGCAACGTGTAGCCGAACCGTCCACTCCCGGCAAACGTCCAGGCATGACGGGCAATAGCGGGCAGAAAGATGCGCAGGGCGAGTCCAACCGGCAAACGGGGAAGTAACCAGCGAATTGGCACCGGTACGCGGTGTGTTGCCACATACTGCGCAGTCAAGTCACCAGATTGCGCGAGCACATCTGCTGCTGCCGATACCCCTAACCAGAAACGCAGATCGGCAATCAGGTCACCAAATTCGCTCTCTGGCAGCATATGGTCGGGCATCGCATCCAGCAAATGTCCACGCCCTGTTCGCCGCAGCCAGTCCGCAACTGCCTCTTCACCGTACTGAGCACGCGCTGCTGCAACAGTCTGAATGATCGAATTTGGCCCAATTCGAGCTTCCGTAGCAACCTCTTGCATAGTCAGCCTGCACTATTACTTGAAGTGTCAATGTATGCCTTAAATGTAACATTTTTGCTTCCATCCGCTCGTTGTGATTCATTCACTCAGCGTAAAAACCGGGTGAAGAAAGCTGGGCAGAAGGTTGGCAAGAGGTTTTACCGGGCAATGACCGCTAGGCACACTGGCTCTATCCAGCCATATCAATGCGTGTGTACTACTGAGGCGATTGCCCGTTCGCTATCGAGCGTGGGACGGGCCGGGTGAAAGAGGGTCAGGAATTCAATATTGCCGGCAGGGCCGGTAATCGGCGATCGGGTCAGCGCAGCAGGATTAAGACCACAGGTGCGCACGAAGCCGAGAATATCGCGAATGACCTGCGCGTGCACTGCGGGATCACGTACCACGCCGCCTTTGCCAACATGCTTTGGCCCTGCTTCAAATTGCGGCTTAATCAGCGCAACGATCCAGGCTGCCGGAGCCACGAGCCGCTGCACTGCCGGCAGAACCAGGCGCAACGAGATGAAGCTCACGTCGATCACGGCACAGTCGGCCAACGTATTGGCCGGCAGCGCCGTCAGATGGCGAATGTTCGTTCGTTCAAGCGCCACGACTCGCGGGTCATTCCGTAAACGGTGATCGAGAATGCCGTATCCAACATCAACTGCGAAGACACGTCCGGCTCCCCGTTGCAGTAAGACATCAGTAAAGCCACCTGTCGAAGCACCGACATCCAGCGCGGTTAAGCCTGTCGGATCAAGCTCAAATTGATCAAGGGCATGGGCCAGTTTAAAACCACCACGACTGACATATGGCAAGCCGGTACGCACCTCAACACTGGCATCGTCAGCGATCAGCGTTCCGGCCTTGGTCTGGACCTGACCATTCACCAGCACCTGGCCGGCCATGATCAATGCCTGCGCCCGTGCCCGTGTTTCAGCCAGTCCACGACTAACCAGTACCTGATCGAGGCGCTGACGGGGCATATTCACTCTTCCCGCTGCAATTCAAGTTCCAGCCGGGCGATCTCTTCTTCTAATTCGGCGACCATAGCCCGTAACCAGTCCGGCGGTAGGTTGTGGGGATCGTGGAGTTGGGCGCGCAGCATACGTAATTGACTGCGCCGTAAACGCAACTGTTCACGAATGGTTGAATGGCGATCAACCGGCGGTGAAGCGGGTGGCAATGGTTGACCGGCAAGGTAGTCAGTCACCAGTTCGGTAATCAGATCATCAAGCTCAATATCCCGCTCCCGAAGCAACCAGTTCAGTTGCTCACGTTGGGCCGGGGTCAGCCGAAAGCGAGTTGGAATCGTAAAATATCCGCTCATACTGACCTCATTATATCAAATCTGGGCACAGCGACAGCTTGACCCACCATCCAATCATCACCCTATGCCGGCGTTGCGCCCTGCACTTTACTCCCAGCCCCAGCTTCCATCGGGGGAGTGGGGAGTAGGGAGTGGGGCGTGGGTATGATCGCGATGTATGCTGTTGTGGGCAACTGGCCCGATGGCAGTGCGCAGCCCCAGCCCGTGCCTGATGGATTGCCGTACCCGCTCGTCATGCGCGTGTCGCGCAGTTTGGCGTGCGGCAGCCATGCTGCCGCGCCAGCCGTGCTCACGATCCGGCGTGTGGTACACCGTTCCCCATCCTGGTCACTTATGCATCATCCACTACTGGTATCAACCACATGCGTATCAGCGGCTATGATCGCCATAAGTGTTGTTGTGGGCAACTGGCCCGATGGCAGTGCGTAGCCCCAGCCCGTGCCTGATAGACTGCCGTACCCGCTCGTCATGCACGTGTCGCGCAGTTTGGCGTGCGGCAGCCATGCTGCCGCGCCAGCCGTGCTCACGATCCGGCGCGTGGTACACCGTTCCCCATCCTGGTCACTTATGCATCATCCACTATCGTTCTGGGACCATAGGCCGGTATGGTCGTGATGACGTGTGTGATTGCCCTTCAGGCCATTGTGTTTCAAGATGGCGGTATCGTGGCTATGGGGGCCAATATCTTCAACATGGGGATTGCCACCGCCGCGATTGGTGGCTGGATCGCCCGCCCCCTGCTGGTTCAGGATCATGCCTTCACCACCAATCGGCTGCGTATTGCCCTGGTTGCTACCGCTACCGGTTGGTTGTCCGTTATGGTCGCCGCCGTTCTTACCTCTGCCCAACTCGTGCTCTCTGACCTTCCGGCAGGTATCGTCTTTCCGGCGATGCTCGGCGTCCATGCGAGGAAGCCATCCGCATGCTGCGGGCACGCGACAGCCGCTGTGCCGCCATTCCCGGCTACCGCTATGGTCAGACCCTCCGCTAGCGAGCACGGATCACCGGCCAGATGATTGCCACCTTCGTGATCCGTGCCTGCGAGCGCAGTGAGCGGGTCTACGCAGCAATGCTGGCCCGCGGCTACACTGGCCATCCCCTGCGTACCACCCATCCCCCACTCTGTGGGAGAGAGTATGCGCTGCTCGGTGGTGGATTCGTGGTCTTCGCAAGTATCCTTGTCATTGCCTACACCTGAACCATGATTGAACTAACCCAGCTCTGGTATCGCTACCCCGATCACACACCGGCCCTGCGTGGGATCAGCCTGACCGTCGCCGCAGGCGAAAAAGTTGCCCTGCTCGGTGTTAACGGTGCCGGCAAAAGCACGCTGCTCCTCCACCTCAACGGAACGCTCCATCCAGAACGCGGAACCGTCATCGTCAACGGGACACCGGTCACAAAACAGACCGTGCGCCAGGCGCGGGCAATGGTCGGGCTGGTCTTTCAAAACCCCGATGACCAGCTCTTCTCGGCAACCGTCGGTGATGATGTCGCCTTCGGGCCGCAGTATATGGGGCTACCGCCGGCAGATGTCACCCAACGAGTACACCAGGCGCTGGTAGCAGTCGGCGTGCAGGGGTTCGAGCAGCGCCCGCCTCATCGCCTCAGTCTCGGTCAGCGCAAGCGGGTCGCTCTGGTCACGGTGCTGGCGATGCAACCGGCCATCCTTAGCTTTCGATGAACCGTCCGCCGGGCCTAATCCGCATGCCCGCCGCGAACTGATCGAACTCCTCCACGCCCTCCCCCAAACGATGATCATCGCCACGCATGACCTTGACCTGGTAGCCGATCTCGCGCTACGTGCGATTGTCATGGCCGATGGGCAGATCGTTGCCGATAAAGCGACGACAACCTTGCTTGCCGATCAGCACCGTCTGTATGAATTCGGTTTGCGATAGGAATCAGGTAAGAGGACGCCACTGACGGAGCTGCGTAAAGAAGTGCGCAACCATCTCGGTATGCAGCGGGAAGGCCAGCTCAATTGGCGCAGTGACAATCACCCGTTCCGCAGCTTCACTGTTAGGCAGAAAGCGAGGCAAATCCTCACTTCGCAACTGTGGCCCCAGCCCAAATACCAGCAAATAGCCGTCAGAGGTGCTGCGTACCGCAAAATCGCTGATCAATGCCGGATCAACCTCAACCCCGGCTTCTTCCTGCAATTCGCGCGCAGCCGCATCCTGCCAGCGCTCACCCATCTCGATAAACCCACCCGGCAGTGCTAATTGCCCACGCCGCGGATAGGCAGCGCGTCGGATCAGGAGCAGGCCATCATCAACCGGCTGCAACAATAACACAACCGGTAAGGGGTTGCGATAGGTTGTACTTCCACAGTTGGCACACAATCGTGGCCATGGCTGATGCTCGGCGAAGGGGTGACCGCAAAATGAACAGAACGAATGTTGGCGATACATGTGTCTCTAAGGCGACGATTAACGATTCCGGCAAGCACTGTAGTATAACATAAAACGATCCCCCTTGCGCATTGTGGATTCACCCTCTTGATCCTACGAGGCAGATGGGCGTGTCCAGCTTTGCTGTTCGGCCATCTCACCAGGCACCGTTTGATCTGAGGCTAGACAGCGATCAAAGGCAGCGTGCAACAGCACCTCATCAACCCCACCGGGCAGGCCGATGAAGGCCATCTGCGTCTGCGGTATCTCATCACCCCACGGCTCACCCACGGTCACGTGTACCCGCACCCCCACAAGCTGAAGGATCGCTTTCCGCTGCGGAACCTCGGCCAGATAGACAACACCCTTTCCGCGAAAGATTGCCGGTGGCAGATCGAGAATCACGCGCCGGAAGGCACGCAGTGTAAATGGTCGTACCGAAACATAGCTCCATGTCGCAAATGCAGCGCCGTGATCATGGTCATGCTCGCCATCGTGCTCATGAGTATCCTCAGTAACACCCTCTGCCGGGTGCAGGCGGATCGTCGCCGCAGAACGTTCATTATCGAACAGCAGATCGAGCGGCACATCACCGTAGCTCGTCGGCAAGATACGGGCCTGAGGCATAATTCGCCGAATCCATTCCTCTACCGAACGATGACGTTCAGGCGAAATCAGATCAATTTTATTGAGTACGACAATATCGGCGGCGCTGATCTGATCAATAATCAACGACTCATACGTCGGCTGTTGATCAACATACTCAGCATCAACCACCGTAATCACGCCATCGAGGCGGAACAATGATCGCAATTCTGGCAGGAGAAATGTATCGGCAACTGCCCATGGATCGCTGACCCCGCTCGTCTCGATAATGACATACTCAGGTGGCAGCGGACGTTCCAGCAGGTTCAAAGCAGCCCGCAACAAATCATCGCGGATCGTACAGCAGATACAACCATTCGCCAGAGCGATAGTATCGCTATCAACATCAACCACAAGCTGCGTATCAATGTTGATAGTGCCGAAATCATTGACCAGCACCGCAGTCCGAAGCCCAAGGTTGGCGCGTAAAATCCGATTCAAAAGCGTCGTCTTACCCGCACCGAGAAAACCGGTCAGAATCGTAATCGGAATAGGGGATGCATTCACTGTATATCTCCTTCATTCAGGAACGCCGGCGTGGCCGGCAGCAGACACAATCGATCCCGTGCACCACCCGTGCCACCTGAGCAGGGGTGGCATACACCGGCGAGGACTCCCGCCGGGTGTGAAACACACTCACCGAGCGCACGCACAACCCATGGCAGATCGGACACTCGACCGGATCGTCAGCCTGCCAGGCCGGTCGGCGCTCTTCCAGCTCAATTTCACACTCCGGACACTCATAGACATAGAGCGGCATACGTACCATCCTGATCACTTATGCTCAATTGGTGTGACGATATCAATCAACGCCAGGTCCATCCTCCAACCGCCGGCGCACGCACCTACCATCCCACTGCTCTGTCACTATGTAGAGAGATCAACTGGCGGCAATTTATAAGACCTCGTCTCAAAAACATAGAACGCAAATATGGATTGGCGACACTTGTCAGGCAGTCCAGAAATAGCACCAGTCATCAGCTGGTACCACGTTGCTTACAAACCGGTGCCGATGGATGCAATTCCTACGGTTTGTTTTGATACAATATATCATTAACGAACACAAACGTCAATCTTGCTTACCTGCACTGACGTTGACTCCCGCCCCCAGCAAGGTTCAGAAACGAACAGAAGGTCTACATTGTCGTTTTTCACCACAGAGGCACAGATGGTTGTTGCGCTTCGTCCATACCCCAATCACTGTGATCGTGCACACCACGTTCATCACGGAGGCTTGTTGCG
>NZ_DAOUBI010000033.1:0-80880 GCF_034432675.1 Chloroflexus sp. | reverse complement strand
GGAAGGATGACGACTATCTCCGGTGCCATCACGCACTGGATTGATTGCCTTGCCCGTGCGTGATGCACGTGTCGCAGCATTTGGAGTGCAGCAGCCATGCTGCCGCGCCAGCCGTGCTCACGATGCGGCGCGTGTCTGACGTTGACCCTGCTGGTAACGGAGATGCTGAGTGTGATCGTCTCGATTATGGGGTCTGACAGTAGTTTATGAGATAACTTCGACATACACCCGACATCGAGCACGGTGAGTGCGGGAATGTGGCTTGCGCACGCCAAACCACGAAACGTACACGATGTGTCATCCAGCGCGTGATTACGCTGCGAATGAGCGACAGCGTTTATCTCTTCCTTTCCTGCAAGCAGGTAGGTTGTAAACGTTCATCAGCTTGTGCCACCGTCACAGTAGCACAGCTTTACGTTCAGCCCCTGGCGAGGAGTGCGCGACGCCTGTGTTATAATCAGCCGGCGGCATTTCAAACGGCGCATGGAGTTCAACTATATGGACAAACGACCCAGTATCAGCGTCTTTTTTCCCGCCTGCAATGATGCCGGCACAATTGGCAGTATGGTGGTTGCGGCTATCGAGACGCTGGAAGACATTACCGATGATTACGAGGTGATTGTTGTCGAGAATGGAAGCACTGACTACACGGTTGACGTTCTCGAATCACTGGCAAAGCGCTATGATCGGCTGCGCGTGTACACACATCGCCAGGCGTTAGGGTACGGTGGAGCGTTACGGGTTGGCTTTGCCAAAGCAACGAAAGACCTGATCTTCTATACCGACGGCGATGCGCAGTACGATCCACGCGAACTCAAGCTCCTCTTACCGGCACTGCGTGACGATATCGATATTGTGAATGGCTGGAAGATAGATCGCGGTGACCCGTTGCATCGCATTATCATCGGTCGTATCTACCACCACACAGTGAAATTTCTCTTCGGCTTTAAATTGCGCGATGTTGACTGCGATTTTCGGCTTATTCGCCGGCATGTATTCGACGATATTGAGCTGGAATCAGACAGCGGGACGATCTGTCTGGAGCTGGTGAAGAAGCTACAAGATGCCGGCTATCGCTTCGCCGAAGTACCGGTTCATCACTACCACCGCACCTACGGCAAGAGTCAGTTCTTCAACTTCCCACGGCTCTGGCGCACCTTTGTTCAGCTTATTGGCCTGTGGTGGAAGCTGGTGGTACGTCGTGAGCACATGCGCAAGCGCAAAAAGCACCTGGCACCTGAAGAGATCACTCGCTAACTCTGGGCCAGCTCGCGTAGCCGGGATGGGTTCAACAGGGTAATGCCGGAACTATCCACGTCGAGCAGACGGGCATCGCGGAACTGATTAATGACCTTAGTCACGGTTTCGCGATACGCATTGATCATATCAGCAAGCTGTTGATGGGTGCGCCGGGGCAAGCGATTCGGTTGCGGGGCAGCCACCTGTTGCGTCTCCGACATTTCGAGGAGGACTGAAGCTAACCGGGCCGGAACTGACTTAAAGGCCACCTCCTCAATTCGTCGGCTCACGATCATGCGTTGTTGACCGAGAAGTTCGAGCATTGCCATGGCCAGCGTTCCGTCTTTCGCCATTGCTTGCAGTATCTCACTCCGGGGAACAGCCATCACCCGTACCGGTGTCAATGCCTCGGCAAACGTATCATAGGTTGCGTCACTCTCAAAGACGCTCAAACCAAACACCTGCCGCTCTTCAACGACACGCACCGTGAGTAGCCGTCCTTCGCGTGACGCAAGATGTAACCCAACCTGACCACTCATTAGCAGGTAAAGGGTTTGTGCCGGTTGGGTCGGAGTGTAGATTGTGTTGTGCCGGCGAAAGGATTGCGCCTGTCCAAAAGGGCTTAAACGATCCCAGACGATCACTTCCGCTTCTTGCAGCCGTGAGGTCATTGTGATTCCCTTTCCGTGCCCCGGTGTTCGGTCGGAATTGTGTTTCTGCATTGCTTTTGTATTGTACCATAAGGTTTCGGTAGGTGCTGCCCAATAAAATAAGCGTTGGTATAATATTTCTATGCATAATGATTACAGGCTTTGCCACAACCGATTGCCATTCATCTTGATTATGTTGAGCGTCCTTCTGGCTGCATGTGCCACGCTCTCCCCACCGACGCCAACGGCGACGATGCTGCCTACAGCCACGCTCCCACCAACGGCAACCCCACTTCCCCGTGGTGGTACACTGAGCATACGAATTGCTGCTCCTGTTACCGATCTGCGTCCCTGGCAGCCACGTTCTCGTGGTGAAGAACATCTGATCAGTCTGCTCTACAGTGGTTTGATGCGTCTTGATGCCGATCTGTGGCCAACCCCCGATCTGGCCGAGCGGCTTGACATTGATGTCGATGGACGACGATTGACGTTTACGCTCCGCCAGAACGTGTACTGGCACGACGGTGAACCACTGACGGCTGCCGATGTGCTCTTCACGCTGGCAGCGCTGCGCAGTCTGCCCGAAACCAGTACTGCCCTCCTGGTCGACCTGCGCTACATTGCTGCGGCGTCTGCCCCTGATGAACGCACGGTCGTGATTGAGTTGCGCAGCCGCTATGCGCCGATGCTGAGCCTGCTGGCCGTTCCTATCTTACCCCGTCACCTGTTTGCCGGGCGTGATGTGAGTCAGATCAATTTTCTTGATCAGCCAATTGGAAGCGGCCCTTTTCGTCTGCGGGAACGGCAGGCCGATGGTAGTTTGGTGCTGGAACGACACGATCAGTATCACCACGGTTCGCCGCTCCTCGATCAGGTGGAGCTGACAGTCACGCCGGAAACAGCGATAGCTCAGCAAGCCCTTCGTGATGGGCAATTGCTGGTGGCCGAACTGCCCTGGGGTGCGCAGGATGCGCTCGGAGAGGTCACAACCTTGCGTAGTGGCAGTATTCCTGAAAATGGAGTCTACTTTCTGGCCTTCAATTTGCGTCCCGGTCGTCCGTTTGCCGATGTGCGCCTGCGGCAGGCGCTGGCAACGGCTATCGATTTGCCTCGCCTGGTGGAGACGGCAACCAAGGGTGTGGGTGTGCCGGTCGGCAATGGCGCCTTGCCGGGTAGCTGGGCCGATCTGACGCCGCCACTGCCGGCCGGCGACCTTCCGGCTGCACGCGAGATACTTGATGCCGCCGGTTGGGTATTGCCTCCCGGTGCGACAATCCGCCAACGGGAGGGAGTACCGCTGATCGCCCGCCTCTACGTTCGGAACGATGATGAACGGCGATTGGTGGCTGCCCGTCGCATCGCCGAGATTGCTGCCAGCATCGGTATCCAGATTGTCGTGGAACCGGCTGATTTCGCAACCGTCATTCTGGCGCGCTATGTGGCGCCATACGATTTCGACCTCTTGTTGGGAAGCTGGTTGAACGGCGCCGGTGATCCGAACTTTGCCGATACGATGTTCTACGACCCCGATGATTTTGCACTCTTCCATTCCAGTCAGCTTGAACAGGGGCCGGATGATACCCGATCCACCCGCAATTTTGTTGGCTTTAACGATCCGGTGTACGACGAGCAGGCACTGATTGCCCGTCAGCTCTACGGTCGTGAGGAACGGCGCAGTGCAATTGCCCAGGCCCAGGCTCGTCTGGCCGAGGAATTGCCTTATCTCTACCTATGGGTTGATCGCACCGCAGTCGTGATCAACACACGGGTACAAACGCTTGACGGGCCGGTTGATCTGACGACACCGCGCTACTTGTGGAATATTGAACGCTGGTACCTTCAGTAACCCGGTAAACAGGTTAGCGGTGGAGGTCGCATGAAAAATCCCTTCGCTGAGCGCGGACGGATTACCGATCCGAGCAAATTTGTTGGTCGCTGGCGCGAGCTGGGAGCGGCATGTGAACAACTCGAACGCCGTCGCCCACTCTTGCTGTACGGGCCGAGCGGGAGTGGTCGATCATCGCTGTTGACGCACCTGGCACAGGCCGCTGGAGCAGTGCTGGAAATCCCCAATCTGAACGCCTTCTACCTTGATCTTTCCCTGTTGCCTGATGCGGCGACAACGTATGGTCTGATTGTTCGTGCTCTGGGAGGGAGTGAACCAACGATTGCGGCTCTGGAACAGCGTCTGGCGGCTGGTGGCAGGCCCGTCTTGATCTGTCTCGATGGCATCGAGGCTGCGATTACCGCCGGCTGGGGGGAAGACCTGCTCGAACGATTGGGCCGCCTGGCCCGGCGAAGTGCGCCCGGCTACCACGGAGTAGCCGGGCCGACCGGGCAAACGCTGGCTTACGATCTGATGGTTGTCGGAGCCATCCGTGGCACACCACCCCTGCTGAGTGAACCGTTCGCCACGGTGCGGCTGGGGCCATTGAGCTTCGCCGAAGCGCGCCTTTTGCTCGATAGCTACCTCGAAGAAGGTGAGCGTCTGTTTAGTGCTGATGAAGTACGCGAGTTGATGACGCTGAGTGCCGGTCAGCCGGCCTTCTTGCAGCGTGCGGCTTACCATCTCTACGAGACGCGCCGGCGGCCAACATACCGCTGGCGGAAAGCGTACCGGGCCGAGCTACGCGAACATCCACCGCTCGATAACCCCTTACCACCTGCTATTTTCGAGACGGACGAAGACGATGACGACGAAACTGATGATACGCTACCCGAACAGCAAGAGAGTGCAACGCCGGTGCGCCGTCGTTTGCGGGCCAGTCATCCGCCCGGTGACGATTTGCGTCCGCTGCTGGCAGCCGTTGGGCCGTTGCTGGCCGGTCTGATCAGTTTTCAGGCCAGTAGTTCCTGGCCGGTAGGTATCGCAATTGGTGCCGCAGGTTATCTGGCCGTGATCGCCTGGAACTGGCGCCGGAGCGGGTAGACGCATCTATTCGTTGACAGGCCGTGTACCGGCACACATTCTAATCACTGGCAAGCTTGTGTGGAGTGAACACGCCAGCCGGAAAACTACAGGCAATCAGCTCTTCAACCAGCCCGCGACGTGAGCCGTTGCAATTAATTTTACGACTGGCCAGCACAACATCGACCCGGCAGGCGTTGGCGTACAACTGATGTGCCAGGGTTGTTGATGAATTCGAGAGCATCACGAAACAATTCCGCGCTGCCAGTTGATGAAAGACCAGGGCAAGCCGACGCTGTTCGCTTTCGTCGAAGCCGCGTCGTGTGTAACTGGTGAAGGATGCGGTGCTACTCACCGGCACATACGGCGGATCAAAGTAGACAAAATCACCTGCCTGTGCCTCATTAAGGACAGTGACGAAATCGGCTACCCGAAGATCAACATTACGTAAGGCCCGACTCACTTCACGGAGATTATCGCTGTCAACGATCTGCGGGTTCTTGTAATAGCCGAAGGGGGCGTTGAACTGCCCCTTATTGTTCAGGCGATAGAGGCCATTGTAGCAGGTACGATTGAGAAAAATTGTGCGGGCTGCGCGTTCCACCCGTGAGCGACGGGCGAAATCTGGTTGGCGATCCCAACTGCGAATATCGTAGAAGAAATCACGGTCGGTCGCATACGGGCGCAGACGATGCAGCAGTTCAATCAGATCCTCAACCTCATCACGAACAGCAATGTAACAGTCGATCAGTTCCGCGTTGAGGTCGCTCAGCATGGCCCCGTGTCGCAACAGACCATTGTTCCAGAGGTAAAAGAAGAGTGCGCCACCACCGACAAACGGCTCGTGATAGCGGCCAAAACGCTCTGGAATGCGCCGCGAAAGCTCTGGCAAGAGCTGACTTTTCCCACCAGCCCACTTGAGGAATGGACGCGCAGGCACACAAGGCTCCTCGCCAAACCTGCCTGGTCTGGCAGGTTCGACTCCCATATGCGGTTATTGAGAATTGGATTATAACATATCGCATAGAAGAGCTATGTGCAAAACGGCCACGGCCTGATCTGGCGTCGGGTTGGTGTGTGGCGACACCACCGGCACCAGCACCACATGATTTTCGGCACGGGCTGAAGCCTGGGCCACAGGGAAGCACACGTTTTGAGCTGTTGGATAACAGACTTCAGGACGCAACCTCGTATAATAGGAGCTACACAGTAGAAACACCAGATGAAGAGCTGCGATTGATTGACGGGCACGCCAGTGTATTACTTTTATAACCTGTCTATATGAGAGGATGCCATGCAGATTGATATCCGACCGGTGACAACGTATGCCGAATATCGGGCGTGCGAACAGCTTCAGCAACTGGTATGGGGTGACGAGTTTGTGGTGCCGCTCAACTTACTGACCACCGTGCAGCGCAACGGTGGGTTGGTGTTAGGGGCATTCAAAGGTGACGAACTGGTCGGCTTTGTCTTTGGTTTTCTGGCGCGCACTGCCGACGGACGGTTAAAACATGCTTCACATATGGCAGCAGTCCACCCCGATCTGCGCGATGCCCGGATTGGCGAACAACTCAAACGGGCGCAACGCGAGTTGGTGTTGGCCCAAGACCTGGAACTGATGACATGGACGTTTGATCCGCTGCTAGCCCGAAATGCCCATCTCAATCTGCACAAACTCGGCACCATCAGCCGTACCTACCTGCGGAATGTGTATGGGCCTGAGCCAGAACTCGTTGATGGCATCCTGCCCAGCGACCGTTTTCAGGTCGAGTGGTGGCTGGTACACTCGCCATTTGCCCGCCCATCAGCCGATCAGGTTGCCAGATCACCATTGCTCAACCCAACACTAGATACGCCGGTGCAGATCACCCATGAACCGGTCGTGCGGCTGGCTATTCCTGCCGATTTTGCTGCTCTTCAGCAGCACGATCCAGCAATTGCCCAGGCCTGGCGTTATCATTTTCGGGCCTGGGCTGAAGCTGCCTTTGCCGCCGGGTATGTCGTTGTCGATTTTGTGCGTGCAGAGAACTACTATGTGCTGGTTTCGGCAGATGCTTAGACGACCAACACAAGTTACCAATCAGTACCGCATGCAACTAGTTTGACACATCCCGCCGGGGAACGTACAATCAAAAGGGCAGGCATACTGAACATTGTCATAGATCACGGACATGCCCGGCATGCGGCTTGCCGGCCCATACGGTTTGTCGTATATCATTTGCTGGCGCTTCATCACAGATTATCAATACCCCAGCATACGACGTACCGACCTATACGGTTTGTCGTCTATCGCAAGTGCACAAAACGCACATTGCTTGCTGTCAGATTGAGGAGGTCTAATGACCGTCAAGGAGTCACGCACTCGTACTCGCCGCACGGCGGCAAAAGCGAAACTCGATCTATCAGTGATCGGTGAAGGACGGCGACGGGTCATTATTGAAGCGGTTGAGCCAATCATTGATGGTGGTCGTTATCCGGTGAAGCGAATCATCGGTGATACGCTGGTGGTCAGTTGCGATCTGTTTGCCGATGGTCATGATGAACTGGCAGCGGTAGTACGCCATCGACCGGTAGGCGCCAAGACATGGCATGAAGCACCAATGCGCTTACTGGTCAATGATCGTTGGGAAGGTCAGTTTACCCTGAATAGCATCGGTCGGCATGAGTTTCAGGTTGTGGCCTGGATCGACCGTTTCGCGACCTGGGTGCATCAACTTGAGAAGCGGTTGGCTGCCGGGCAAGATGTGCGGGTCGATTTGCAGATCGGTGCCGCGCTGGTTGGTGAGGCTGCGCACAATGCCAGTGGCGCTGATGCTGCGGTGCTACATATCGCCGAAGCGGCCCTGATTGCCGGTGACGTTGATACAGCCTTTGCTGCTGAAATCCACTCCTTGATGGCTGTCCATTTGCCACGCCGATTTGCTACCGAGTCTGAGATTTACCCGATAACAGTCGAACGCGAACGGGCACGCTTTTCCGCCTGGTACGAGCTGTTTCCCCGCTCGGCGGCTGACGAGCCGGGTCGCCACGGCACGTTCCGCGATGTGATCAAGCGGCTGCCGTACATTGCCGAACTCGGTTTTGATGTGCTGTACCTGCCACCGATCCATCCGATTGGGTACACCTTCCGCAAAGGTAAAAATAACAGCCTGAATGCCGGCCCCAACGATCCGGGCAGCCCATGGGCGATTGGGAATGCCGATGGTGGGCATATGAGCATTCATCCCGAATTGGGCACCCTGGATGATTTTCGGGCGATAGTGCGCGAAGCGCAGAAATACGGTATCGAAGTAGCACTTGACATCGCGTTCCAATGCTCACCCGATCATCCGTATGTGCGTGAGCATCCAGAGTGGTTCCGCGCTCGCCCAGACGGAACCATCCAGTATGCTGAGAATCCACCGAAAAAATATCAGGATATCTACCCGTTCGATTTTGAATCGGAAGACTGGCAGGGATTGTGGCAAGAACTGCGCCGGGTCTTCGAGTTCTGGATCGAGCAGGGTGTGCGTATCTTTCGGGTGGATAACCCGCATACCAAGAGCTTTCGCTTCTGGGATTGGTGTCTGAACTCGCTGAAGAGTGCGCATCCCGACCTGATCTTTCTCTCGGAAGCGTTCACCCGGCCAAAAGTGATGTACCATCTGGCCAAGATTGGCTTTACGCAGAGCTATACCTATTACACCTGGCGCACTACCAAACACGAGTTGACCAGCTATCTGCAGGAATTGAATACCCGTCCGGTTAGTGATTTCTTCATTCCCAATTTCTGGCCGAATACGCCTGACATTCTGACCCCACAATTTTACGCTGGTCAGCGCTCGGTGTTTATGACCCGCGCTGCGATGGCGGCGACGTTGACGGCCAGTTGGGGTATGTATGGCCCGGTGTATGAATTGATGGAGCACACGCCGGTAGCCGGACGCGAAGAGTACATTAACAATGAGAAGTACGAAATCCGGCACTGGAATCTCGATGCACCGCACAGCCTGCGCGGCTATATCGGCCAGCTCAATCGGATTCGGCGTGAACATCCGGCCCTTCACCGGAATGACACCCTGCGATTCCACCGCGTAGACATCGATTTTCACGAGCACGAGTGGTTGCTCGCGTATAGCAAGACCTCACCGGACGGTAGCGACATCATTCTAGTGGTGGTCAATCTTGACCCTGAACGTACCCATAGTGGTTGGGTGCAGGTGCCGCTGAACGACTGGAACGTGAACGGCGTGTTCCAGGCCCACGATCTGTTGACGGACGCACGTTACACCTGGTCGGGAGAGTTTAACTACGTGCAGCTCAGCCCGATGGCTCCCGTCCATATCTTTTGTATTCGCCGGCTCCGCCGTGACGAGCGCGGCTTTGAGTATTTCGCCTGATAGTTGTACGATGAGGGAGTGGCATGAACCGTGTACGCCCGGCCAAGACGCCGACTCTGTTAGCCGATGATCCGCTCTGGTACAAAGATGCGGTCATCTACGAATTGCACGTGCGCGCTTTTTGCGATAGCAATGGCGATGGCATTGGAGATTTTCCCGGCCTGACCAGTAAGCTCGATTATCTCCAAGATTTGGGCGTAACGGCAATCTGGCTGCTCCCCTTCTATCCCTCACCGCTGCGCGATGATGGCTACGATATAGCCGATTACACGAACATTCATCCCAATTACGGCACACTGGCTGATTTCAAGGTGTTTATTCGCGAAGCCCATCGGCGTGGGTTGCGCGTTATTACCGAGCTTGTCTGTAACCACACCTCTGACCAGCACCCCTGGTTTCAACGTGCCCGGCGGGCCAAGCCCGGTACTTCAGCCCGCAATTTTTATGTCTGGTCGGACACACCCGACCGCTACAAGGATGCCCGGATCATCTTCAAAGATTTTGAGACCAGTAACTGGACGTGGGATCCGGTAGCGCAAGCGTACTACTGGCACCGCTTCTACAGTCATCAACCCGATCTCAACTTTGAAAATCCGGCTGTCCAGCGGGCTGTCTTCAAGGCGATGGAGTTCTGGCTTGATCTGGGCGTCGATGGCATGCGTCTCGATGCCATCCCCTACCTCTACGAAGCAGAGGGAACCAATTGCGAGAACCTGCCGGAAACCCACGCCTTTCTCAAACGCTTACGTAAGCATATGGACGAAAAGTACCAGGGGCGTATGTTTCTCGCCGAGGCCAATCAATGGCCGGAAGACGCGGTTACCTATTTCGGGGATGGCGATGAGTGCCATATGGCCTTTCACTTCCCGGTAATGCCCCGGCTCTTTATGTCGGTTCACCTTGAGAATCGCTATCCGATCATTGATATTATGCGGCAAACGCCGCCAATACCCGACAATTGCCAGTGGGCAATCTTTTTGCGCAATCACGATGAGCTGACCCTCGAAATGGTCACCGACGAAGAGCGTGACTATATGTACCGGGTCTATGCTCGTGATCCCCAGGCCCGAATTAATCTCGGTATTCGCCGGCGACTGGCACCATTGCTCGGCAACCATCGCCGCAAGATCGAGTTAATGAACGGATTGCTCTTCTCGCTGCCCGGCACACCGGTGATCTATTACGGTGATGAGATCGGGATGGGCGATAACATCTACCTCGGCGACCGCAACGGTGTGCGCACGCCGATGCAGTGGAGCGGTGATCGGAATGCCGGTTTTTCGCGGGCCAATCCTCAGCAACTCTATCTGCCGATAATTACCGATCCGGAGTATCACTACGAGACGGTCAACGTCGAGACGCAAAGCGCCAATCAGCATTCATTGTTGTGGTGGACGAAACGCCTGATTGCACTACGGAAGCGTTACGCTGCATTTGGCCGGGGCACGCTCGAATTTCTCTACCCCGAAAATCGTAAGGTGCTCTGTTTCCTGCGCAAAACCGAGGATCAGATTCTCCTGGCCGTTTTCAATCTGTCGCGGTTTGTTCAGGGTGTCGAACTCGATCTCTCGCCGTACCGTGGCCTGATGCCGGTTGAGCTGTTCGGTCAGGTGGAATTTCCACCGATTGGCGATCAGCCCTATTTCCTGACCCTTGGCCCACACAGCTTCTACTGGTTTACGCTGACACCGCAACGGATTGAAGGAGTACGTTTGCCCATACCCCAACCTGAAACCGAACTGGTTGAGATTCCGGTTGATGCGATTGAGTGGGATGCGATCTTCTACGATGGCCGGCAGGCGCGGCTTGAGCGAGTCTTACCCGATTACCTGCGTTATCGGCGCTGGTTTGGGGCCAAAACACGCAAGATCAAACAGGTGCAGGTGAGCGAGTTTGCCCGTCTCGATTATGCCGGTGGCCCGGCCTACCTGACCCTGTTGCAGGTCAACTATGTTGAAGGCGCCCCAGAAACCTACTTGTTGCCGATGGCATATGCCGAAGGCGAGCGCACCGACCAGATACTGGCCGATCAACGCCACATGGTGATCGCCCGCCTACGGGTTGGCCGCCGACCTGAAGCCGGTATCCTGTACGACCCACTCGGTGAGCGTCGCTTTGCGTCGGCGCTCCTGGAACTGATAATCGGACGACGCCGTCTACGGGGTGAAGCCGGTGGCGAGCTGGTGGGTGGCACGACCCGTGCGCTCCGCAAGCTCCTCAGCGGTAGTGATGGCCTGGAACCGAGTTTGATGCGTGGCGAGCAGAGCAATTCATCGATCAATTTTGGTGGCCGGCTCATTATGAAGCTCTTCCGTAAGATCGAATTGGGCCGCAATCCCGATCTGGAACTGGGACGTTTCCTGACCGAAGAGGTTGGGTTCCCCCATACACCACCGGTAGCCGGCTACATTGAATATCTGCGCGGCAAAGATGAACCGTTGACGCTGGCAATCGTTCAGGGCTATGTGCAGAACGAAGGTGATGCCTTCGATTACGCGCTCGATGTCGTGCGCCGCTACTATGATACGGTGCTCACCTGTACCGATGTCGTGCCACCAGTTGTGAGGGCAAGCGTTGCCGGCATGCTCGCGGCTGCGCATCAGCCACCGCCTGCTCTGGTCGAGGAATTGATCGGTGGTTACCTCGAGTCGGCACGCCTGCTCGGCCAGCGAACTGCGGAGATGCACCAGGCGTTGGCCAAAGGGAGTGGGCCGACGATGGCACCTGAACCCTTCTCGACCCTCTACCAGCGCTCGATCTACCAGAGCATTCGGAGTTTGATCGGACGCACCCTGCAGGATTTGCGGAAACTGCTGCCTTCGTTGCCAGCAACCGTTCGTCCGGCGGCAGAGCGTGTTACCCAGAGTGAAGAGGCGCTCCTGGCGCGATTGCAACGGATTACCGGTGACAAGATCGAGACGGTGCGTATTCGCATTCACGGTGACTACCATCTCGAACAGGTGCTCTTCACCGGCAAAGATTACATGATTATCGACTTCGAGGGTGAACCACTGCGCCCAATCAGCGAGCGGCGGATCAAACGCTCACCGTTGCGTGATGTGGCCGGCATGTTGCGCTCATACCAGTATGTCGCCTATGCCGCTCTGTATGCCCACGATGGCTCAACCAGAAGCGCTGAAGAGATCGAGCGACTTCAGCGCTGGGCTGATATGTGGAGTTTCTGGGTCTGTGTAGCCTTTCTTAATGGCTATCTGACTACAGCCGGCCATGAAGCATTCGTCCCCCAGGATCAGGCCGATCTCGAAGCCCTGCTCGAAACGTTTGTCGTCGAAAAAGCCGTTTACGAATTGGGTTACGAGATGAACAATCGCCCTGACTGGCTGCCGATCCCGATCAACGGCATCTTACGCCAGATTGAAGAATGATCACTGCCGCCGATGTTCCTGCACTACCATCGGCTTGAGGCACTATAAAGGAGGCTGCAATGAGTGATACCGAAAAACCTCGCCGCACCCGCCGTAAACAGGTGGCGAATACTAATGATCCTTCCACGACACTGACGGCCTCGACCACGGATGCACCCACCGCAACCCATAAGGAACCTTCGGCAGCTGCTCGTGCCATGATGACTAGTATCCTCAGTGAGGATGATATTTATCTGTTCAACCAGGGCACCCATTACCGCTTGTACGACAAATTTGGGGCTCAGCCGGTTACCCTGGAAGACGTGCCGGGCACCTATTTTGCGGTTTGGGCACCCAATGCCGAGTATGTGGCCGTGATCGGCGACTGGAATAACTGGGATGCCGGTGCCAACCCGCTCCGGCAGCGCGGCTTTTCGGGTGTGTGGGAGGGATTTATCCCCCACGTCGGCAAAGGCATGCGCTACAAGTTCCACATCGCTTCGCGCTACTACGGCTATCGTGAAGACAAGACGGATCCCTTCGGCACCTACTTCGAGGTCGCACCGCAAACGGCTGCCATTATCTGGGATCGCGATTACACCTGGTCGGATCAGCAGTGGATGAGCGAACGGGGGCAGCGGCAGCGCCTCGATGCGCCGATCTCCATCTACGAAGTGCATCTGGGATCGTGGCGGCGCAAACCGGAAGAGGATAACCGTCCGCTCAATTACCGTGAACTGGCCCACGAGCTGGTCGAGCACGTGAAAGATTGTGGCTTTACCCACGTTGAGCTGTTACCGGTCACTGAGCATCCCTTCTACGGCTCCTGGGGGTATCAATCGACGGGTATGTTCGCGCCGACCAGCCGGTACGGGACGCCGCAAGACTTCATGTATTTCGTGGATTATCTGCATCAACACGGGATTGGGGTGATTCTCGATTGGGTGCCCAGCCATTTCCCAACCGATGGCCATGGGCTGGCCTACTTCGATGGTACCCATCTCTACGAACACGCCGATCCGCGTAAAGGCTACCACCCAGACTGGGGAAGCTATATTTACAACTACGGTCGGAACGAGGTACGGAGCTTCCTGATCAGCTCGGCGCTCTGCTGGCTGGATAAGTTTCATATCGACGGGATACGGGTTGATGCAGTAGCAAGCATGCTCTACCTCGACTATTCGCGCCGAGCCGGCGAGTGGATTCCCAACGAATACGGTGGGAATGAAAATCTGGAGGCGATTAGCTTCCTGCGCGAATTGAACACCCAGATTTACAAGTACTACCCCGATGTGCAGACCATTGCCGAGGAGAGCACGGCCTGGCCGATGGTATCGCGACCGGTCTACGTTGGTGGATTGGGCTTCGGCTTCAAGTGGGACATGGGCTGGATGCACGATACCCTGCAGTATTTCCGGCGCGATCCGATCTACCGGCGCTTCCATCACAACGAGTTGACCTTCCGTGGCCTCTACATGTTCAGCGAGAACTACGTGCTACCGCTCTCGCACGATGAGGTCGTTCACGGCAAAGGGTCACTGCTCGACAAGATGGCCGGCGATGTCTGGCAAAAGTTTGCCAACCTGCGCCTGCTCTACAGCTATATGTTTGCTCAACCCGGTAAAAAACTGCTCTTCATGGGTGGTGAATTCGGACAGTGGCGCGAATGGTCACACGACACCAGCCTGGACTGGCACTTACTGATGTTTCCCTCCCATCAGAGCATACAACGATTGATCGGCGATCTTAACTGTCTCTACCGTACCGAGCCGGCCTTGCACGAACTTGACTGCGATCCGCGCGGGTTTGAGTGGATCGATGCCAACGATGCCGATGCCAGCGTCTACAGCTTTCTGCGCAAGAGCCGCAACGGCGAGCAAATCCTGATCGTGATCAATGCCACGCCGGTCGTGCGTGAGGATTACCGAATTGGGGTACCGGTGGGTGGCTGGTGGCGTGAATTGTTCAATAGCGACTCGGAGTACTATTGGGGAAGTGGGCAAGGCAACGCCGGCGGTGTGATGGCCGAAGCCATTCCAACCCATGGCCGGGAGTTTTCATTGCGACTGCGCCTGCCGCCCCTGGGTGCGCTCTTCCTGAAATCTGCCGGCTAAGTGCTACCACTGCAAGACGCACGTTTAGCGTGCTTCCATTTCGTACCTGCTGATTGTTCGTGCTACACTTGACCGGGAGTGACTTGCCGACGTGAGTTACTCCCGGCTAACGCAGCGACCCCGTTGCTGCGTTCGTCGCAACAGCATTGCTTCCTGCCATCCCTGGTTGACCGTACATCCCGTTCTCAACGAAACTGCACTTCGTACCAGGACAGCATGGTATACGACACAAACAGGTTTTCTGCCTATATATCAAGAGGTCTAGCGATGTTTGATCTTCCTCTCCCTGGCGCAATCTATCGCGCCGATGGTACAACTGCCTTCACCTTATGGGCACCGACTGCAAACCGGGTCGAACTGATGTTACTCGACCCCACACCGCAGACGATAGCGATGCAACCGATTGGCTATGGCTGCTGGCATGTGGTTACCACGGCAGCACCGGGCAGTCGCTACCGCTATCGCTTTGACGGCAACCGCGAGCGACCCGATCCGGCTTCACGTTGCCAGCCTGAAGGAGTGCATGGCCCGTCCGCTGTTGTCGATCACGCTTTTGCCTGGACTGACACGGCATGGCGGGGTGTACCGCTCTCCGACCTGGTCATTTACGAACTCCACGTTGGCACATTTACCCCGGAGGGAACGTTTGAGGCGATTATTCCTCACTTACCGCTTTTGCATGATTTGGGGATCACGGCCATTGAGCTAATGCCAGTGGCACATTTTCCCGGTGTCCGCAACTGGGGGTACGACGGCGTGTACCTCTACGCACCCCACACCGCCTACGGTGGAGTGACCGGTTTGAAACGGCTGGTCGACGCCGCTCACGCGCATGGCATGGCCGTCCTGCTCGATGTGGTCTACAACCACTTTGGCCCGGAAGGTAATTATTTGTGGGATATTGCCCCTCCGGCCTTCACCAATCGCTATCAGACGCCGTGGGGTGCTGCAATCAACTACGATGGCCCGGAGAGTGATCTGGTGCGCTGGCTGATCATCGAAAATGCGCTAGAGTGGCTCCGCGAATATCATATCGACGGCCTGCGCCTTGATGCGACGCACGCGATCTTTGATGTATCGCCCTACCACGTCCTCGAAGAGCTGGCGGATCGGGTGCAGGCTCAGGCCATCCGTCTGGGACGACCGGCGTATCTCTTCGCCGAACATCCACTCAACGATCCGCGTTTTGCCCGCCCCAAGGTATTGGGAGGTTATGGGTTAAGCGGTGTCTGGTCGGATGATTTTCACCATGCGTTGCATACATTGTTAACGGGAGAGCGGCGCGGGTATTACGAAGGCTTCGGCAGCATCGAACAGATGGCGACTGCGCTCGAACGGAGTTTTGTCTTCGCCGGGGAATACTCACCACATGCCCGCCGCCGTTTTGGGCGTGATCCGTCTGATCTGGCAGTCGAGCAGTTCGTGGTCTTTGCCCAAAACCACGATCAGGTCGGCAATCGCGCATTGGGTGACCGGCTGGGAGCAACGCTGAGTGAAGCGCAGATGCGACTGGTCGCAGCAACTGTGCTACTCAGCCCGTATACACCATTGATCTTCATGGGTGAAGAGTACAACGAACCGGCACCGTTCCAGTATTTTACCGACCACAGCGATCCGGCACTCATCGAGGGGGTACGCGAGGGGCGCAAGCGCGAATTTGCATATTTTCTCAGTCCAGGGCAGGAGGTACCCGATCCCCAAGACCCGACCACCTTCACCCGCTCGAAACTCAACCATGCGCTGCGCACCGTTGGTCGCCACGCCGCGCATCAGGCATTCTACCGGGAACTATTGTCACTCCGCCGCGTCCTACCCGGCCTGCGCCAACGACCGCGAACCCGCATCGTTGATCGGGTAATTGTTGTAGAATGGCCTACAATCAGGTTACTGCTCAATTTTGGGGCCGAACCGGCCCGGATTAAATTGACTCCTGACACCTGGCGCATCCGCATGGACAGTGCTGATCCGCCATCGGCAACCTTCAACAATGGTTGGGTAACATGTGTCGGCCATAGTGCTGTCTTACTGACAGCAGAAGCGTCATAACCGTTTACGAGTATTCTGGGAGCGTGCATCATGGCCGAGCGGCTGATTTGTATTCATGGCCACTTTTATCAACCACCACGCGAAAACCCGTGGCTTGAAACAATTGAACAGCAAGACTCGGCGTATCCATACCACGACTGGAATGAGCGGATTACTGCCGAGTGCTATGAACAAAACGCCGCTTCACGTATTCTGGATAGTCAAAACCAAATTGTTCAGATTGTCAATAACTACAGCCGGATCAGCTTCAACTTTGGGCCAACGCTGTTGACCTGGCTGGCCGATCATGCACCGCAGGTGTATCAGGCTATCCTGGATGCCGATCAAGAGAGCCAGCGCTATTTCGGGGCCGGTTCAGCAATGGCCCAGTGCTACAACCACCTGATTATGCCACTGGCGGCCCGCCGTGATAAGGTGACGCAGGTCATCTGGGGGATTCAGGATTTCAAGTACCGGTTTGGTCGCGACCCAGAAGGGATGTGGCTACCGGAAACCGCCGTTGATCTTGAAACCCTCGATGTTATGGCTATGCACGGAATTCGCTTTACCATTCTGGCCCCAACGCAGGCCAGTCATGTGCGCCACATCGGCGAACTGATTTGGCACGATGTCAGCGGTGGCCGGATCGACCCCACCCAGCCGTATTTGGTCAAATTACCGGAAGGACGGTCGATCACGGTCTTCTTCTACGATGGCCCGGTGGCCCGTGCCGTTGCCTTCGAGCGCCTGCTGAGTAGCGGTGTGGGTTTCGCCAACCGTCTGGCCAGTATCTTCAACGACCAGCGTCCGTGGCCGCAATTAGCCCATATCGCTACCGACGGCGAAACGTATGGGCATCATCACCGCCATGGTGACATGGCGCTTGCCTATGCGTTGCACTACATCGAACAAACCGGGCTGGCGCAGTTGACGAATTACGCCGCCTACTTGCAGCGCTATCGGCCAACCCACGAAGTGCAGATCATCGAGCGAACGTCGTGGAGCTGTGCGCATGGGGTCGGGCGCTGGATGAGTGATTGTGGTTGTAATACCGGTGGCAATCCGGGCTGGAATCAGGCCTGGCGTGCTCCCTTACGCGCTGCCCTCGATTGGCTCCGCGACACGATTGCCCCCCGCTTCGAGGGATACGCCCGTCGCTTACTCGTCGAGCCATGGGCTGCCCGCGATGACTACATCAGCGTCATTTTGAATCGTTCACCGGAGAACATCGCCGCCTTCATTGGCCGTCACGGTCGTGGCCGGCTCGATGAGGGTCAGCGGATCGCGGTGCTGAAGCTGATGGAATTGCAGCGCCACTTGATGCTCATGTATACCTCGTGTGGCTGGTTCTTCGACGATCTGAGCGGGATTGAGACCATTCAGGTCATGATGTACGCCGGACGGGCACTGCAACTGGCGCACGATCTGTTTGGCGAGGATTTCGAGGCAGAATTTCTTGATCGTCTGGCACAGGCGCGGAGCAATCTACCGGCCCGTGGCAATGGTCGCGATCTCTACGAACGCCATGTACGCCCGGCAATGGTCGACCTGCGTAAAGTGGGTGCTCACTACGCCATGAAGACCCTCTTCAACGGTGTAGGTGAGCGTGAACAAATCTACGCCTACACGGTTGACCGTGAAGATTACCATCTGTTGCTGGCCGGTAAATCGCGTCTGGCCATGGGACGGATTCACATTCAGTCGACGATCACCGGTGAATCGACCCGCCTGAGCTTTGGCGTGCTGCATCTCGGCGATCACAACATTTCGGGTGGCGTCCGGGCGTACCAGGGCGAACAGTCATACCGGCAACTGATTGAAGAGTTAAGCGAACTCTTCCTGCGGGCGGATATTCCGGGTGTGATCCGCATGGTTGATCGGAATTTTGGTCAGGAACAGTATTCGCTCAAGCTACTCTTCGGCGATGAGCAGCGCCAGATTCTGCATCGCATCCTCACCTCAAGTCTGGCCGAGGCGGAAGCCGCGTATCGTCAAATCTACGAAAACCATGCCCCACTCATGCGGTTTCTCGCCAGTATAGGTATGCCGGTGCCGCGTGAATTTCAGATCGCCGCCGAATTTGCCATCAATACCGAACTACGCCGCCTGTTCGAGGCTGAACCACTGGATTTTGATCGGATCAATAGCCTGTTACGAGAAGCCCAACGGTCGGGCGTTACCCTCGATAGCGACGGACTGAGTTACGCGCTATCGCGGACAATCCGCTCAATCAGCGAGCAATTCCAGTTAACGCCAGAAGACCGTGGATTGTTGACGCAGCTCGATGCCGCCGTTGGCCTGGCCCGCAACCTGCCTTTCGAGGTTGATGTCTGGTATACGCAAAATGTCTACTACGAGTTGTTGCAAACTGTGTATCCGCAAATGAACATTGAAGCAGGTGAAGGCTATGCTGATGCCCATGCGTGGTTACGTCTCTTTCGATCATTGGGTGTCAAGTTACGCTTTCGCCTACCACCAGGAGAGCCATGATTGATGTAGAACTGCATGTTCCGCGTGCAACCTATCGCCTACAGTTGAATGCCGACCTGACCTTTGCCGACGTTGCTCGCTACGTCCCCTACTTCGTTGAGCTTGGGATTAGTGATCTCTACTTCTCCCCCATTCTAACCCCTCGCGCCGGTAGTCGTCATGGCTACGATATTACCGATCACACCCATCTCAACCCCGAACTAGGAGGTGAAGAGGGGTTTGCCCATCTCGCAACCGTATTACGCGAACACCACCTGGGGCTGATTCTCGATGTCGTCCCCAACCATATGGGAATTGGCGATCCGCGCAACACCTGGTGGCGCGATGTGCTCGAAAACGGGCCAAGTTCGATCTACGCACCGTACTTCGATATCGACTGGGACCCGGTACCACCCGAATTGCAGGGGAAAGTGTTATTGCCGGTGCTGGGTGACCAGTACGGCGTCATCCTGGAGCGGGGCGAGCTACGGTTGTCCTACGACAATGACGGCGGTTTCAGCCTCAACTACTGGGAGCATCGCTTCCCCCTCAATCCGCGGAGCTATGCCGACATTCTCACCCACCGCCTCGATGAGCTGCTGAATGAATTGGGCGCAGATCATCCCGACGCCATCGAATTGCAGAGCATTATCACTGCTATCGGTTATTTACCGTCTCGCCACGAAACCACGCCTGATCGGGTGATCGAGCGCAACCGCGAGAAAGAAGTAATTAAGCGTCGAATCGCAACGTTGATCGAAGCCAGTGAACCCGTTCGTCAGATGGTTGAACGGGCATTAGCTGACTACAATGGCATACCCGGTGATCCACACAGTTTTAACTTACTTGATGCCTTGATCGCCCGCCAATCGTACCGCCTTGCATTCTGGCGGGTCGCCACCGAGGAGATCAACTATCGTCGCTTCTTCGACATCAATGACCTGGCAGCGATTCGGGTTGAACTACCTGAAGTATTGCAGGCCACGCATGATCTGGTGTTGCGCTTGTTGGCTGAAGGAATTGCTACCGGCGTTCGGATTGATCACCCCGATGGACTGTGGCAGCCAGCAGCCTACTTTCGCCAATTGCAAGAGAGTTATCTGCGCTACCGGGCCGCATTCCACTTCGGTGGGAGTGCTCCCCCTGATCTCGACGACCAAATCCGTCAGCGCCTGACCCAGGCCGAACGTGGCGAGCGCTCCTGGCCCCTCTACATTGTTGCCGAGAAGATTCTTAGCCACGGCGAACCATTACCTGCCGATTGGGCCGTGGCCGGTACAACCGGCTACGACTTTCTCAACCAGATCGGTGGCGTATTGATTGACCGCAGCAGTCAACGGGTGTTCAACCGTCTGTACACCCAGTTCACCGGCCCCCAACCCACCTTCGCCAACCTGGTCAACAGCAAAAAGAAGGAGATCATGCTGGTCTCACTGGCCAGTGAGGTCAATACCCTGAGCCATCTCCTCGACCGGTTGAGCGAGCATACCCGCCGCTATCGCGATTTTACCCTCAACAGCCTGACCTTTGCGATTCGCGAGGTGATTGCGGCGATGCCCGTCTACCGCACGTATATCAGCCTGGATGGCGTTGTCAGCGAGCGTGACGAACAGGCGATTCGCTACGCAGTGCGTGAAGCCAAACGACGCAATCCGCGCACGGCTGCCCAGATTTTCGACTTTCTGGAAGAGACGTTGCTCTTGCGCAATCTCCACCATTTTGCCCCCGAAGCGCATGCCGAGGTCCTGCGTTTCGTGATGAAGTTTCAGCAGTTAAGCGGGCCGGTGATGGCGAAAGGGGTTGAAGACACCGCATTCTACGTCTACAACCGGCTGGTAGCCCTGAATGAAGTTGGTGGGCATCCTGAACTCTTTGGATGTGAAGTTACCGACCTGCATCAGGCAGCTCAGGAACGGCAACAACAGTGGCCGCACAGTATGGTGACGACATCAACCCACGACACCAAACGCAGCGAAGATGTGCGCACCCGCCTCAGTGTCCTCAGCGAGGTACCTGATGAGTGGCGACGGCACGTGGCACGCTGGAGTCGCTTTAATGCCGCGAAGCGCAGCACCATTGAGGGTAGTACGGCACCAACCCGGAACGACGAATACTTGCTCTACCAGACCCTGGTTGGCACCTGGGAGGGGATGGAACATCTGGACAGTTTCACCGCACGGATGGTTGCCTATATGGAAAAGGCAACCCGTGAAGCGAAGGTCAACACGAGCTGGATTAATCCGAACCCAGAGTATGATGCAGCCGTACAACGGTTTGTGACCGGTATCCTCGATCCGCGTCGCTCGCGGCGGTTTCTGGAGAGTCTCGACAGCTTTGCCCGGCGCATCGCCTTTTTCGGTCGTTTCAACAGTCTGACCCAAACCCTCGTGCGCCTGACAACCGCCGGTATTCCTGATCTGTATCAGGGTTGCGAACTGTGGGATTTCAGCCTGGTTGATCCCGACAATCGACGACCGGTCGACTTTGCCCGGCGGGCTGCGCTGCTGGCCGCCATCCGTCGGCAACGCGCACAGAACGGTACAGCGGCGCTGGCTGCCGATTTGCTGGCCACAGCCGCTGATGGACGGATCAAGCTCTACACAATTGCCACTGTGTTAGAGCTACGCCGCGACCGCCCCGAACTCTTTGCCTATGGCGAGTATGTACCCCTGTACGCCGAAGGGCCGGCAGCCGGACATGTCATCGCCTTTGCCCGTCGCCATTCAACTGCCGGCGAAGCGGTGACTGTCGCACCTCGTCTCACCGCTCGCCTGAGTGGTGGACAGGAAGTGCCACCGCTTGGCGACCTCTGGGGAGAGACATGGCTCCCGTTACCCGACACCCTACCGGGTATACGTTACCGCAACCTGTTCACCGACGAATGCCTGACCGTCGTCGAACACCATGCTGGTGCCGGCCTGGCAATGGCCGAGGTACTTGGTCACTGGCCGATAGCGCTACTGGTGCGCGAGTAAGGGTGGTTCGCCAGACGTTCAGACTGCCAGGAAAGTGCCGGGATGGCGGATAACACCCCTATCCACCATCCCGTTTCCCGCCAGCACCATGTCTGCTCCAGAAGGCACCGCTACGGGAGCAGCCATATCCCATCCGGTATCAACAAAAGCACGGTACGCTACCAGATATCACCCTGACAATGCACCAGAGCGCGGATGCGTTAAACCGATGCGTTTATACCGGCAACGATCCATCAGCGGCTTGCCGGTGTATCTGCCACGAGCATGCCCTGAGCGATAGATGTCTTTGTGCGAGAGGTGGTATAGAATGCTCTCCGCCACAAACCCTATTCCGGAGACCTCGTTACCGCGTGCAATCGCGATTCTACGATTTCGCTCAATTGTTGTGGAGTAACGCGGGGAAAATAGTCGTATTCCAGCATCACCGCCGGCACATCATCGCATGCGGCCATGCAATCAAGTTCAACAATGCATAGCGCACCGGGATACGCTGTACGCAATCGTGACAGTGTCTGCCAGATGTCGGGGCGGCTACGGGAGCAAAGCCGGCAAATCGTCAGTTCAATGACGGCCATTCCCTGCCTGCCTTTCTGCTATGACTGTTCATTTCGAGGATACAGATGTAATGGCATCTCATCGTGCTATTGTCGCTGTGTCATCTGAGCGTCTCTACACCGGCATTGACTCTTAAACAGATCTATTCGGCACCTTTCTACAGTGTACACTCTTTGTCAATAGATTGCAAATACAAAATCGTGCATGTACCTACAACAAACTCTTCCACTGCCACGCCATCGATCATCGTGACAGTGGAATTATATTGCACTATCGCTACGTCCAGTTACCAACTGTCGCCTCATCACGTAGTTGGGCAAGCTTGACTGCCAGACCGATATACGCCGCAGGTGCGAGCGCCTGCAACTCGGCCCGCACCGCATCACTGACCGGTAAACTGTCGATGAAGCGGGCAATATCTTCGGCAGTCAGCGCACGACCACGCGAAAAAGACTTCAACAACTCGTAGGGTTCAGCAAAACCCTCACGGCGGAGGATTGTCTGAATAGCCTCGGCCAGGACTTCGGGATGCGCTTCGAGATCGCGACGCAAGCGGGCGCGATCAACAGCCACTTTTTGCAGTCCGCGCAGCAGGCGCTGGTAAGCGAGGAGACAATAGCCGAAGGCCAGGCCCAGATTACGCAAGACCGTGCTGTCGGAGAGATCGCGTTGGAGGCGCGAAACCGGTAGCTTACGACTGAACAATTCAAGTAACGCACCGGCCAGCGCCAGATTGCCTTCGGCGTTTTCAAAGTCGATAGGATTCACCTTATGCGGCATAGTTGAAGAGCCAACCTCACCGGCCCGGGCCGCCTGTACCAGATAACCATCGCTAATGTAGCGCCAGCAATCCTGGCTAAGGTCGGTCAGAATTGCGCCAATCCGTTTGAGCGTATCGCAGAGCGCTGCCAGTGTGTCGTGCGGTTCAATCTGGGTCGTGAGCAAGATCGGTTCCAGATCGAGCGAACGCACAAAGGCACGCGAGAATTTTAGCCAGTCGATCTGGGGCAGGGCAACGTGGTGGGCGGCAAAAACACCACTTGCGCCGTTGAGCTTACCGGTGATCTTGATCGCCATCATGTCGTTGATCGCCCGTCGTAACCGCATAAAGAAGACATTCATCTCTTTGCCGAACGTCGTTGGCGTCGCGGGTTGCCCGTGCGTGCGGGCCAGCATCGGTGTCGCTGCTTCCTCGTCGGCCAACTGCCGAATGCGTTCGAGCAAGGACTCAAGTGCCGGCAGCAAGACCATTTCACGTGCCTCTTTGACCATCAGCGCATACGCCAGATTGTTCACATCTTCAGAGGTTAGCGCGAAATGCACCGCTTCCAGATGACCGGTTAAACCGAGTGTTGTTAACCGTTCGCGTAACCAGTACTCAACCGCTTTCACATCGTGATTGACACGCCGATCCCATGCCGCAATCGCCAGCGCATTATCATCACCAAACTGGCGGTAGAGGGCACGGAGCGCAGCCTGTTGCGGCGGGGTCAGCGGCGGGACAAAATGGATGCCACGGGCACGTGAGAGAAAGATAAGATATTCCACCTCTACCCGCACACGATAGCGAAAGAGAGCAGCTTCACTGAAAAAGCTAGCCAGACTTGCCACATCAGCACGGTAACGGCCATCGAGTGGTCCCAATGCCGCCAGCCGCGTCATATCGTCTGTTGTCATACTTGCCTCCTGTTCCACGAATTGTTGCCGTTACGAAGGGTACCATAGAAATCGCAAGTGGTGAGTAACGAGCGATTACTGACGCCGTTGGCGTTGAATGTCTGAAGCAAAGACATGATATTAGCTGTGCAAGACATTGACATTCGTAAAACAATAGGGTACGATGGTTATCAGAGGTTCAAATATTTGTCTTCAGAATTATTCTCTCCTCAGCATATTTGCCTGCGAGGAAATGCATGAACGAACAAGAGGCTCGTGCTCATCACACGCATGTCATTGATGACATCGTCCGCCAGATCACCTGGCAGAGCCAGAAGCAGTTATTGCAAACGTTGAGTCGACCCGAGATTGGGTTGACATTACCGCAAATGGTGACGCTCTTTGCCATCCGTGAGGCGGGCCTGTGTCGGATGAGTGATCTGGCCGACATTACGCAGCAATCCGCGGGCACGTTGACCGGTATTGTTGACCGTTTGATTGAAGAGAATCTGGTTGGACGGGTACGCGACGCCGAAGATCGCCGGGTCGTGCAAGTGATGCTTACCCGTCAGGGAGAGCAGCGGCTGGCGTTAGTCGAGGAAGCCCGGCGCGCCGATATGGATCGTATCTTGTCTCGCTTCAGCCTGGAACAATTGCAAGAACTCACACAGTTGCTCCAATTGTTGCTCGATGGGATCAATGAGTTGATTGGCTGTCGCGATCTTGAACGTAACGCGAATATGGTCGAGTAAACCACCCTTGGTGTCACAATTGACGACGGGTGATGTTGCCCTTGCCCTTCTCCGGTCTTTTCGAGATATTACCATCTTTGAACGCTGCGTTGGATCATACTCGTTTCGTACCCACCGATGCCTGTATCGGGTCGTCTGGAGTGCAAACGTCTGGCTTCCACACCTGCCGCGATCCGGATCGGGTGAGGGTGGTGCAAGCCAGCCCGAACGTGTGTCCGTCAGGTGGGTTATATCAAAGTCGCCCACACCGCCAACATGTCAGTATGCAAACGCTGTTCTGATACCGGTATGGCAGACTGCTGACGTGCTGTGTTACCAAAACGCTCCCAATTCTTTGACTGTGCCATCGATTATGCAAGTCACTTCCCGTAGCGCAACATCCTAACCTTGCATACCGTCAAATGTACCGTTTACCGGTAGTAACTCGTAGTATGATGATACTGATGTGTATAATTGTGCGTACGCAGTATTGAGGCTTTCGTATGAGTCAATCATCACGCCCTCACCGTCGTCAAAATCGTCTTGGATGGGGAATCGGCATTCTCATTATTACTGGTGTTCTTGTAGCTGGTTTCTTTATTTTTAACCGTGACCAACCTTCCGGTGTCAGGCTCAACTATGCCCTCGCTCGCCCACAACGCAGCCCAATCAGTGCAACAGTGAATGCCAGTGGTTCTATTCAACCTCAGCAGGTGATCGATCTCACTTTCGCCAGCAGTGGTCTGATCAGTGAGGTCCTGGTACAGGTTGGCGATCAGGTAGCAGCCGGTCAGGTGCTGGCCCGACTTGACACTCGCGATCTGGAATTGCGGGTCGATCAGGCTGCGGCCCAACTGGCGCAGGCGCAGGCCAGCCTTGATCGGTTGCGGGCCGGACCGAGTGCTGCCGAGGTCGCTGCGGCAGAGGCCCAACTGGCGCAGGCGCAGGCGCAGTTACGCCAGACAACCGGTAATGTTACCGAGCAGGATTTGGCGGCAGCGCGGGCCCAGGTTGAACAGGCACGGGCGAGTCTTGAACGGCTATTGGGTGGACCAAAGGCCAGTGAGGTAGCGCAGGCGCAGGCGCAGGTGGATCAGGCAGCCGCAGCATTACAGGCACAACGTGATTCACTTTCGGCGGCAAAGACGCGGGCTGAATCGCAATTGTTGCAAGCCGCCAATACATTACGCGACCGCCAAGCCGAGTATAGCCGTATTTACAACGAAAATCGAGAGCGCGAGCAGCAACTGGCGCGCTTCGGGCAGTCGTTACCACAATCAGCGCTCGATGCTGAAGCAGCAGCACTGCGAGCGGTAGAGAATGCCGAAGAGCAGATGCGGCAGGCTCAGGTAGCCTATGAGCAGGCCAGGCAGGCCGAGATTACCGGCATTACCCAGGCCGAAGCTCAACTACGCAATGCCCAGGCCAACCTCGATCGCATATTAGCCGGCGCCGATTCAGATCAGGTAGCCGCAGCCCGTGCTCAGTTAGCCCAGGCTGAAGCCAATCTGAATAAGCTGCTCGGCGATCAGCGAGCCGGCAGTCTGGCTGCGGCCAATGCGGCGGTTGCCAGTGCGCAGGCAAATCTGCAACGGATCACCGCTCCTCCGAGCGAGGCTGATCTGGCCAGCGCTGAAGCGCAGGTCGCCAGTGCCCGGGCCAGCCTGTCGCAGGCGCAGCTTGCCCTGGAACGGGCAACTCTGACCGCACCTATTGCCGGAGTGGTAGCCGAGGTGAATCTGGAAGTTGGTGAGTTCTATAACGCTGCACAACCGGCCGTGGTATTGGCTGATCTGAGTGGTTATTACGTTGATGTGACCGTTGATGAAATCGATGTCGCCCAGATTGCGGTTGGTCAACCCGCTATTCTCGTCCTCGATGCGCTGCCTAACCTCGATCTGCGTGGAACGGTTGCCCGCATCAATCCGCTCTCCATTGTGCAATCCGGGGTTACTGCCTATACCGTGCGGATTGTGACTGATGATCCACCCGCCTCAGTGCGCCCGGGTATGTCGGCAAGCGCCGATATTATCGTGGCCGAGAAGAGTGAAGCGCTGGTCGTACCTCGCCGGGCAATCCGTGCTGAAAGTGGGCAGTTTTTTGTTGATGTGACGACCGATCCGGCGCTGTGTTCACTCGACATTGCGCAACGTCCGGTGCAGCCATCGCTACAGGCGGTTGCGGTGCAAACCGGCCTGAGCAACGAACAGATCATCGAAATCAGTTCAGGGAATATCGATGAAAACAGTTGTGTCTATGTCCCTGGCGTCGATGCCCGTATCGATCTCTTTAGTGGCCCACCTCCCGGTGTACGCGGACGCTAAGCTAAACGGAGCAGGTAACGATGAAGCTGATTGAAGCGTTGCGGATCGCTTTCGCCAGTTTACTGGCCAATAAACTGCGCACCATTCTGACTATGCTCGGGATCATTATCGGGGTAGGCGCTGTCATCGCTCTGTTGGCGCTAGGTGGTGCTATTCAAACGCTGGTAACCAGTGAGTTGCAGGGATTAGGGAGTAATCTGGTGTTTCTCTTCGCGGGAACGAATGACCCAGAGACGAATCGCCGGGTACCGCCTCGCCTGACCAATGAAGATATTGCGGCTATTGCTGATCCGCTGAATGTACCGGCAGTGGCAGCGGTTTGTGCCGAGTTCAGTCGGCGGGCACTTACCACGTATAGCGGTGTTAGTTATGATGCGTTGATTGCCGGTGTGAGTGCCAATTATCCGCAGGTACGCAATGCCCGGGTGGCAAAAGGCACGTTCTTTGACGAACGTGCACTTGAACTGCGCTCACGTGAGGCAGTGTTGGGGTATCGTGTTGCCCAACGTCTCTTTCCGAACGATGCCGATCCGGTGGGCCAGCGGATTCGGATCAACGGTATCGGGTTTCAGGTGATTGGCGTCATGGCCGAGCGCGGTGGTAGTTTCGCCTCAAATGAAGATGATCAGATCTTTGTTCCTCTGACCACAGCCCAAGACCGTCTCTTTCCACCTGCCCAAAATGTGACCCGGCGCGTGGAGGTGAGCGTCGTTTACATTCAGGCTCGGGATGAAGATAGCATCGATGAGTTGATCAATCAGGTTACCGTATTGCTCCGGCAACGCAATGGGCTGACCTATCAGGACAACAATTTTACCATCGTCACTCAGCAAGACCTGGTAAGCTCATTTGCGACGATTACCGGTGCAATTACCATCTTCCTCGGTGCCATTGCCGCTATCTCGCTGGTGGTTGGCGGGATCGGGATTATGAATATTATGCTGGTCAGTGTGACGGAGCGCACACGCGAAATCGGTTTGCGCAAAGCGGTTGGCGCCCGGCGCAATGACATCCGGCTTCAGTTTCTGGTTGAAGCGACCGTGCTCAGTTTAATGGGTGGTATCCTCGGCATTGGCCTGGGGTATGGATTAGCAGCGATTGGGACAGCTTTACTGGCCAATTTCTCGCCGAACGCTCGCGCTGAAGTAAGCCTTGATGCAATTCTGCTCGCAACCCTTACCTCTATCGCAGTTGGAATATTTTTTGGCCTGTACCCGGCTGATCGCGCTGCCCGCCTCGATCCGATTGCAGCACTGCGCTATGAGTAGGAGAGCAGAGGAGACATGCTCTGATATGCTCTCTTACCTGCCTTACGATACTCGTGCCAGATCATTTGGTGTGTAGAAACATAGCTTATTCCATACACTTCGGTTTTTTGTGGGAGTACGTATCACGCAGTTGATCACACTGAGTTTTACATCGTGTGCTATCTCTCAAATAATTTCAATGAAGTACCTGATTGACTACCCGCCTGCTTTCCAGTATAATCTTTTGCACAGGTGTTCTACTTCGATCTCAGCAAACTTGTGAGGTAAGCAGTGAGAACTAATTTACTGGAACAGACTAGCACACAATCTCTCAAAGATTTGTCCCTATTTGCTGCCATTAGTGCCAATTCTTTTATAACAGAACAAACCTTTTCTGTAGTTTCTCTATTTTCAGGCTGTGGAGGAATGGACCTGGGATTCAAGGGAGGTTTTGAAGTATTCGGGAGATATTACCCTAGATTACCATTTGAGATTGTCTGGGCAAATGATATAAACGAGGCAGCATGTAGAACATATAGAAGAAATATCAACGAAAACATAGTTTGTGGAGATATTTGGGATGTCATGGATAGCATGCCCAAAAATGTTGATGTTGTGATTGGTGGATTTCCTTGTCAAGACATCTCTATCAATAATATCAGAGGTTCAGGTGCTATTGGAAAACGTAGTAGCCTTTACAAAGCCATGGTAGAAACAATTAGAATAACTAAACCCAAAATATTCATTGCAGAAAATGTCAAAGGCTTGCTAATGCGTCATAATAAATCGTCATTACATCAAATATTAGAGGATTTCAAATCTTTAGGTTATGAAATATCATATAAATTATATAATGCAGCAGATTATGGTGTTCCACAAATCAGAGAGCGTGTATTCATTGTTGGAACTCAGCAAGGAAGGGCAAAGTTTGTTCCACCAGAGCCTGAAAGGAGTGGAAAGGATTGGATGACTGCTCGTGAAGCTATTAGCGATCTTGAATGTCTCGAAGCTAATCCTGAAATAAATCACATATGGAGCTTAGCCAATCGAAGCCCTGAACAGGGTAATAGACAACTTGACCCAAACAAACCTGGTTACACAATCCGTGCAGAATGTCACGGAAACATTCAATTCCACTATTCTCTTCCGAGACGTATCTCGATGCGTGAAGCAGCTCGCATTCAGTCGTTCCCTGACAATTTTATTTTCGAGTCTAAATTAAGGGAAACAGAGCGACAGGTAGGTAATGCTGTTCCCCCTGTATTGGCATGGCACATTGCGAATGCAGTTCTCAATTACCTTAGAGACTGGTGTCAGGTATGACTGTAGAAGAATTTGAGAAGATATTAGACGACGTAGTACGGATGCTCAATCAAGACCTAGAAAGGGGGCAAGCATTTAAATCTGCCAAAGACTTTGAAAGACCGTCGGGGTTGTGCAACGATATCTCAGCCCTTGAGGGGCAAGCATTTAAATCTGCCAAAGACTTTGAAAGTCGAGTACGCGAAGTACTTGATGAGTTTATGCAGGATAAAGGTCTAGTTGTTGATTTTAACCCCCATCCTCATGCTTTTCCAGACATCACTTTGGGGGAATTTGGCATAGAGGTGAAGTTTACCTTACATGATACATGAAGAAGTGTTGCAAATAGTATTGTGGAGTCAACTAGAAAATCAGGTATTCTTTACATATACATAGTTTTTGGCAAAATGGGAGGTAAGTCAGAGGTTAAATGGGCGAGATACGACGACTGTGTTATACATGTGAGGACTACACACGTGCCACGATTCGAGGTAGAAATCAACTCCAAAAGGAGATCACTATTTGAGCAAATGGGTATTACCTATAACGAATTCAATACTTATTCGATAGAGCAAAAGATGCACTATATTCGCGAATATGCGAGAAAAAGGTTAAAACCTGGTGAGCGTCTTTGGTGGCTAGAAGAAAAAGCAGAGCTAGAGCATTCGCTTCCTATTAAAGTTCGCTTGTATACCAGTCTGCCTGACGAAGAAAAGAGGATGTTAAGAGCTGAAGCTGCTTTACTATGCCCACAAATCGTTAGTCCTTCTGGGCTTAGACATAAATATGATGATGTAGTACTTTACCTGCTTACATATCACGGCGTAGTATGTCACCAGGTGCGAGATTTATTCTCTGCGGGTAGCGTAGGCCTACCTCGCAACACAAAGCGTGGAGGTATATACATACAGAGGGCACTCCAGGATATAGAGGCCGAAATGTTTGAAGCAGCTATGCGACTGGATATTGAACTCTTTGAGGAATATTGGGGAGAGCGGGTAGAACCACAAGATCGAATTGCCAAATGGTTAGATAAAGCAGATAAGTATGCTCGAGATTGGGTGCCTTCCAAAGTATTATTTACAAGTAAAAGAGATGCACTGTAATAAAGCAGTAATGTTTTACATATTAATCAAAATGATTCCAAAGAACGATCAACATGCTACGATAAAAAATACACTTGAAAAACCAGTCGTTCATACCGTAAACTACTCGTCGGTAAAAATCCTCTCGAACAAAGCGCTGCATCTCATCCCAGTACAACTGATAATCCAATTATATCTATCCTGGGCATTGTTGTCTGAAATGAATAAATGTACAGTGTAAGCAAAACGAGATTATGGATATGCCAACCTGACAACATAATGTGCTGCCATTAGTACTGCTGCGATTAAACTTCCCTGAGATATTTTGGCCTCACCACTAAACTTTTGGTACAGCGATATAACATCATTTCCATCGCTCATGTAACCGGCTGCATGGCATGATATACTACTCACGAATACCATACGATATGATCAGCCTGGACACTATCTTCCACTCACTGATAGCGTTTGGGTTGTATAACCATCATTGTATCGGTAGCAGTAATGGCATCCTGATAGTTTGGCGAGACGGTTCTATCAATGCGCATCCTGATCACCGGTTCTTCAGGCATGATTGGTACCAACCTCGGTCTACGGCTTATCGAGGCTGGTCACCAGGTATTTGGCGTTGATCGTCGGATCAACCCGTGGACAGATCGCATTCCAACCCTGTTACAAGACCTCGCTATACCCCAACGCGATTTTCGCGCCGGTATTGGTGGTGCTCCCTACCCACCCTGTGATCTGGTTGTGCATCTGGCAGCCAATGCCAAAGTTTACGAGCTGGTAACCGAGCCGCATCGTGCTCTGGAAAATATCAACATTACCTACAATGTACTCGAATATTGCCGGCATCATGAAATCCCGATCATCTTTGCTTCCTCACGGGAAGTCTACGGTGACATTCACCGCTACATAACAGAGGAGACGAGCGCCGATTTCAGCTTTACCGAGAGTCCCTACTCAGCTTCCAAAATTGCCGGTGAAGCCATGGTCTATGCCTATGCACGCTGTTATGGTCTGCGCTACATCGTCTTTCGCTTTTCCAATGTCTACGGCCGCTTCGATAACGATCTGGTGCGCATGGAACGCGTGATTCCGCTGTTCATTCATCGGATCAGTCGTAGGGAACCAGTGATGGTATACGGTGCGGATAAGGTGCTTGATTTTACTTACATTGACGATTGTGTTGATGGAATTATGTGCGGTATCAACCGTTTATTCCGAGGGGAGGTATACAACCGCACAATTAATCTGGCCTACGGCGAGGGAAATACGTTGATTCGGGTCGCAGAATTGATCGGTCAGGCCTTTGGTCGGCAGCCGGAGATTATTGTCCAGCCGGCAAAGCGGGTCGGTGAAGTAACGTACTACGTTGCCGATATCCGGCAGGCCCGTGAATTGTTGGGGTTTAACCCGCAAGTACCGTTAACAGAAGGTATCAACCGCGCCGTGGCCTGGTCGCACGGAGAGTTGCTACGATGACTGAACACCAGCCAGAGCTTAGCACATCTGATCAGATGATTGAGCGCACAGTTTCAAGTGAGGGTATCCAGCGCTGGCTCAAGATCAGTGCGGCCTGGCTGGCCTTGCAAGAACCAGAACACCTCTTTCCAACGCTGGTCGCCAGTTTTGCCGAACATTTACCGCCTGTACGCGCCGTCATGCTCTGGCTCGTTACCACGGGCGGTTTGCAACCGGTAGCTCACGCCGGGTTCACGATACCGTCTGCAATCAGTGAACACTGGTTACGTGTCAGATTGCAACCCGGAGAAGGAGCCGCCGGGCTGGCCTGGCAGCGTGAGACGGTGATCCAACAACACGGCGAACACGGCTATCGTGAATTGCAGGGCATTGCCTCCCCTCAGACACAGACAGTCTTTCAGGCAATCGGCGATCTCTTACCGCGCAGCCTGATGGTAACCGCTGTCCCACTACGTGCAGGGCATACACTGGTAGGGGTACTGGAGCTGGTCAGCAATGCCAGTGAACCTCTTGGTATAGAGATGACCGATTTCGAGGTTATCGCCGGTATCGTTGCCGCAGCCATTCGCAACGCCCAATTGTACGATGAACTCCGGCGCAGCCACCAACGGCTGAAAGCGTTTGATGCAGTTGTAACGTCGATCAGCACTGCTGCCGATCTGCCCGATCTGGTGCAGAGTGTTTTGACCGTTGTCCTCGAATTGACCCCTGCCCAGAGTGGCGCGCTTCTGATCTTCGATCCAGCCCAGGAACGTCTGCAGGTCAGTGCCTGGTGTAACATTGAACTGACCACTCTTTCCTGTTTCGACCAGGTGTCGGTTGATGCGTCACCCTGTGCAGAAGTTGTCCGTTACGGCCAGCCGGCATTTCGGCCACTGCTCGACGAGCATGGCGAATCGGCGCTGATCGAAGCCGGTATGGCGGCTGCGGCCTATCTACCGCTGCTAGCCGGCGGTACTGTGACCGGTGTGCTAGCGCTGTTCGGTGATATCGACCTCACCAAGGCAATTGACAAGGACATGCTGATGCCGATTTGTAATCAAGTCGGTTTCGCGATTGCTAACGTGCGGTTGTATGAAGATAGTCAACACGAGCGTAGAAAATTCCATACGGTGATCGAGTCGATTGCCGAAGGGGTATTACTGTGTGATCGTTATGGTCGTTTAACCCTAGCCAATCAGGCCGCCCACGATCTGCTCTCTTGCGCAACGCTGAGCTTCGAGACACCCCTGGCAACCGTTCCCGATCTGTACGATCTGCGCGATCTCGATGGGAACGCACTGACGCCTGATGATTTACCGTTTACCCGTGCCTTGCGTGGCGAAACGTTTTACGATTATCGGGTGATGCGATGCCTACCTGATAACAGTGAGCGCTTTTTCAGCTTCAGCGGCGCCCCGGCGGTTAACGAACAGGGTGAAGTTGAAGGTGCAGTGATTACGTTCCGCGATATTACCTCAACCCAAAAGGTGCAGCGGGCAAAGGATGAATTTTTGGCCGTAGCAGCCCATGAATTACGCAGCCCGCTGGCAGCAGTACGCAGCTATGCCGATCTTTTGTTGCGACGAGAACAGCAACGTGAAGGCGATCATCGTGATCTGCATGGCTTGACGATCCTCTCACAACAGGTGGCGCATATGCTCCGCCTGGTGGATAATCTCCTTGATGTTTCGCGCCTTGATGCCGGCCAGTTTGACTTACAACATCAACAGGTCAATCTCGTCGGGCTAGCTCAGCAGGTGATCGATCAACAACGACCAAGCGCCGGTCAGCGTGAGTTACTCCTTGAGACCGAGTCTACGGAATTGATAGTAACCTGCGATGCAATGCGTATCCGGCAGGTACTGACAAACCTGATCAGTAATGCTATCAAGTACAGTCCACCCGACAGTGTGATCGGTGTTCGTCTCCGCAGTGCGACTCTGTTACACAATAATACACCTGCAGTGCTGATCAGTGTCAGTGATCAGGGGCCGGGCATTCCGCCCGAAGAGCAGGAGCGCGTGTTTCAGCGTTACTATCGTGCACCGGGCCGTCGGGCGGAGGGGCTGGGGTTGGGGTTGTATCTGAGCCGTGAGATTGTTCAGTTGCATGGTGGTCAGATCTGGATTGAGAGTCGCGAAGGTCAGGGTAGCACGTTTATGGTGCTGTTACCGGTTGAACAAATGCAGCGTTCACGTACTGAGCGGATGAATCGCTCTGTTGAACTGTCAGCGGAGATTTGATGTGCCGATCCGTAAGAAAGCGTTTCTTCAGGCTTTATCACCAGCGCCACCACCTCGCCAATCATCGACCGGTGTCGTTGTTGCCCGTCTGTCCGCCAATGAAAATCCCCTTGGCCCATCACCACGTGCTGTGGCTGCTGTGCAAGAGGCGCTGAGTACGATCCACCGTTATCCCGATGCAAGCGGCGTAGCCTTGAAGGAGGCATTGGCCGCTCGCGTTAATCTGCATACCGACCAGGTGATGCTGGGCAATGGCTCAGATGAGCTGATTATGCTCGTCTGCCACGCTATGCTCGGCGAGGGTGATGAAGCAGTCCTGGCGCAGGGATCGTTTATCAGCTATGCCCGCCGGATTCAGGCTCAAGGCGCGATTACCCGTCAGGTTCCTCTGCGCGAGATGGTACACGATCTCCCAGCCATGGCTGCCGCGATCACGCCGCAGACCCGCCTCATCTTTGTCTGTAATCCTAACAATCCGACCGGCACTACAGTCGGCGCCGCTGAATTGATGGCATTTCTCGATCAGGTACCGCCTGATGTGCTGGTCGTTGTTGATGAAGCCTATCTGGAATTTGTGACGCGACCGGATTTTCCCGATCTGCTGCCGTTGTTGCGCGACGGACGCGATAACCTGCTGATTGTACGTACCTTCGCCAAGATTCACGGGTTGGCCGGTTTACGGCTGGGCTACGCTTTCGGCAACGCCGATCTGATAGCGTACCTGGAACGGGCGCGTCCGGTCTTCAACGTGAACGTTCTGGCCCAGATTGCCGGCCTGGCCGCCCTTGACGACGTTGACCATCTCGAACGCTCTCTGGCCCATGCCGTTGCCAGCCGGGTATTCCTCACCGACCATCTACGGGCTATGGGGATGACGGTGATCCCCGGTGAAACCAATTTTGTCGTCGCCGCAATTGCCGATGATACTGCGGTGGCAGCAGAGCTTGCTCGCCACGGGGTGTTGGTCACACCGCTGAGTGGGTGGGGCTTACCGGGCTGGATGCGGATTTCGTTTGGCACTGCGGAAGAGAACCGTGTGTTTATTGAGGTACTACGCAATTTGATGTCAAAAGGAACCGTGGCAACAGCAACAATCTCGTAGTACCCAAGGAGTAGATATGGGCGACTCACCGAACCCAACCCTTTGTGCGAACTGTGGACATAAGCTCACACCGGAAGATCGTTTTTGTCCAGAGTGTGGTGCGCGAGCACCTGAACGACCGTCGGCACCGGCTGCAGGAGCACCACCCACGGTGGTAATTCACCCTGGACAAGCCGGAGCGGAAACCTCACCTGAAGCAACGGCGGCCCTAATATTTTGCATGAACTGTGGACGGAAGCTCACCCCAGAAGATCGTTTCTGCCCAGAGTGTGGTACGCGAGCACCTGAGCAACCTTCACCGTCAGCCACAGGGGCACCACCCACCGTTGTCATCCCACCGCAGCAACCGACCTCAGGGGCACCACCCACCGTTGTCATCCCACCGCAGCAACCGACGCCAGGGGTGCCACCCACAGTCATTATTCCACCTGAACAGCCACCGATGGGAGCTGCTCCAACTGTTGTGATCTCCTCTGAGCAACCGCCAGCAGGAGTGCCACCAATTGAATCTCCTTCCCAACCGACGGTGGGAAGAACACCCTCTTCTTATCCACCACCGGTCATACCCCCTGCCCAGAGTGTAGGAACGCCACCCGATCCATTCATGCCACCACCGGTAACCCATGCCTCGTATGGCCCACCGCCTGCCGGCACCGACCCATTCCAGGTACCCTCAACCACAAGCCCGATGCAAACCGCCGGGACAAACAAGTGGTTAATCTGGGGACTGGTAGGCGGAAGCGGGTGCTTACTCCTGATCTTGATCGGCATATGTGTATTTATTGCCGTATCAATCTTCGTGGTTGTCGACTCCGTACCAACCAGCAGTTCGACTGAGGCAACGGCAACTACCGGGGACGGAGGTTCGCTGGCATCAGGGAGCAGCGGTAGGGTCTTGTTCAGTGATGATTTCGAGAATCCACAGGCCAGTGAACTGGGAGAGAGTGAAGATAGCAGTTCACGGTATGTCTACGAAGCAGGCCGGTATGTCATCGAAGTCAAAGAGCCAGAACTATTGGTCTGGGCGTTGGTGAATGGATCTTACCGCGATGTCATTATTGAAACCAGCTATTCTACTGTTCGTGGGGGGCCAGTCGGCGCTGCGGGTATCATCTTCAATTATCAGAACGAGGATAACTTTTATCTGTTCAGTGTGTCGAATGATGGGTATTACGCACTTGAGCTGTTGGAGAACAATCAGTGGATAACCCTGATCGATTGGACGCAGCACGAAGCGATTGACACCGAAAATAATCGGCTCCGGGTTGAACTCAACGGTGATGAGATCACGCTATTTGTAAATGAGCGTCAGCTTGAACAGACCCGCGATCCAACATTTACGCACGGTGACATTGGGCTGGCGGTCACCAGTTTTGATCAGAGTGGGATTACGGTGAGTTACGAGGAGATCACTATTCGCAGCCGGTAATATCAAATCTTGACCGACACTGTGCATCGGTCAGGGTGTACTCCTCATGCTGGAGAGTTGCCAGGCATGCCTCTTGTGCCACCCCCTCGTATGGCAATGTGAACAGGCGCATGCGTAAGGGCGGGTTTAGAACCCGCCCTTACGGAATCCACCTATCTGTATCAACGAATCGCCACGGAGAAGACGGATAGCCATGAATTCCCCGTGTACCCGGTTCCAGGCAGTGATGCACCGTATCACTCAAGATTGGATATGCTACCCCGCCGGAAGCAGCTATGCATTACCCACATGTCACGCTGCGTTAGGCCAGGCTGCAAGGACTCTCCGTGGCGCGGGCTTCCAGCCCGCGTGCCGGCATCATCTCCACCGTCGTCAGGTGATGGCCGTGGCCGTTGGTGCACAGGCACGAACCAAGTGCAACAATACCTCTACGCCCAGGTATCGCATGTATGCCCGACTGACTCGATGATTGTCACGAGCACATCTAGTACCGCCGTAACCAGGATGGGTAACGGTGTAACACGCGCCGGATCGTGAGCACGGCTGGTGCGGCAGCATGGCTGCCGCACGACAAACCCTGCGACACGCACATGATGCGTGCGTAAGGCAACCCATCCGGCACGTGATAGCACGGCTGGAGCTGCGCACTATCACCGGGCCAGTCGCCCACAACAGCATCTATAGCGATCATCCCCGCTGATACGCACGTGGTTGACACCAGGTATGGGTAATGCGTAGCCGAAAGCAGGGGCGGTGGGCTATTGCAGATGGCGAGCACACCAGAGGCGCACGCTCCCAGGGTATGCAGGCACACCCCACCCTGCCCACCCCCGCTGGGAGCGGGAAGTACTGGTGCCGGATGGTTCGCTGGCGCAGGCTATTGCAGGTGGCGAGTGCGCCGGAGGCACGCGCTCCCAGGGTATAATGGCGTGCACGGGGCATCAGGTACGGTACCAGAGTGGTGAATGAGCCTGATATGACATGTCGCGCAGGGATTACCGATGTTTAGGTAAGACGTTTCAGATAGGTTTTTATGTCAAAAAATACCTGAATCGCCGCAGCGTGCTATGCCCGTTTCGTGACAGTGGCAACGCACCTGAAACCGCTGATCGGAATTCATAATTGCCCCGCTTCCCAGCTCTCTCACCAACTGCCAGACTGGCTAGTAACAAGGCCAGGTTGAGCGCCGGAATGACCGACCCGGTAACCATTACCGTCTAAACCCACCAACAAACGTCTGCTGCGAGTGGTGGCTGAACAATACTAGCGAATAATCACCGGGTGGTAAGTCTGTCAGTGCCAGGGAGCCACTTACGCGGCCATCGCCATCGGCGCGCACGGTGGTCACGGTGACCGGCGGCGCACCGGCGGGTGGGTTATACCAGATACCAACTGGTTCGCCGGGGGCAAAGCCGGCAGCCGTGTAGGACAGCATCTGTCCGGTAATGGTAAGAGTCGGTGTCCGCCAAAACGTGCGTTCCGGACTGTCGCCAATCACTATTGCGGGCAGATTGCTTTGGCCGCGGCCAAATTCGCTGACCGCATCGCGGAAACTGAGTCGGGCAACGCGACCAATGGTAGTTCCCAACGGGGCGTCTTCACGCACCCGGAAACGGATTGTTATTGTAACCAGATCACTCCCGGCAACCAGCACCCCGGTGCGTATTGTGATGCGTCCCGGTTGCACATCACTCACCCATACATCGGGACGACTCGTTTTGGCGTCAAGCAGGATCAATGCATCATCAGCAAACGGCAACTCAATCATGGTCGCAAAGGCCGGCCCCCGACCGTAATTTTCCAGCACCATATCCAGGCTAAACATCTCGCCTGGCTTCACCACATCATCAGCCCGCTGGGCCAACACCAGACGGGCTGGTCGCGCCCCCAAGGCAGGATTGATCACATACTCAATATCGTCAATCAACCAGGTATCGCGTACCCCATTCAGTTCGATGGAGCTAATCACCTGCCCTGGGGGTGCGGTTAGTGTAGCTCGATCAAGGCGACCGGTCAGGATATTTGCCGGCACCCTGGTTGTTGCCAGGACAGACCGATCGGCAGCAAAGGCTGTAATATCAAGCGTTTCGGAAGTAGCAACCCCAACACTGAACGAGATCACATTGGCCGGCAAGCTAATCCTGCCGCTACCACTGCCGCTGACGCGCCCGAAACCGTTACCGTTCAGCCAGAAAGCGCAAGTGCCGCCAAAGTCAGGGCAGAGTTCAGGAAACGGGGCATTGTAGCGTCCGCTACGCACATCGCCGAAGCGCCAGCCGGCGCCAAACTGTAGCCCACCATAGCCGGTAATATCCAGATTATCGGCAACTCCCTCAAAATCGAGCGTGACCGTGAGCAACGGCTGCGCAGCCACCGCCGAAGTGGAGAAGAGTGTCCAGATGGCAAACCAGAGGATTAAACGGCGCCACATATACCCCTCCTTGCGAACGACGGTGGTAATCGTTATTATACTGGAGAAATTGAGAGAAGAGAATGGCAAATTTGTCAGGTTGGCAACATCAATAACGATTTTGTGATATTTATAATGACGATTCGTATTGCCCCTCGCCCAACACCATTACACATCCCCTGAAACTTCTCCACCCATAGCACGTACATGCATCTGAGACTACTCCTGCACGCCACACAGTCTAGAGTCGTTGTCCATCGCGCTGTTATTTGATAAGGAGGTCGTATGTCCTACACACTCTGGTATTGGTTCATTTCGCTCATCGGCCTGTTACTCTTCGCCCTTACCGCATGTGGTGGCGGAGGGAGCGCCGCTCCTACTGCAACTCCAACACAGGCGGCTGCTGCGCCCACGCGCACGCCACGTCCCACCTTACCCCCAGCCCAACCGACGGCCACCCCACGCCCCTCACCAACAGCCGCCAGCCAGAGTGGTCAGTTGGCGCTGGTTGATATTGGCCCGCTTGAGACCTATCGGCACGCGAGTGGTGTCTTTCAGATCGATATTCCCAACAATTGGACACTAGAGGATAACAGCTCCCTAACCGAGCTGTTACTGATCTGGACAGACCCGACCGGCAATGGGGCGATCTGGGTGAATATTGTTGAAGATAGCCAGAGCTATACCGATCAGCAACTGGTCAATGCGCTCACCTCGTTTCTCGAAGAGCGCTTCGGTCAACAGCCAGATTTTGTCTACGAAGAGGCCCGCCCGCAAAGCGATGGCAGCCAGTTAGTGGTCTGGTCGTACACAGCCACGGCCGACAACAATGTTCAGTCAACCTTGCTAGGGAACAGCTTTATTGAGCAACGAGGTGATAAGATCTCGATCCTAACCACCATGGTGCCTGAAGTGCAGTTTGAGACGCTGGTGAGTAAAACCAACGAAATTATCAACACCTACCGCATTGACCCCTCTGCTTCCATCGGCGGCAGCTCGACAACCGGTAGTGGCACTACCAGCGGTGGTGCGCTGGCTCCGGTTGAAATTGGTCAATTGCAGACCTACAACCATCCCTCTGGCGTGTTCAGGATCGACTTGCCGGAAAACTGGAGCCTGACCGATAACAGTCGCCCCGGCGAACTGATCCTGTTCTGGTCTGATCCATCAAACAATGCGGCAATCATTGTTGATGTGCTGGAAGACAGCACTACCTACAGCGATGATGAGCTGGTTGACAAGCTGGTGAGCTTCTTGCAATCGACATTTGGCAATCAACCCGACTTTTTCTACGAAGAGCCGCGACCGCAAAGTGATGGCAGTATCCTGATCGTGTGGGGGTATACCGCAACGGCTTCCAACAATGTGCAGGCACCGATGTTGGGGAACAGTTTTATTGAGCAGCGTGGCAATAAGCTCTCGGTGTTGACAACCCTGGTGCCTGAAGATCAATTCGATACGCTGGTCAGCCGCACCGACGAGATTATCAACACCTATCGTCTCGACCCGAACGCCAGTGTGCCATAAGCCGGGGGGGAAATACGAGTTTCTACCAAAGAGAGGGGCCACTGTTTGTTGTGGCCCCTCTCAGCGTGTCTATTTAACTTTTCGCCGCTGCGTAGTGCCCGGCCACGTTCGCGGAGCACTACGCGGCTGAGACTCCCGTCCCGACCAACATTAACCTTTCGCCGCTGCGTAGTGCTCGGCAACTTTGGCCCAACTCACCACGTTCCACCAGGCATCAACGTAGGCGGCCCGCTTGTACTGGTACTTGAGGTAATAGGCGTGCTCCCATACATCTAGCCCAAGGATGGCCGTCTTCCCCTCCATCAGCGGGTTATCCTGGTTGGGGGTGCTCATAATGCTGAGACTGCCATCCTTTGCCGCTACTAGCCACGCCCATCCCGAACCGAACCGGCCCAGAGCCGCCGCCTTGAATTTCTCTTTGAAAGCGTCGAAGCTGCCGAAGGCCGCATCAATTGCCGCCGCCAGATCACCAGTAGGTTCACCACCGGCATTGGGAGCCATAATCTCCCAGAAGAAGGTGTGGTTCCAGTGCCCACCACCATTGTTGCGCACCGCTGTCCGAATCGCCTCTGGGATGGCGTCAAGATTACCCAGCAGCTCTTCAATCGTCTTGCTCTGCAACTCCGGGTAATTCGCCAGCGCATTATTCAGATTAGTAACATACGTCTGATGGTGGTTGTCGTGATGATAGTGCATCGTGGCTTCATCAATATACGGTTCAAGGGCATTGTAGTCGTAAGGCAACGGCGGAACTTCAAAAGCCATGTGAAACCTCCGTAGCAATTGCAAACAACGACGGCCACCGCTGGCCGTCATCTGTGGCGTACCTGTATTGTACCGCGAATGCGACTATGAGTGCTAGACCGGAATTCGATACCGGCAACAGTGACCACCTTCGGCAATCGTGGTATCACGCTCGATGGTAGCTTCTAGCAGGTCTTCGTAAAGACGTAACTCTTGGGCACAGATTTGCGGATAGCGCCGGGCAACACAATCAAACGGACAGTTATACTGCGTCAGGAAGAGATCACCCTTCTCGCCCTGTTCACACTCACACATATACCCCTGTTCGGCCAGTGCTTCGGCGAGTATCGCAACCTGTGTCGCCCGTGGCTTGTCCGCCAGTTGCGGAGCTAAGCGGGCGAAGAGCATCTTGCGCCGCTGTTCCAGCATCTCCCTGACTGCCGGCTCGCCACCGACTGCCGCAACACTGTCGATCAGTTCACACACGAGCCGCTCATAATGCTTGGGAAAGAACGCCTCGGCCCGTTCGGTGAGCGCATACAGATGTGCCGGACGCCCGACATTCCGGCGCAGACCGCAGACATACACCAGCCCCTCTTGCTCCAGAGCGGTGAGGTGCTGGCGAATACCAACCGCGCCAATTGCCAGTGCATCGCTTAACTCAATGGCGCTCATCTGACCGTGGCGGCGTAACAACTGGAGAATGCCGCGCCGGGTTGCGCCCTGTGCTCTGCGCTCAACTTTCATTGGCGATATACCACTTTACGAGTATGCTACTATCGAATAGTCTTAATGCGAGTATAGCAACCGTACTCCGTACTGTCAAGCAAGATAATGACACCTGCTTCGCCTAGATATATGCCGGAAACCATCATCCATCGCGCCGACATCCCGCACCGTCTATGACTTTAGTAACATCTTACTTTCTTAATTCTCTGGTATAATGTAACAAGATGCGCATAACTGAGGATGGAGTAGATACATGGGTCGCTTAACAAATCATCAATCGGCGACGGTGAGCGAAGATCAGATTCTCGCCGCGCTGCGACAGGTGCAAGAGCCAGAGCTGGGTGGCGACCTGGTTTCTCGGCAGATGGTCAAGCACATTGCCATCTGTGACGGTATTGTCCGTTGTACGATTGAGTTGACAACCCCGGCGTGTCCGTTGAAAGATCAGATCCGCAGTGAGGCTGAGGCAGCAGTGCTGGCGGTGCCAGGGGTGAGAGAGGTTCACATCGAGTTTACCGCCAATGTCCGTCGGCCTGCCGGTATTCCCGAACAATCGGCCATTCCCGGCGTTGCCAATGTGATTGCGGTGGCTGCCGGTAAAGGCGGTGTCGGCAAGAGTACGGTAGCGGCCAACCTGGCGGTTGCCCTGGCCCAGATGGGGGCACAGGTCGGTCTGCTCGACGCTGATGTGTTTGGGCCGAGCCTGCCACTCATGCTGGGGGTGCGCGGGCAGCCAATGGCCGTTAGCGATGCCAATGGTCAGCCGATGATGTTGCCACTGAGCAACCACGGGATCAAGGTGATGTCGGTCGGGTTTCTGATTGACGAGTCACAGCCGGTGATCTGGCGTGGGCCGATGGTCAGTCAGTTACTGCGGCAATTTCTCTATCAGGTTGCCTGGGCACCACTCGACTATCTGATTATCGATATGCCGCCCGGTACCGGCGATGTTGCCCTTACCCTGGCCCAGAGCCTGCCTCTCACTGGTGCCCTTATCGTGACCACGCCGCAGCAGGTGGCAACCATCGACGTAATCAAGGCGATGGAGATGTTCCGCAAAGTGAACGTGCCGCTGTTAGGAATCGTCGAGAACATGGCCTACTTCATCGCCCCCGATACCGGCAAGCGCTACGACATTTTCGGTAGCGGTGGCGCCGAACGGCTGGCGCAGCAGTTGGGTGTACCGGTTCTCGGCCAGATTCCCCTTGGCATGAGCGTGCGCGAGGGTGGTGACAATGGTCAGCCGGCTGTGATCAGTGATGCCCCTGATGCGTATGCCGATATTTTCCGTGAGCTGGCTCGCCAGGTCGCCGCACGCATCTCGGTGTTGCAGTACGCAATGGTGTAGCCGATTCGGCACCGGTGGACCAATTCAGCCCACCGGTACGTGTTTCACATCGGTTGTTCGTTCACCGTCTGTTTATCACAATGAGGTGAGGCTATGACCGCCAACCAGCTCTCTGGCACGACCCCGATCATCTTCTACGACCCCGCCCGCCATCCCCGCTATGCCACCGATACGCCGGCTCTTGATCAGTATGGCCGCCGTATCGACTATCTGCGCGTCTCGCTGACCGACCGCTGCAATATGCGTTGTGTCTACTGCATGCCTGCCGTTGGTGTGCAGTTCGCTCCTCGTCCTGAACTGCTGACCAATGAAGAGCTGCTGCTGGTGATCACTGCCGCTGCCCGTGCCGGCTTCCGCAAGTTGCGCCTGACCGGCGGCGAACCAACGCTGCGCCATGATCTGGTTAATCTGGTGCGTGAACTGAAACGCATTCCCGGCATCGAACATATTGCGATGACAACCAACGCGCTTCGTTTGCGCAAACTGGCCCAACCGCTGCGTGAAGCCGGTCTGGATCGGGTCAATATCAGTATCGACACCCTCGATCCACTGAAGTTTCGGATGATTACCCGTGGCGGTAATCTCGAAGAGGTTTGGGCCGGTATTGAAGCTGCTGACGCGGCTGGCCTGCATCCCATCAAACTGAACGCGGTGGTCGTGCGCGGGATGAATGATGATGAAGTGGTGCGGCTGGCAGGACTGACGCTGGAGCGACCCTGGGAATTCCGCTTCATCGAGGTAATGCCCCTCACCGGGGTGGCCGGCCTCGCTGAAGAGGGTATCGTGGCCAGCGCCGAGCTGATTGCGCACCTCGAACAACACTACGGCCCGCTTGAGGAGATTGGTCACGCGCCGAGTGATCCGGCGCGCACGTATCGCCTACCCGGTGCGAAGGGGGTGATCGGATTTATTTCCAGCGTCAGCGACCCCTTCTGCGCCACCTGTAACCGGATGCGGCTCACCGCTGATGGTCGCCTGCACCTCTGTCTGCTCCGTGATGACGAAGTTGATCTGCGGGCTGCAGTCCGGGGCGGGGCCAGTATCGCCGATCTTGAACAGATCATTCGCCACGCCGTCTATATCAAACCATGGGGGCATGGCCTCCCTGCCGGCGTGAAGCCAACTCTGCGCGGGATGTCAGAGTTAGGCGGCTGATCCGCAGGGTCATTTTCCAACAACTCTCTAACGATCAACTGCCGGCTGAGTGATTACAATGCATGGTAATGCATGAGGTAGTGTCTCAGTCCGCCGCTACGTCAGGCAGATTGATGACGATGCATTGTTCAATTGTGACGAGGGGGAAGTATGACCACGGAACCGTTGACTGAAACTGGCCGGCAGTCTCATACGTTTAAAGCCGAAGTACAACAAGTACTCTACATTCTCGCTCATTCACTCTACACCGACCGCGAGATTTTCCTGCGCGAACTGATCTCGAACGCTTCTGATGCGATCAATCGCATGCAGTTCGAGATGCTGACGAATCGCGACGTGCGCGATCCCGACCTCGAACCACAAATCACCATCGAAGTCAACAAAGAAGCGCGCACCCTCTCGATCAGTGATACCGGTATCGGCATGACCGCCGATGAAATGGTGGAGCATCTCGGTACGATTGCGCAATCGGCGGCGCGCGCCTTTGTCAAGCAGGCCGGTGAGGGCGCCAAACAGACTGCAAGTGAGATCATTGGTCAGTTTGGAGTCGGCTTTTACTCGGTATTTATGGTTGCCGACAAGGTAACGGTTGTTTCACAATCGTACCGCCCCAACGTACCGGCGGTGATGTGGGAGTCGAGCGGGGGCGATAGCTTCACGGTTGGCCCCGCTACCCGCGAGCGTCGTGGTACCACCATTACACTGCACCTGAAAGAAGACGCGGCTGAATTCGCCGATCCATGGCGGATCGAGCAAATTGTGCGCCGGCATTCCAATTACGTCGCCTTCCCGATCATGCTCGATGGTCGCCAGATCAATGCGCGCACAGCGATCTGGCGCAAAGCCCCGCGTGATGTCACGAACGACGAATACAACGACTATTACCGCCAGCTCACGCTCGACAGCCAGCCACCACTCAGCTTCATCCACATTTCAACTGACGCACCGGTTGATCTGCACGCCATTCTCTACATTCCATCGCGGCGCGAGCGCGGCATCCTCGAACGCCGCATTGAAGGTCAGATCAAGCTCTATTCACGTAAAGTGCTGATCCTTGAAGAAGCCAAAGATTTGCTGCCCGCCTATTTCCGCTTCGTTGAAGGTGTGGTGGATAGCGAAGACCTGCCGCTGAATGTCTCGCGGGAAAGCGTTCAGAGTGGTACCGCCGGTGGATCGCCGGTCATGCAACGCCTGCGCAAAACGCTCACCGGTCGTCTCCACAAGGAGTTGAATGATCTGGCCGAGCGCGATCCGGAGAAGTATCGCACCTTCTGGAAGGAATTCGGCCCGTTCATCAAAGAGGGTATTGCTACCGATTACGAGCATCGCAATGATCTGCTCAAGTTACTGCGGGTGCAGACAACGAAGAGCGGTGACGAATGGATCACGCTGGCGACCTACAAAGAGCGCATGATCCCCGGTCAGAAGGAGATTTATTACCTGATGGCGGCCAGCCGCGATGCAGCGTTGAGCAGTCCACACCTCGATCCGCTGCGGGCACGTGACATCGAAGTCATTCTCTTCACCGACCTGATGGATGGCTTTATGCTGTCAGGTCTACGCGAATACGATGGGTTGCGCTTGCGCAATATCGATGAGGGTGATCTTGAACTGCCGGGTGAGGTTGAACGACCAACGCCGGTCATTAATGATGAACAGTTCACTGCATTGGCGGAACGCATTGCTGCAATTCTTGGCGACCGTCTGAAAGAGGTGCGCACATCGCGTGTGTTGCGTGATAGCCCGGCCCGGCTGGTGGCCGATGAAGCAGTCTTTGGCCGCGAGATGCAGCGGATTCAGCAGGTACTCGGTCAGGAAGTGCAGATGGGGCCGCGCATTTTGGAACTCAATCCAGCTCACCCGCTGATTGCAGCGCTAGCTCAACGTGCTGCCTCCAACCCGAACGATCCACTCCTCAAACTGGCCGCCGAACAACTCTACGATAACGCACTGCTGATCGAAGGGTTACACCGCGATCCGGCGGCAATGGCCCCCCGAATTTTGCAGTTGCTTGAACTGGCTGCCGGTGTAAACAAGCCCCAGGCTTGATCGTTACTGTCAGTGAGCCTGCTGAACTCACTTTCAGCAGGCTCAGATTTGTATGTCAGATCATTATCGCTACAGTGCATCCTGACCCACGATTCCTTTGATCCGCTCCACCACCCACCTGTCTCGTCCAATTCACGGCCAGTCCTGTTATACTCAACGTAACCACTCGTCTTGTCATCACCGGCAAGAGCACCGCTGCAGCACGTACCTGCATGTGGGCACGGCCGGTACGAAAGCATGACTTCCGCACGCTAAACCATGCATCACGAACACCCAAGTAGGATTTACGCCGGCGTGTGATCCTACAGCGTGCATCAAGGAAACGCCGGTGCGGTAATCTGAACTCAGGAGTGGTTTCAACGTGATAGGTGGATAGCGTGCGATGACCACGATAATGCCAGCTTTGATATGTGGCTACCATAGTTCGATGAACGATGGTGGTACAGACTGCTGACTGTGCGAGATACATCCTCAACAGCACACAACACCATCTGGTCAGTATTGCCTAGCGATTGCCGGCCAGCACGCGCCAAAACGCACCAACCATTGCAATGCGCCCAATCATCGTGATCAGAAACAATACCGCGAGGCCGTGAACCGTTAATGGCCCCAGCATCAGCGTAGTCCCGGTTAGTACCTGCCCTAACGCACCACCGATCAACGACGCAATCAGCGTGCCCAAGCCGGTATGCAGGCTAAACATTGCCACTGCAACCCCACGTTGGGCGACAGGAGCGCGTTCCATCAGCAGATTTCCAAGCCCTTGATTCACGCCCGGCCAGAAGACGCCAGAAAAGATTGACGTTAGCCAGAGCGGTAGAATGTTGTCAGGTGTTGAGAGTACCCAACCTAGTGGTAGTGGAACCGTCCCCATCACACACGTCGTCACAACTACACGATAGCCGTAGCGATCCATCAACCACCCCACGAGCGGCGAGAAAAAGAGCGTTACGACACTGGTCACAATGCCGGTCAGTGCCAACAGCGAGAAATCGAGTTGCAGCGTGGTTAGGCCATACGCATTAAAAAAGGGAGCGGCGATACCAGTAACCAGCGCCCAGCCTGTCGCGAGCACGGTAAAACGGCGAAAAGCCGTATCACGGAGCGGGTCAAACAGAAATGAACCAATCCCCTGCCACGGTTGTGGCTTCAATGGTGGCTCTGGCTGACGGGCAATCAGCACGGCTGCACCGAAGGCAGCCAGCACCGCCATCCCAAAGATCAGGGCGTATCCGTGCGCTTCAGCACCCTGCGTCCGAAAATGGTCGAGGGTCAACCCGGCGAGATAGACACTCACCATCGCACTGATACCGGCCACCATATTCCGCACGCCAAAATAGCTGCCACGCCGATTAGACGGAACCAGATCGCTCATCCAGCTCATCCAAGCATTGCCTGCCATGCCATTCAGACCATACGAGAAACCCAGAGCCACGAAAAACACGGTAAGCTGCCAGTTCACCGGCCAACCGGTGAACGGCAGGCAGAGTAACAGCATCCAAACCAGACGCCCCGCCAGGGCCGAAAAGAGCACAATGGCTCGTCGATTTGCAAACCGGGCTTCCAGGTAGGCACTCAGGAACTGAAACATCTGGCCGATGAATGGCAACGCACCAAGCAAGCCGAGTTGAAAATTGTTGGCACCGAGCAACAGCGCAAATCCACTGAGAAAGATGCTCCCACCGATGGCACCTGTAATACTGATATGTATATTGGCAATCGCACCTTCCCAGATAGAGATGAGTAAACCGCGTCGTACTTCCGAAGGAACGAGTGATAATGTATTGCCCGGCAACGATGAGCCAGACTGCTCTGTAGGTTGCACAGATATGGCCTGAACGGTTGTCGAGTTGGTAGAGGTCATAGGGCGATCCTTGTTATAGACTGGCGTAAAGATTGAGGATGGTCAGCAATAGTATCACCTAAACCGTGTATCATCACACGGAGTGGCTTCGTGCGGTATGCTATAATCGCTGTGCAGATTGTATATCTTGGGTAAACCGGAATTTGCGCCGGGAGAAATTACTATGAACGTTATCGATCTTCTCTTCGTCGTGCTCTTCTTCGGCGCGCTGGCCGTCGGCTTTTTTCAGGGCACGATTCGGCTGGTCCTCGTCATTCTCTCGTTCTACTTCAGCACCGTGCTGGCCAGTCTTTACTACCAAAGTCTGGCCGATGTCTTTGTGCGCGAGTTGGGTGGGCAACGTTTCGTTAGCCAGTATGTTGCTTTTGCGTTGATCCATTTGTTTTGCTTTATCGTATTAACCTGGGTCGGAATCTACAGTTTTCGCTACGTGCAAACACCACACCATCTTGAGATGGTAGATCGGATCGTTGGTACCGCACTGGGTGTGATCATCGGTGGTTTGGCTCTCGGCTTGACGGCGATTCTGCTTTGGAATCTGTTTATCGTGCGCGGTTTTGCCAACATCGATTATCCGATCACACGCTGGTTGGGTGGGCAAATCGGAACTTCGTTGATGCTCCGCTTCTTCGCTAATGCGATTTTGCCTAGTTTGTACGAACTTATCGATCCGATTTTGCCTGATGCCGCCCAAATTATCTTTCAGGTCCAATAATCAACCCCTGGGCCGATGGCATGATTGACGGTTAGTGATAACCTGAACGCAAGAAATCTTGCGTTAATGAGTGCTGGTATGTCGATCCCGGAATCTTCGCTGATTACACTTGAATTCGACGTCATTCGTGACCGTCTGGCTCAATATACTGCTTTTTCAGCCTCGCGTGAACTAGCCTTAAGTCTGACTCCGGCCACCGATCTGGCTGAAGTCCGGCGACGGCAGGCTTTAACTGCCGAAGCCCGGCTGCTGCTGGAAGAATGGCCGGAGGTGAGTATCGGTGGGGCGCGTGATGTGCGTCGCGCCGTGCAGCACGCTGCCCGTGGCGGTATTCTTGATGGCACAACCCTGCGCGAGATTGCGGCCACCTTGCAGAGTGCGGCGCTACTCCGTCAGCGACTGAGCCGCCTCGACGAACGTTTTCCGTTGCTGATCGACCTGGCCAATACGCTACCCGTCATTCCATCGTTAAGCGAGGCAATTGATCGGGCAATCGGTAATGATGGTCAGGTGTTGGATAGCGCCAGCCCTACACTTGCCCGCTTACGTCACGAAGTGCGAGTGGCATTTAACCGTCTGCAAGAGCGCCTCCAGAGCATGATCCATTCCAGCGCACTGGCCGGTGCGCTTCAGGAGCCGATTATCACTGTGCGGAATGGCCGGTATGTCATTCCGGTGAAGGCCAGCCACCGCCGGGAAGTTCGCGGTCTGGTACATGATCAGTCGGGATCGGGAGCCACTCTCTACATTGAGCCAATGGCAATTGTCGAGTTGAACAACCGCTGGCGCGAGCTGCAATCTGCCGAGGCGGAAGAAGTACAGCGCATTCTCAGCACGTTATCCGGCCAGGTCAGTGCAGTAGCCAATCTAATCACCAGTACCGTTAATACGCTGGCTACCCTCGACCTGGCATTTGCGCTGGCCCGCTACGCCATTGCTACCCGCAGCACAGCACCGGAGATTGTCGATTGGCGACCCGACGATCCGCCGTCGCCTGAACCACCGCTACGACTGACACGGGCACGCCATCCGCTGCTCCCTACTGAGACCGTAGTCCCGATTGATCTCTGGCTTGGCGGCGAGTTTTCGCTGTTGTTGATCACCGGCCCCAATACCGGTGGCAAGACGGTAGCCCTCAAAACCACCGGCTTGCTGGCCCTGATGGCGCAGGCCGGCATGCAAATTCCAGCCGATCAACCGTCGCGCTTACCGGTGTTTCAGTACATCTTTGCCGACATCGGTGATGAGCAGAGCATCGAACAGAGCCTCAGTACCTTCTCATCGCATATGGCAAATATTATCCGTGTGTTACAAACATTGGCGGCTGCACAGCAAATACCACCGGAGAGCGACGCATACGCCCTGTTCGATGACCGCCGACCGGCAGCGCTGGTTCTGTTCGACGAATTAGGTGCCGGTACCGATCCGGTAGAAGGCGCAGCCCTGGCCCGAGCGATTATTGGCCGCCTGCTTGAGCTGGGTGTACTGGGTATTGCTACCACCCATTATGCCGAGCTGAAGGCATTTGCGTACACGACTCCAGGGGTGCAGAATGCCTCGGTTGAGTTTGATATCGAGACCCTGGCGCCAACCTACCGGTTAAGTATCGGTATCCCCGGTCGTTCAAATGCCCTGGCGATTGCCGCCCGTCTAGGCTTAGACCCGACACTGATCGAGCAAGCGCGCTCTTTTATCGACCGCAAAGAGGCGCAGGTTGAAGACTTGCTGGCCGGCATTCAGCGTGAACGTGATGCCGCTGCCGCCGCATTACAGCGTGCCGAGGAATTGCGGCTTGACGCCGAACGCTACCGTGACCGGCTGGTGGCTGAACAACAGGCCTTTGCTGCCGAACGGGCCGCAGCGCTTGAAGCCGCCCGTGCCGAGATCGAAGCAGAACTGCGGGAAGTCCGTCAACAACTACGCCGGTTACGTGAAGAGTTTCGCACCGTCAATATATCACGCCAGTGGCTAGAAGAAGCCGACAAACGCCTGGCGACGACTGCCGAGCGGTCACAACAGGCCGTTGCCCGTCTAAACATGCAGCCCCAACCTGCACCACCACCCCCAGCCGAAAAGCCGTTACAGGTTGGCGATCAGGTACAGGTTACTTCCATCGGCCTGAACGGCGAAATTGTCGCCATTGATGAAGAGGATCAAACCGCCACGGTACAGGTTGGCGGCTTCCGCATGACAGTCAGCTTCAACGACCTGAAGCGGGCAAAGGGCAAAAGTGATGACGGCCAGCGCTTTACCCCTCCGGCACGAACCGTTCATCTTCCCCCAACACCCGATGTCTCGATGACCTTCGACATGCGGGGCTGGCGAGCGGCTGAGGTGAGTGATCGTCTGGATCGCTATCTGAACGATGCGTATCTCGCCGGCCTGCACCAGGTACGTCTGATCCACGGCAAAGGCACCGGTGCGCTGCGCCAGGTGGTACGAGAACTTCTGGCCGGTCACCCCCTGGTAGCCTCGTTCAGCAGTGGTGGCCGCGATGGTGGTGATGGTGTTACGATTGCGACGCTCGTCGACCGGTGATGACATCTTGCCTGCTCGCGGGATTCATGTTTGTATGACAAACGATGCAACCGCCTCGGTTCCCGCACCTTACCCCCTAACCCTCGCTCCGCTTCCATATGGGGGAATGGGGAATAGAGAGAAGGGATGGACGTGCTCCATATAGCTCCCGTTCACTTTGCCCCCGCCTCCAGCGGGCTATGCATTACCCACATGTCACGCTGTGTGAGGGCGGACTGCAAGCGCTCCTCGTGGCGCGGGCTTCCAATCCGCGTGAAGGTATCATCGCCACCGCCGGCAGGTGCTGGCCATGACCGCTGGTGCGCAGGCATGAACCTATTGCAACATAACCGTCTACACGCAGGGATCGCATGCATGCCTGACCGCCTCGATGCTCGAACGAGCACATCCAGTATCCCCGAGACCAGGATGAGGAACAATGGACCACGCGCCGGATCGCGTGTACGCCTGCTGCGGCAGCGTGGCTGCCGCACGCCACACATTGCGACACGGGTAACACCACCGGAAACCCGTATCCACCCCGGCGTGTGCAGCGGAAATGACGTTTGCTGTTTCTGTGATCACTCCTGGCGAGATCAGGTGATGTCCCTCATTCACCGCATCCCTTGGATGGTAAGGTGAACGGCGCAGGCACCGTCCGTAGGGGCGGGTTTAGAACCCGCCCCTACAGCCATTTCCATCATCAGGGTCGCGTAGGCAACAGGCGCACGGTATCACAGCGTGATAACATCAACTCAAGCACCCTGCCTCACGGTTCGGCACGACGTCTCCCACTGCAATCATGCCGCGTTCTGTCCCTGATGCGCACCGCTCACGGTACGACTGCTCCCTGGCATGTTGCTCACGATAGCATATGGTTGACACCATGCGTATAGTTGTGGGTAATGCATAGCCCAGCAGGGACGGGCCAGGGGGTATGCTTCCGCACCTCACCCTCTGGCCCTTGCACTTCACCTACCAGAAGTGTGGGGTGACGGGCACGGCATGAGTGCCGGTGAACAGAGAAGAGATCATCTGCCGGGAGCGCAAGCCTCCGGATCACTCCCCACCTGACACAGACCCCTGTGCCTGCTTCCCGCGGGATCAAAATGCAATATTACCCCCACTTCATCCGTGGACAACCAGAGGGTTCTTCCTGGAATATTGCAGCCGAAGCGAGTGGTGTAGCTTTGCAGGGAATCAAAAAACACCGGCTCGTGCCGGTGCTGTAGTGGTGGGCCCCGTGGGACTCGAACCCACAACCGATTGATTAAGAGTCAACTGCTCTGCCAATTGAGCTAGAGGCCCGCTGAGAATATACAACAAGTGTCGCTGTTTGTCAACCTCATTGCGGGTGTTCATAGGGCTAACGCTCGTACTGACAACATCCGGGTTCTACCAGAGATTTGGTTACGAAACAGGTGATACGCTACACTCCCCGACAGCCTTACCAGAAGTTCATTGCATTGAGGCAGGGTTGTAGCATCAAATCTGATACAGTTCAATGCATGGCGTGCGATCCAGGACATCACCCCTTTCGCGACCCCTTCATCTCCAATGTAAACGAGCACATGCACCATCTGTAGGGGCGGGTTCAGAACCCGCCCCCCGCCCCTACGGAACCCGTTATTTAACAGTTGGTAGTGAATTCTTTCCGCTAAAACAGTTGCAGTCTGGATAGGATCAAGGTAGTGCCCGTGCATCAGTTTGGGAGAAGTGCGATGACGACACCTGCGACCGATACCACTGCTGACCGGAATCCTCGTCCTGTTGGTGATAATCGCCAAAAGATACTGGAAGCGACGATGAAACGGTTTCAGTATCAGGGCGATGCGCTGATCGAAGTGTTGCACAAAGCGCAAGAACTGTACGGCTTTCTCTCGCCAGAGCTGCTCGGTGAGGTTGCCCATCGCCTCAAATTGCCTCCCAGCCGGGTGTATGGGGTTGCTACCTTTTACCACTTCTTCTCACTGGCCCCCCAGGGCGAACACAGTTGTACGGTCTGTCTGGGCACTGCGTGCTACGTGCGCGGTGCAGCAATCTTGCTGCACGAACTAGAAGCATTGAGTGGCGTCCATGCCGGGCGGACAAGCGAAGATGGTCGGTTTTCGCTATTGACTGCTCGCTGTCTTGGTGCTTGTGGCATTGCACCTGCCGTCGTACTTGATGGGGAAGTAGTTGGTCATGCTGATCACTCCGACCTGAAAGCGCGCATTCAGGCGTTGCTGAAACGCGAGGAGTAATGTATGGATCTTCACGAACTTGAAGCGATTGCTGAACGAGAACAGGCACAACGTGCGCGTTTCCGCATCCTCTGCTGTGCTGCTGCCGGTTGCCAGGCTTCCGGTAGCCTGGAGATTAAGCGTCGCTTAGAACTGGTGCTCTCCGCTGCCGGCAAACAGGCTGATGTCGACGTGGTTCCGGTTGGGTGCATGGGATTGTGTGGTCATGGCCCGTTAGTTCGTCTGGAGCCGACCGGAGAGGTGTTTGAGCACGTTACGCCGGCGGATGCCGAAGAACTGGTCGCTGCGCTCGATCAGGGTTCGTGCAACGTGCCGCAATGTAACCTGAACCATCCCTTCTTCACTCGCCAGTATCCGATAGTGTTGCGTCACAGTGGTCGCATTAATCCCGAACGCATCGAAGACTATATCGCCGCGGGTGGCTACCGTATGCTCTATCACGTCATTCACGATCTGACACCGGCTGAGGTGATTCAGATGATTACGCGCAGTGGTCTGCGTGGACGTGGTGGGGCCGGCTATCCAACCGGGCTTAAGTGGGCAACGGTTGCCAAAAGCCTCGGTGAGCGGAAGTTTGTGATTTGTAATGCCGATGAAGGTGATCCCGGTGCCTTTATGGATCGCAGTGTGCTTGAGAGCGATCCGCATCTGGTGCTGGAAGGGATGGCAATTGCGGCCTATGCAGTCGGTGCCGAGCAAGGCTTTATTTATGTGCGCGGTGAGTATCCGCTGGCAATCGAACGCCTGCAAAAAGCAATAGTACAGGCGCGCCGAATGGGATTACTCGGTGCCCAGATCTTTGAGAGTGGTTTCAACTTCCGGGTTGACATTCGGGTTGGTGCCGGAGCATTCGTCTGTGGTGAAGAGACCGCCCTGATTGCCTCGATTGAAGGTCGGCGCGGCCAACCCCGGCCACGTCCGCCGTATCCGGCAGAGAGTGGTCTGTGGGGCATGCCAACTCTGATCAACAACGTTGAGACCTTTGCCAACATTTCGGCCATTATCGAGCACGGTCCGGAATGGTTCCGCCAGATTGGCACTGAACAAAGCAAAGGGACGAAGGTCTTTGCATTAACCGGTAAGATTCGCAACACCGGTTTAATCGAGGTACCGATGGGAATCACGCTCCGCGAGATTGTTGAAGACATTGGCGATGGCACCCCTGATGGAACCCCGGTCAAGGCAGTACAAACCGGTGGCCCGTCAGGTGGCTGCATTCCGGCCAGCCTGTTTGATACGCCGGTTGATTATGAATCGCTGGCAGCAGTCGGCTCGATTATGGGGTCGGGTGGGATGGTCGTGATGGACGAGCACACGAACATGGTCGATGTTGCTCGTTTCTATATGGAGTTTTGCAAAGATGAGTCGTGCGGTAAGTGCATCCCATGTCGGGTAGGTACTGTCCAGCTCTTCAATCTCCTCACCAAATTGCGCAATGGACAGGCCGGCAAGAGTGATTTGCAAACGATTGAAGCATTATGCGAACTGATGCGTGAAACAAGCCTCTGTGGCCTGGGCCAATCAGCGCCGAACCCGGTACTCAGCACTCTGCACTACTTCCGACACGAATATGAACAACTCATCGGCGCGGAGGTTGATCATGGCGGCTAAAACGCTCACAATTGATGGTCATCTCGTCTCGGCCCGCCCCGGTGCAACGCTATTGGAAGCTATCCGCGACGCCGGTATTCCCATTCCAACCCTTTGCCATCTCGACGGACTATCGGATGTCGGCGCCTGTCGGCTCTGTCTGGTTGAGATCGAAGGTCAACGTCGTCTGCAACCGGCCTGTATGACGATGGTTAGCGAAGGGATGGTCGTCCACACCGCGACACCAAGACTCCAGAATTATCGGCGTCAAATTATCGAGCTGTTGTTCGCCGAACGCAATCACGTGTGCGCTGTATGCGTAGCCAGTGGCAACTGCGAACTGCAACGGTTAGCGGCGATGATGGGGATGGATCACGTTCGCTACGAATATCTCTCTCCTGCCTGTCCCGTTGACATCTCGCACCCACGGTTCGGCATCGACCACAATCGTTGCGTGCTCTGTACACGCTGCGTGCGCACCTGTGACGAAATTGAAGGTGTTCACACCTGGGATGTGGCCGGACGCGGGGTTGCTGCAAGAGTCATCACCGATATGAACCAGCCCTGGGGAACTTCCACCACCTGTACCAGTTGTGGGAAATGCCAGTTGGCCTGCCCAACCGGTGCCATTTTCCCGCGTGGTGTGACCGTTGGCGAACGTCCACACGACAGTGAACGCATCGCTCTGATTGTCGAAGCGCGGAAGCAACGCTGGTAGGTGCTGCGATAGAACGAACTCGCAGGTGAGAGGGAGATGTCTATGAACCGATTGCGGATTGCTACCATCTGGTTGGGTGGCTGTTCGGGCTGCCATATGTCACTGCTCGATCTCGACGAATGGTTGATCGATCTGGCCGCACGTGCCGATCTGGTCTACAGCCCGATTGCCGATGCCAAACAATTTCCGCCAGATGTTGATCTTACGTTGATCGAGGGGGCAATTGCCAGTGACGAACATCGTGAACTGGCAAAAACAGCACGTCGGCATAGCAGATTGATTATCGCATTTGGCGACTGTGCAGTAACCGGGAACGTTACGGCACTACGCAACCCGCTTGGCCCGGCACGTACTGTGCTGCAACAGGTCTACATCGAACATGGCGATCCGCACGGTGTGATCCCACACGAACCGGGAATTGTGCCGGTATTACTCGACAAAGTCGTACCGGTTCATCAGATCATTCCGGTCGATTATTACCTGTCGGGATGCCCTCCTTCAGCGCCGCGGATTCGGGCGTTGCTTGAAGCCCTGATTGAGGGTCGTGAACCACCAGCCGATATTCGCTACGGATGAAGGGCGACGATATTCTGAGCAAGGAGGACACGATGGGTCAACGTATCATCATCGATCCGGTGACACGCATCGAGGGGCATGCCAAAATCAGCATTCATCTCGATGACCATGGCGACGTTGCCGAAACCAGATTTCACGTCACCGAATTTCGTGGCTTCGAGCGCTTTTGCATCGGACGACCCTTCTGGGAAATGCCGGGCATTACTGCGCGTATTTGCGGTATCTGCCCGGTGAGCCACTTGCTTGCCTCGGCCCGTGCCGGTGACGGTATCCTTGCCGTGTTGATCCCACCAGCGGCGGAAAAATTGCGTCGGTTGATGAACCTTGCCCAGATCATTCAGTCGCACGCACTCAGTTTCTTTCACCTGAGTGGACCTGATCTGATGCTCGGTTTTGACAGTGAGCCGGCGCAGCGTAACATCTTTGGGCTGATCGCTGCCGACCCGGAAGTGGCACGGAATGGGATTCGTCTACGCCAGTTTGGGCAAGAGGTGATTGAGCTGTTGGGTGGGCGTAAAATCCATCCGGCCTGGGCTGTACCAGGCGGCGTGCGGAGTGGGTTAAGTGTAAGCAGTCGTGATCATATTCGGGCCAGACTACCGGAAATGTTAACCATCGCTTGTGATGCTCTTGGGCGGTTGAAACAACTCAGTGCGAAGTATCGGCGTGAAATTGAAACGTTTGGTGTGTTTCCCAGCCTCTACATGGGTATGGTAGGGCCGGGTGGACGATGGATGCACTACGGTGGCAAGCTGCACGTTATCGATCACAGCGGTAACATCTTGATCGATGAACTCGATCCCATCGACTACCGTGATGTGATCGGCGAAGCAGTTGAACCGTGGAGCTACCTGAAGTTTCCGTACATTCGAGCGTTGGGCTATCCGCAGGGTATGTATCGGGTAGGGCCACTGGCGAGGATCAACATCTGTACAACTATGGGTGCTGAACGGGCTGATGCTGAGTTGCGCGAGCTGCGTCAGGCCGTTGGACCGGTCATTCAGGGTAGCTTCTACTACCACCACGCCCGTCTGATCGAGATTATCGCCGCGCTGGAGCGGATGGAAGTGCTAGTTGAAGACGACGATCTGCTCGCTACCGAACTCCGTGCCGATGCCGGCGTTAATCGCCACGAATCGGTTGGTGTCAGCGAAGCGCCACGAGGAACGCTCTTCCACCATTATCGCGTCGATGAGAAAGGTCTGATTACCGATGTCAATCTGATCATTGCGACCGGTCAGAATAACCTGGCCATCAATCGCACCGTTGGTCAGATTGCCCAGAGCTATATTCGGCATGGTCAATTTGATGAAGGAATCCTCAATCGGATCGAAGCAGGTGTGCGCGCCTACGATCCGTGTCTGAGCTGTTCAACCCATGCGGTCGGTCAGATGGCGATGGAGGTGGAGTTGTACAATGCCCAGGGCGAATTGATCAATCGCCTCTCCCGCTAAGGCAGCAGCATCGGAAAATAGCGTCAGGAACATCACAGCACCGACCGCACGCACCCGGTGGCCCGATGGGGTAGTTCCTCGTGGTTTGCTGACTCAAAGCCTGCACGGTGCTGTGGCGGTATTTCCTGGTAGTTACGCAACAAATTACCTGCCAGATGGAAACCACTGATCGGTAGACAGGCGATAGGCTTGTACTCTTTTGCGGTATAATTGTACCATCGATACCAGACAACAGTGCAGAAAGGTTTGGCTATGAGAAGCATCTGCCAGCGTCGATGTCCGGTGGTCGGATCAGCAGGACTGGTCATCGGCTACGGCAGCCCGCTGCGTGGTGACGATTATGCCGGACAGGCTGCGGCTGCACGTTTGCGACAGTGGCGTATGGTTGGAGTGCAGGTAATTGCCAGAGCACAGCTTACCCCAGAACTGGCAGCGGTCATTGCGCAGGCCCGGCGCGTCGTGTTTCTCGATGCTGCGGTTGATCGCACTAATGTTGATGTTCGCGTCATCGAACCGGCACTCACGCTGAATGGTAGTCATCAGAGTGATCCACCTGCATTGCTGGCTCTGGCTCGCGTGCTGTATGGTCGTGTACCACGAGCGGTGCTGATCACTATCCCGGCCTACGATACAACCCTCCATCTATCACTCAGCCCGGCTACCGAGCGGGCAGTAGCACATGCAGCCCGTCTCGCCCGCGCGTTCCTGGGACGCCGTTACCGGTCTTTGCAGGAACGTGCAGTAGGACTGTCGTGATAGCACGCCAGACTGTTTGCAGGCAATCTACACCTTACCCAACCGGTACGGGCGACTCATTTGTCGCCCTTCCCGATGCCATACGCTGTCCCAGCACGGTACAGCTACCACGGCATACATCGGATGGAATCGCCGGTGCAGGCGTGACAGCAAATCTGAAAGACCCAATGTATGGCACGCACCTCAAGACGCACTCTTCCGCTCTTCCTCGCCCTTCGCATCCCTCGTATAGCAATGAATAGGCGCATGCACCTGCCTGTAGGCGGGTGCAGAACCCGCCTCTACGGAACCGGCTTGTCCGTACTACGAAGGAGATCACCACGGATCGTTGCGGCGGAAATGGATCGTCACATTTCACCGCATATCCGGTGACAGGCAACGATGCCCCGTATTATTCAAGATGTGATATGAACGGTAGTGCTGGTGGTGCGAAGAGCAGCACACAGTGGAAGCATCCTCTCCGCCGGAAAACAGCAGGATGCAAGGCGATGCTTCGTATCCAGGAGTGAGGCCACATTGCGACCTCATCACAGCAGGCGAAACCAAATGGACGTGCGCTACCTGGCTCGCAACCAGTCCTGCATTCGCTTAAATATGTCATCACAGCAGGCGAAACCAAATGGACGTGCGCTACCCTCTACGTATCGCCAGATCGCATAATGCGCAAAAAGCGCCATCCGTACTGTACAAACGAGAGGCTAAAGGGGATCAAGGCGATGTAGAGAGCCGGCTTGCCCCAGCGGGGGCCACCGGCCAGGTACAGCAAAGCCACAATCGTCATTGCCAGGGTGGTCAATTTTCCGCTACTGGCCGCCGTCGTGATATGCGCTTTACGGCGCAGAACAATTAGTCCGGCCAGTAAAATCCCAACATCCCGGAAGATGAGTAAGCCGGTTGCCCACCACGGAAATCCCCGTGTGCGCGAGAGCATCACCGCTGCTGAGTCAATCAGCACCTTATCGGCAATGGGATCGAGAATCTGGCCGAGCTTCGATACCTCTCTCCGTCGGCGGGCCAGTGGCCCGTCGAGAGCGTCGGTGAGCATTGTAATCGCCAGTAAGACCAACGCCCGCTGACGCCGATCACTGCGCTGCATGTAGTAAATGGTCGCCGGCAATAGCAGGATGCGGCTGATCGTCAACAGGTTCGATGGGTAGAGTAGCTCTCGCGGCTGAATAAGATCACGGAGCTTCATTGAGTTCTCCTCTTACGATGACAGTGTCGGCGAAGCAGGAGAGGACGTTACTTGCTGAACCGTTTGTCCCAAGAGATGGCCGAATACAAAGGTTGCGTATGGAATGCTAACTACCAAACCAACTAACAACGCAAATGTGCCAAAACTGGCGACAGTACTACACAATAGCGAGAGCAGCCACAGTACCAGCCATTCTGCCGGATTGCGTTGCAGCAGTGCCCACACACCGCCGGGCTGGAAAGCGGCGCTGACCGAGCCGGTCTGCACGTAGCGACCTATACCGACGATCAACAGTATTTGAATGATCAGAGACAGCGGCACAATAAAAACACTGGAACAGAGCATTAAACTGATCAAGATGATGAACGTTGATTCACTATTGCCGGCAAAGGTAATGGTGGCGCCAAGCAGGCAGCTAAACAGGCACGAGATCAGGAAGATGGGTAAGTAGTAGACAATGTAAATGGTAGCGCTGTACACTCCTGCAGAGAACAGAGCGCCAAGCTGATTCAATTGCGGCAAGGGACGCTCTTGCCTGTTAGCGACTGCCCGCGCGATTGCGACGATGCAGCCTAACCCGACGATCTGCCCAATCACGGGAATGAACTGTAACAGACCGATCACCAGCGTTATTTTCCACCAGTCTGGATCATTGAAGACAAAGCTGAAAGCACGAGTTACGTTCATAAGATTTCCTGGATGTAGCCCTTCACGAATATCTTACAGGATACCACGTAACCGTTGTTATATCTGCAACCCGGCAGAGTTGACTCCTGTTCGATCTGTACGAATGATGGCAGGGTATGTCACATCTTGACTGACACTGCGGACTCGTTTAGGTTGCCAGGCTCGTGCCAGCACGCTGGCAGCGTGCTCTCAGCAAGTTACTGGTGATTCACCAGCGGCGCACGAACTGATTCACGCACCATCCGCCCAGGCACGTACCAGCGTGATGAATGGCGAGCGTGTCAAGGTGGTGCTGCGTCCAATGGTAGTATGATGCGACCCGCCCCACCCTATCCCGCCCCCGCTGGGCTGTGCATTACCCACATGTCACGCAGCAGCCGGTATGCCCCCTCATAGCACAGCGTGAGGCACGCACACCAGGTGGTCATGCGTGCCGCAGCGTCCTGTCCCCACCACCGGGCCAGCCCTGCGGTCGTGCGGGCTAACGTCCTCCCTCACAACGTCGAAGCCTCGCTGGGGTTTTCCATGCGTACGCCTGGCACCTGCTCCCCGCCGTCAGGCCAGCCCTGATGGCCTTCCACGCATTGAGGCAGGGTTTTAACCCGCCGACTCGCCTGCGATCACATCCTCTCCCGCTTGTGCGCTATGCAGTATCCAGGTTATGGGTAATGCATAGCTGCGATAGCGGGAGTGTAACAGGTGGCTACCGGGCCGCACATCAGGGGAGGTTGTCACAGCTTCCCTGCTACCGCTGCGCACAATGACACGCTGCGCGGCGCCCATTCAATACGGTGTGAAAGCGGAAAGGTGCTGTTTGGGAGACAACCACACCTCACTCAGGCGTGGATTGCCCGCTGCGCCTGTTGTTCGGCAGCTACGTAGAGCTGCGCACCCACCAGTTGGGCAAAGACACCTGCACTGCATCCCAGCCAGGCCGACAGGAGAATAATGAACCAGGGAGCGTTGACAACGATAAGACCAGCCGTAAGTGCGACCATAATCGCGGCAGGCAGATACGCGGCCAGGCTGGCCAGTCGCGCTCGCCAAAAGTAGGGGCGGTATGGCGGAGTAAAGGCGCGGCGGAGCGGTTCCCGACTCAACGCCTGTTCGATTCGTCCCTCTTCAGCAAAAATCAGACGACCAATAGGCGCCACCCCGATCAGGAACAGGATCAGCCAGACCAACCCCGTCAGCACCAGAATGCCCTGCATTACCGGTTCGAGCAGTTCGGTTTGGGCGGCTAACACGAGGGCCAGACCACTACAGGTAAGCAATAGTCCTCCCACCATCAGTGGCAAGACGAAGAAGGCCAGATCGATCAAGAGGGCCAAAATGCCGGTCAACGCACGCAACGTCCAGTCACGCCAGGGTGGTAGCGGAAAGGGAAAGCCGCGCCGGCTATTGTCGTAGCTTTCCATGATGAAACCAACGGCCAGCGGCAGGCCGATGATGGTCATCGCCAGCGCACCATGCAGCAGGCATTTGCGCCACCAGGTTGGATCGCGACAGACGAGGGCAATTGCAGCACGTAACGTAGCAGGCGATGAAGAGGTGTACACTACTCCGACTCTCCGTTCAGATAGCGGCGCAGCAGGTCGAGAGCTGCTGTGCCGATAAACTCAAATCCATCAGCCGAACGCAGATCAAAGGGGCGGGTCAGGCGTCGTTCACCATCGGGGGTTACCAGCGCGAGCGACACGGCGGTAAATCCCTGATCGTTTGGCCCACTCGCCGACTGCACCCCCAGCCCAATCGTGCTCTGCCAGCGCTCGGCAACATTCGCCGCGCCGGCATAGGCCAGATCGGAGGATGCCTGCCCATCAGCCGGGCTATCAAGTGGATGTATCTCGGCACCACGTAGTACCTGTTCGACATTGGGCAACGACAAGAGCGCCTTAAACACGGGCGCCTGGGCAATCCCTTCGTACAGAGCAATGGTCTGTTGCCGTTCACGCAGCAGCCGGGCCACAGTCGCCGGCAAATCTTCCTCACCCAACAGATATGGCCCCAACCGCTCGCGGATGATGGCTTCGGTTTGGGCAATCATCGCTTCCGCTTCCGCCTGGCTTTCCGCACGGGCCCCAATCCGTAGCTCGTAGCGCGCACGCTTGGCCGAAATGCCAACGGTTGGGTTAGCCTGCTGCATCAGATCGGCGATCCGTTCACCGATCACACTTTCACCAAGCCCCACCGCGTGCAAAGTACGGACGAGGATCACGGTTGTGATCCCACGTTCATCGCGCAGGTACGGCACTACACCCGTCTCAAACAGGTACCGCATCTCGCCCGGCACACCGGGCAGCACGATCACTGTCCCCCGCTCGTCTTCGACCAGAAAAGCGGGCGCAGTACCACGGGGATTGGGAATGATCCGGGCGCCTGCCGGTACATACGCCTGCCGCCGATTGCTCTCGCTCATCGGTCGGTTCATGGCCGCAAAGCGGGCCGCAATCTGGTCGAGCAGTTCGGGATGAAATTCCAGGGGACGATCAAGCGCTGCTGCAACCGCTTCACGGGTCACATCGTCGAGGGTTGGGCCAAGACCACCGGTACAGATCACCAGATCGGCCCGCTCAAGCGCCTCACGCACCGCCATGGTAATCCGCTGTTCATTATCGCCAACCACCGTTTTGCGGTAGACATTAACACCAGCGGCAGCCAACTGGCGGGCAAGATAGGCGCTATTAGTGTCGATGGTGACACCTAACAGTAACTCCGAACCGATAGCGATAATCTCGGCATCCATGCTTCCCTCACGATGATACAACCTGCACGAGGTTACGAGCGTTGCAGCTACCCAGACCGCTCAGGTTTTCTCTGTGCAGTAGGTATGCTACTGCGTGATTTGTTTACCCGCCATCCACGTATTTGCATTGTATGGTGGGCAGCCAGGCTTCGACACCACTATGCTCCATCCCAAACGCATGTGGTCTACACCAACCTGACAGTTGTTCTCGCCAGCGTGTCGTCCTATGCGGTTCCCACAGTGAATGGAGGGTACGTCTCCACCAGAAGGTCAGGCGATCTGTTGATTAACACCTGTGCCCCAGTGAGCACAGGCTCAAGCCCGTGCTCCATTGGGACGATCACCACAGCTTTGCAGCGCTGAATGAGCTGACGGACTGGTTATGCTGCCGAATCAGGTGGTGGTTCGCTCAAGCGCTTGCGATACTCGCGCCACAACTCCTGTTCACGCTCGGCGGCAGCGCGCTGGCCGGCGGCAATCGCTGCACGTAACCTTTCGGCAAACGACTGGCGCACGCTGCTGGCGCGTACTGCAAGGCGTTGGCGGGTCTCGTTCCCCGAACGCGGATTGAACAGGGCAACCGCAGCGAAGCCCAACGCTGCACCGAACAACAAGCCGGTGACGAAAGCACCAGTCGCCGATGCGCTTTGCCGTTCGTGTTCACGACGCAATGCGGCTAACAGACGTTGAGCAGCTTCACGTTCAGCCGCCAATGCTTCAAGGGTTGCCGTACGTTCAGCGTGGATCGACTCGGCAAAGCGGCGAGCCACTTCGGCGATAGCATCATTCTCAACCGTCATTGGAACACTCCTCAACTGCGGGTGCGAATCTCTTCCAGAGCACGGGCCAGAAATGCATCGACCGGCATTGCACCAAGGTCTTCACCTGCGCGGGTTCGTACTGCGACAGAGTCAGCAGCTTCCTCCCTAGCGCCGATTATAAGCATATACGGAATCTTCTGCAACTGAGCACGGCGAATCTTGCCCTGCATACGATCGCGGTTGTCGTCGAGTTCAACCCGCAACCCCGCCATGAACAGACGCTGGCGCACCTGGCGGGCAAACTCCATCTGTTTGTCGGTAATCGGGATGACGACCGCCTGCACCGGCGCCAGCCAGAGCGGAAACGCACCGCCGTAGTGCTCGATCAAGATACCCATAAACCGCTCGGTCGTGCCAGTAACGGCACGGTGCAAGACCACTGGTGTGTGAGGTTTGTCGTCTTCACCGATATATTCACACCCCAAACGGGCTGGCTGGATAAAATCGACCTGAATGGTGCTCAGTTGCCATTCACGCCCCAGCACATCGCGGGCGAGGAAGTCGGCTTTCGGGCCATAGAATGCTGCTTCACCTTCGACTTCAAAGTACTCGACACCGTTGGCTGCCAATGCGCTACGCAATGCAGCAGTTGCCAGCTCCCATTTCTCATCGTCCTGGACGTATTTGCCTTCACTGCCACGCAACGATAGCCGCACTTTATAATCGGTAAACTGATAGGTGCCCAGCACTTCGCGAATGACCTGGAGCGCCAGACTGAACTCTTCTTGTATCTGATCGGGCCGACAGAAGATGTGACAGTCGTCTTGGGTTAAGGCACGCACGCGCGTTAAGCCACTCAATGCCCCACTATCTTCATACCGGTAGAGAGTCGCAAATTCGGCAAACCTTAGCGGGAGGTCGCGGTAACTGATCACCCCAAGCTGGTTGTAGAGCGTCATATGGCTGGGGCAATTCATCGGCTTCAGCCGGAAGATGAGGTCTTCACTCTCAACCATCGGCGGGAACATGCTGTCACGGTAGTTGTCGTAGTGTCCCGACTTGCGGTAAAGCTGTTCCTTCACCACATTGCCTGTCCAGACATGTTGATACCCGTAGCGCGTCTGGACTTCGCGGACAAACTTCTCCATCTCATGGCGAATGATTTCCCCTTTAGGGGTGAAGATCGGCAAACCGGGACCAATATCATCTGAAAAGAAGAAGAGGCCCAGCTCTTTGCCCAGACGGCGGTGATCGCGTTTACGCGCCTCTTCCAGCCGGTGCAGATAGGCTTCCAGCTCCTCTTTCGTGTTCCAACCGGTGCCGTAAATACGCTGCAACTGCCGATTCTTCTCATCACCCCGCCAGTAGGCGCCGGCGATACTCATCAGTTTGAAGGCTTCGGGATTGATCTCGCCGGTATGGTTGAGATGCGGACCGCGGCAGAGGTCCTCGAATGTATCCTGGCGGTAGGTGGAGATGACCGTATCGCCATGGTGCGTCTCACCATATTCATCAAGCCCTTTGGCCAGACCTTCGATCAATTCCAGCTTGTACGGTTGATTGACAAAGATTTGCCGAGCCTCTTCAGCAGTCACCTCACGATAGATGAAGGGGTGATTGCCGGCAATAATCCGCTTCATCCGCCACTCGATCTCGCTCAAGTCTTCGGGCGTGAGCGGACGCGGCAAATCAAAGTCGTAGTAAAAGCCGTTCTCAATCGGTGGCCCAATCGCAATTTTGGCATCGGGAAAGATTTCGAGCACAGCCTGGGCCATCACGTGGGCCAGTGAATGCCGCAGGCGGTAATAGGGATCGCTGTTGGGATCGACTGGCATACTGGGTTCTCCTTCTTGTTATCTACTGGTTGTGACAATGCTCAGGTAGCCGTCGGTGATACGTGCATCAACAATCTGGCGATTTTGGCGGTTCAGTTCAGCATTGAGCCGTTCGTGGAGCACCGTTGAAAGGTTGGAGGCCGAGATCAACATCGCTAACGGACCCTCAACCTGAGGGTCAAGCGGAATCAGTTTACCATCCCGCACCATCACGCCACTGCTCACCACACTGGTCACTCCGTAAGCCTGGATAGTCACGATAGCACGGCCATCGCGCAAGCGCACATTGATAGCATCTACCGGTAAAGTGGTTTGCACGTCAGTGAGATAGCCATTAATCTCGGCTTCACTCACCGTCACCTGACCGGCGGGCAGGGCGGCAAGCAGCGCAGGTAACGGCGCCTGATCAGCCACCTCAACCGGAGTCGAGACAGGCGCGATCAGATCGGCAAGGGTACGACCAAGCGCAGAACTGATCTGCGGGCGGATCAAGAGCAGGTAGAGGATGCCGATCAGCAGTATCCCCAGCCCAAGCCGAACCAATTGCCCAACACAGCCGGTTGTTTCACGCCGCCGGTACGGTATCCGGCGGGCAAATGGACGCATACGTCCTCCTTGCAACAGCTATGATCTAACAGGAACAGCTCTCCGTCCGCACGGGGACGAAGAGCTGCTTCGTGGTTCCACCCTGTGTTCACCCAACGCCAATAAGCCGGCATTGAGCCTCATTATTCGCGGTAACGGGCGAATCCCGTCATCCCATACTGGCAATGCGCGTTCCGGGATGCACTCAGAGGGGGTTTTCCCCCGACCCATCGCCAAGCGTGCTCTCAGTCGCGGCCCGCTCTCCCTGTGGCCGGAATCGGGCTACTCGTCCTCGTCAGCGCTTTGTGATTGACGCTGACTGACATGGTAGCGCGAAGGGCCTTAGGAGTCAAGATTGGGCACTTAAGACCTGCTGCGACGCCGTCTCCTGGCGGGCAGCGCGACGGTCAGCGCTCACGCGATAAGCCCGGCGGGGTACGCCGGCGGTCAGCGGTAGTGCGGGCACGGCAAGCAACAGAATCGCCGCCCCAACTCGTAGATCAAAACCGGGTTCGCTAATGACCGGGAAAGGATAGTAGACCAGGATCGTCGGATCGATCAGGCGGATCGTCGCGACAACGGTGATGGCAGCCGCCGCAGCAATCCAGGTGAGCGTGTCAAGCCGATGCCAGCGTTCGCGCCGATAGGTCGTGCGTGGCACACAACGACTCAGATCGTAAGCTGCCCAGGCGGTAAGGATGAGGCCAGCGCCACCGACCGGCAGCGCGAGCAGCCAGCTTCCCGGCCCTACCCATAGCCAGCCGATTAGAGCGGTTGTCATACTCAACAGACCGGCAATCAGCGCAAAAACACGGGTTGGGTTGTGGGCCGCTGACAGCGTGCGCCCGTAGCCCCGCGCCTCCAGCGCTTCCGCCAGTTGCAGCGACCGTTCCAGGCTACCGGCCAGGAGCGGGCCAATCAGTGCCCACCAGCTTCTGACACTACCGAAGCGATGACCACGCGCACGCTGCGCAGCCGTGATGTCCTGAATAGCGCGTACCAGCGAGGGGGCAAAGGAAAGCGCAATCGTCACCGCCAGCCCAGCGTGAAACAGCGAACGCGGCGTCAGGCGGAGTAGCCGATGATGATCGACCAGCGCATTGAACGCACCAAAGATGATCAAGAGCGTCCACAGACTCAACCCACGAGTCGCGCCCCAGGCCAGCGCTTCAGCAGTGATCGGGCCACCCAACACAATCCCACCGAGCCAGACCGGCAGGTGAATGGCAGGAAGATGGAGCAGCACCGTCGCCCCGCGAACACCTCCAACCGTCACGACGGCGAAGACGACGTAGCCAAGCCAGATCAAAGCACCGACACGGGCAAACAGGCTAAAACTACGGGCCAGTGGCCGATCATCACGATGCCTGACAAAAACCTGCGTCACGACGAGCATGAGCAGGATGTGGTAGAGGGGGTGCGGGGCCAGGGTTGCGATGACAGTGGCGACAATCAGCCAGCAGAGCCAGGTGCGTGTGTGCATCACATTCCCCCCCACCGCACGGTCAGCGCGGCGAGCGCAACTACCTCACCAATCTCGCAGAGGGCACCGTAGGTATCGCCGGTCAATCCACCCAGATCGCGCACCCACCAGTGCGCCAGCACGTGCGATACGCCCAACACTAATCCAATCGTGATCAGGCCAGCAAGGCCGGCGATAATCCAGACACTGGCGACCATCAACAAGGATGCTAGCCAGAGATCGTATTGGCGTACCTGCGCATTAAATGTACGCCCCAACCCACCTTCCCGCGCTGGTGGAAAACGATAGATACCGTAGCAATCTGCCCAACGGCCCAGCATCGGCGCCAGGAGAAGAGCCGGCCAGGCCGGCGCCGCACCGGCCACAAACGCCACTTTCAACAGCAGCACAGTAATCAGGGCCAGGGCACCCATAGCCCCAATCCGACTATCTTTCATAATCTCTAGCTTACGCTCACGTGACCGCCAGCTCATCACCGCATCAAAGGTGTCGCTCAGCCCATCGAGATGCAGGCCGCCGGTAATGATCCCCCACCCAACGACCACCAGCACGGCAGCGGTCAGATCGCCCCACAACGGACGCGCCAGCGCATCAACTGCCACCAAGACCCCGCCAATCACTAGCCCCACTGCCGGAAACCACGGGATTGCCCGCACCACACTCTGTTCGCTCATCGGTGACAGACCGGGGAGCGGAATGATGGTCAGAAAGCGGATCGCTTCAATCAAACCAGGTGTGGGCCGTGTCGATGTGTCGCTCATACGCTCTCTCCTGCACCCACCAACCGCGGAACCGCGTTAACGGTGCGGACAATGATCGTCGTACCGTAAGTATCGAGGGCCGTTATGCTCCCCAAATCAACCCGCCAGCGCCAGTGTTCGGCTATCGGCTGCCGGCAGCACCAGCAGATCACCAGTTGGATAGAGGTAGCGTGGGTTACGATCAGAATTCGCTCACCGGGATAGTGGGTCAGCACCTCGTCCCAGGCCGGAGCCAGCCGGTTGGCAACATCGGCCAGACTCTCACCCTCAGCAGGCCGCCCGTCAATCCCGGCGGCCCAGCGCGCCTGGGCTTCAGCCGGGAATCGCTGCATCACTTCCCGGTAGGTTAAGCCTTCCCAACGCCCATGGTCAATCTCGCGCCAGCGCGGGTCTTCGAGTACCGGAATGGGTGATCGACCATCGAGAATCGCAGCCGCCAGCGCGCGAGTGCGTTCCGTAGGGCTAACAATAACGCGGGTGAAGGGCAGTGCCCGCAACCGCCGGGCCAGGGTAGCGTGCTGACGCCGACCATAATCAGTCAACGGGCTGTCACCGCGACCGAGATACCGCCGGTGGCGGTTTGCCTCCGTCTGCCCATGACGAACAAGCCAGATACTGGTATGGCGCGAACGAGCGGTCAACCGGTTCCTCCTTCCCTACCTCACTTCAGCCGCTCCGCTGCCGGCTAAGCGTTGCCACAATCCCGCCGATCAGCACTGCCGCAATCAGCAGAAAGCCGAGCCACTGCCCGCCACTGCTCGCCGGTGCTGAACCTGCCGGCGGAGGGGTCATAACTGGCGTCACCGCCGGCGATGGCGACGAGATGTTGATCGTATCCGCCTGCCGGATGGCAGTAGGTGATGGTAATGCCGTTGGTATGGCCGTAGCCAGTTGGGCCGTCGGGGTTGAGCTTGCCGTCGCTATAGGCACCACCGTCGGTAGCACGGTGGCCGTCGGAGGGCGAGAGCTGGCAGGCGTGATCGTTGCTGCAGGAACGGTGGTGGGGGCTGGTTCCGCTAACGGTTTACACACATCGGTTAGCTCCAGATCGGGGGGCACCGCGCCGCTACTGGCATCACCCGGCCCCCATGCCCAACCGTGCAGATCGCCATCGCTCACCACCACATTGCTCGCCCCTAGACTGGAGTAGCGCCAGGCACCGGCTTCACGGCGGTAAAACGCCCAATAGACAGCCCGCCCCTGATCGCGTGCACAGAAACAACCGGTAGCCGGATAATCACACCCTTCCCGCCCAATCTTACACACCGCCGCACCGATACTGCTCTGCTGACTGATGACCGGCAACCCACTCCGTTCGAGCAAATCGAGACCACTGATGGTGGGTTCAGAAAACTCGACACACGCCGTCACCACCTCACCATCGCCAAAGCGCACGACAACCCCGGCGCGATTGAGCGGCGACTGTGCTGAGACCACGCCGGCAAGCAGGATCATAGCCAGCAAGAGCAGCAGCGTGCGTGCGGATCGCATCACGACAGCCCTATAGCGCCTGGCGACGACGGAGCCAGACACCCAATGCGAGCAGTGTGACGCCCATCAACACCACAGGCCAGACCAGCACCTCTTCACCACCGGTCGTCGGGAGACCGGAGGCCGGTGCGATAAGCGACTGGGCCGCCGGAATCGTCGTGCTGACCACCGGCAAGGTCTTCCCGGCAATTGCGGGTATGGCCTGGTAGGTAGCCAATGCGTTATCGTCAGGCATCGCGTCTTGATAGCGGAACGCCCCACTCTGATTCTGGAACGCAACCAGCGCCTTCAGCGACGTGGCATCACCCTGCTGCCAGGGTGCAGCGTTGGGGTCTTCGCCAAGAGCCAGAATCGCCTGGACGACGGCTGCGGTTGAGTTGGCATCACTGGCATTGCCAAAGGCCGATGTTTGCGAGTAGGGAAAGCCGCCATCGGGGTTCTGCTGGCCGCGCAGATAGGTGCGGGCTGCGCTCAAAGCATCGGCAGCACGGGCATGACCGGCCAGCGCCATAACGGCCAGACTGGTGGTATTGGTATCACTGCCGGTTGCGGCAGCACCATCGAAGCTCCAGCCGCCATCGCGCAACTGCAAAGCGATCAGGCGGTCAATGGCTGCGGCCGGCGGTTGCACACCCATGGCCTTGATCGCCAGCAGTGCCAGCGCGTGACCGTACACATCGGCGCCGTACTGACCGGTCGCCGGATCGTAGGTTGTCCCCAACTGACGGGCCAGATTGACCCCACCAAGATTGAGCGGATCGCGTCCGGCGGCAACTGCGGCCAGTATCAATTTCGCTGTCGCCCCTGCTGAAGAGGTACCGTAGGAAGCGGCCTGACCGGCCAGATACGTCACGGCATTGGCCGGTGGTTGTTCACCGCCAGCAACCAGCGCCACAATCGCATCAGCCGTATCACCGGGACCAAAACCGGCAAAGCTACCATCAGCCTGCTGCTGTGCCCGTACCCATCGCAACGCTGCCGCCACCACATCGGCCTGGGCAGCTACCGGCTGCCACAACAGTATACTCACAAAGAGTGCAAGAACAAATGAGATAGCCCGACGCATGGTACAGATTCCTTTCTTCCCATTCAGCGAACACCCACCGGGCAACAAAAATCCCTCCACCAATAGTGGAGGGGTGAACAGACGAAGGCAAGAATGCATGCCAATCTTGCGAACGCCTCACCCCCTTTCCAACGAAGGTGTGAAAGCGAACATGTAGGGACGGGCATTCTGGCTCGTCGCTCATCGCGACCTACAGTAGCGTGGACTGCGCCGGCCTTTGACCGGACTTCCCCCAATTAAGCCTTTCGCTTCCTCTAGGCTCCCTACTGACGGGGTACAACCCCGTGTTGCTTATATTCAATTTAATCGTAACGATGGTAACACAGACCGGTGTGATCGTCAACGCAACTGAGCGAGTACCCCGGCCAGCACGGCAATTGCCCGTTCATACTCGGCCAGTTCAAGATGCTCATCGGGCGTATGATCGAGCCGCGAGTCGCCCGGCCCGTAAGCGACAATCGGACACTGCCACACCGGCCCGACCACATTCATATCGGCTGTACCGGTCTTGTGGAGGAACGCCGGTTGGCCGCCGTGCTGCCGAATAGCGCGTACAAACGCACTCGCCAGTGGTGTCGTGCGTGGACTTTGAAAAGCGGGGCAGGCACCGGTAAAGGACACTTCGGCCGTACCGGCCAGCATGTGCAGAGTATCTGCCAGGGCCGCGGGATCGATACCAGGGGGCAGCCGCAAACCAATGGTTGCTTCCGCCCATTCGGTAATACCATCGCTATCACTGTACACACGCCGCAACGACGGGATCAATTGCTCGAACAGCCGGGTACGACCGGCATTGATGCTCTGACAGTACTGTTCAACGGCACGCCAGAAATCAACCATCACCTCCGGCGCTGCGCACTGCTCACCGGCACTGTGCGCAACCGGTTGCCGGTAATGATAACTGACCAGGAGCCGACCCTTGTAGCCGAGCGTAATCCGATCCCAACCACTCGGTTCACCAATCACACAGAAATCGGGGCGGTAGCGGTCACGAGCCGCATGGGCACCGCGTGAACTGGCAGCCTCTTCTTCGGTGGCCCCGATAATCACCAACCGACACCCTAACGTTCCCGACAGCTCAGCCTGACGGGCGGCCCAGACAAACGTTGCCAGTGGCCCTTTGGCATCAACCGCCCCACGTCCGTAGAGCCTGCCGTCCTCGATCCGTACCGGCACCTCGCCGGGTACCGTATCGATATGACCAAGCAGCACAACCAGTGGCCCTTCGCTACCGATCTGACCAACAGCGCTCCCCGCTTCGTCAACGAAGGCCTCCCAACCGAAGGACCGCATCTGGTCAACCATCACCGCAACCGCTGCCGCTTCCTGACCGGAAAGCGATGGCGTGCGTAGCAAACGAACAAGAAATTCAACCGCATCATGCTTCATAAGGCAGACTCCTGATTAGAAACATTATGTCGTCAGGTATCGAACCTTTGGAATTAAATAACAATGTGATAGATAAAGAGCAGGGTATTTGACAAATAAGTTTTTTGTCATTTTTCGACACCATCAATACATATCAACTACTTTCCGTCGCGAATAAAATAATACACCACAACCCGTAATCGTATGGTATCATACTGCTGTTCGTATCGGCTTTCCTAATTCCAAGAGAGATAGTATGCCCGCATCGCTTCGCTTTGACGCCGATCTACGCAGCCTGAAACACATCCGGCGGGCAATGATTGATGCGGCAACACAGATAGGTGCTCGTCGTGACAGTATTGATGATGTAGTATACGCTGCCAATGAGCTAATCTCGAATACCATTACGTATGGTTACGGCAATCAGGCTGGCCCGATCTGGATCGACATCTGGCAAGAAGGAGATACCCTGTACGTATCGATTCGCGATACCGCGCCCGTATTTGATTCACTCAGCGTACCGTTACCGCGCAACCTCGTCAAGCGTGGTCAACAGCGTACCGGTGGACTTGGGTTGTTCCTGACCCGCCATTTACTGGACGATCTCCAGCACCGGCCTTTACCAGGCGGTGGAAATGAGTTACGCTTGATCAAGCGACGTGCATTTTAGTGGTACCCGGCTATGATTATCGAGAGCACAATCAGTCAGAAAGAATTTGTTCAGCACGCTTTAAGTCGCTACTTCCGTCGTCCGATTTTCTACGTCTTTGCCTTTGTTGCCGCCGTCCTAACCGCATTTGTAATCTACGACCCAACCACACCCCAGGCTCCGGCGCTGCTCGGCGGCTGGATTCCGTTCCTAGTTTATGCCATTGTGGGCTGGATCACGATTCGCCGTCAGAGCCGCAATCGCGATCTACCAATCTATCAGCCGACCCGCTACGAACTGGGCCGCGATACACTGATCGTCAGTGCCCGCAGTGGACGCAGCACCATTCCTTGGTCGCAGGTACGCAACTGGCGCAAATTAGCCGGGGTGTACGAATTGCAACTGGTGAACGGCCAGGTGTTGCTAATTTCTGCCCGTGCCATCAGCTCCCGGCAAGTTGGTACGTTCGAGCGCATGCTGCGCAATCGGATCGAGCCAAAACCCGAACCGGGTGTCTTTGATGAACCCACGACGTGAACCCCGTATGGATAAACTGCTTCGCCCCATCGCCCTCGATCCGGCGCAATCCCAGGCGATTGCGCCCACCGACCTCGCGCAGTATCTGCGTCTCGATCAGTGTCAGCGCTATCTGCGTCTCCGTCTCCACGAGCGGCGCAAAGAGCTAAACTGGCTACCAAAATATCGCCTGTCATTGCAGTCCATTCCACCAATGCTCACCATTGCCGGACGGCTGTTTGAGCAGGAGATTGAAGATCAGATACAGCAACACTTCCCGCTCACCATCCACTGCGCCCGGCGCCGTCAGCAGGGTGATCCTGATTTTACTAAACCTGACCACAATCACATTGTGCTGAATGCACTTCAGCAATGCAGCGCCGACACTGCGCACGTACTCTTTCAACCGCGGCTGGCCGCGCAACTCGCCAACTGGTCGATCAGCGGTGATGCTGATATTCTGGTAGTACGACGTGACGCTAACGGGGTGTTACGTATCCTAATCGTCGATGCCAAAAGCTCGGCAACGGCGAAGATCGAGCATCGTCTGCAACTGGCGTGTTATCAGCGTCTGATCGAGGAGATTGTACAGCGAGCAGGTCTTGCGGAAGTTGTTATTGAACTCGGTGTGCTCTATCGCGGCGAACTCGTGAACACGATGCAGTCACCGGCAGAGCAGCGTCGCATCGAACTTGAACGTCAACAGGCAGCACAATTACTCGGCGTGCAGACCGCATGTCTGGAACTGGTTGATCCAGCTCCCTACCTGGCCGAGATCGAAACGCTGCTGTATGGCCCGAATGCGATTCTCGATACGATTGCGACTGTTCCCTTCGCCGCCGTGCCCTTCCACCTGACCACCAAATGCGATGGCTGCCTCTACAATGAAATCTGTATGCGGTGGGCAGCAACCCACGATGACCTTTCACTCATTCCAACCCTAACCGCAGCCGAAAAATCGGCGCTCCAGGCCAACCAGATCAACACCGTACCGCAACTCGCTCTGCTGAAAGAGGTGGCTGACGATGGTGAAACGCTGTACATACCGCCCTCCCATCAGGCAAAGGTGCGTGATCTGGTACGATACCCTGTGCTGGCTCCCCGTCTGAACGAGCTGATCTATCGCGCCCGTGCTTTTCGCCGCTGGAAAGGTGATCAGATCAAAGCCCCTACCCGGCTACCGTACCGCGGATACGGATCATTGCCCGCCGTTAGCCCTGATCTGCACGCCAACCTGGTCGCGATTTATCTTGACACCCTGTACGACCACACGCAAGGCATGATCGTCATGCTCGCTGCGCTGGTCGTCGGCCACCGTAACGGCGAACGCTACCAGAGTCGCTACATCATCAATCTGCCCGCGCAACGGCCACAAACCCTGGCCGATGAGGAGCGCTTACTGACCGAATGGATCAATGAGCTATTACAGGCAATTGTTGCTGTCGCTGATCCTGATACGGAAGTGCCCATTCATCTGATTGTGCCCGATACTTTCAGCCTGCAAACCCTGCTCGATGGGCTGGCCCGCCATCCAGATGTCATCGGCGCCACCGCACTTTACGATCTGATGGCGCAGAGTGCCGGCTTTGAAGCCCCAATGGTGACGGTGCTGGTGAATGAGCGCCGTCGCTTCCTCAACGACCCGCTGGCTTACGACTCTTTAGCCCGCCTGGCCCGCATCGAAGGGTTTGATTGGGGTGAATGCCGACGCAAATTTTACCGGCGCGTCTTTGATGATCTGAGTAACGACAAAGAGATTGGCTGGTATACGCGACGGATTCGTTTCAACAATCAGATTCCGCTAGAGTACGCCTACGCAGCCTGGCAGGCATTACCACCACCACCGGATCGGGGCGAAGATGATCTGGTCGACTATCGTGACGTCAAGTACGAACAACTGCTTGCATTCATCAACAAGCGGCTTGAAGCCTTCGCACACCTGGCTGCCCGCTTACCGGCCAATCACCGCACGACCAAACCGCCATTTGACTTGACCTGTATCACGCAGTACACCCGCCGCTCACCATCGCTGGCCGATGCCCTGGCCGAGTTTCTGTTGATCGAGCGTTACGTCGCTCTGGTCACGTGGGGACAACAACACCTGCCGCCGCCAGAGCAACGGGTGTTGGCCGGCGTCAGCCTGCTTGTACGCTATGAAGCGGAAGACCAGGACCCGGCTCTGCTGGCAGTACTGGCCGAAAACGAACGTCGCCAGGTCCTGAAGGCAGAGCTAACCGGCCAGCGTAAACGGGTACGGCCCAACGACGAACAGCGGCAGGCGGTTGAGCCATTACCGATCCCGGATATGCCATTGCGGTTACGCATTGTCCTCGATGACGTTGAGTGCGACCTGGAGACAGCGCTGCGTTTGACCAGCTTATCACCGGGCGACAAAGTGATTCTGGCTCCACGCTGGAGGGTTGATGAACGCCTGCCCGTCGATCAGCAGCAACCATTCACGACCACCGCCCGTCAACTCTTGTACCAGTCGCGAGCAACCCTGATCGAACTCGATCCGAATGGATTCGTCTTGCTCCAACCCAACCGGCGCTACAGCAACGGCGATCGTCGCTTCACCTTCCCTGCAAAATGGGAATGGCCCACAACCGGCACACTCTACACCATTGAAAGTGATCCCAACGACATATACGGTCAACGTTGTATGGAGATCGTCAACGAGCTGCGGGGCGGCGCAAGCAACGCACTGTACCAGCGCCTTGCCGCTCCAGCCTCGGTGACGTGTCAGATACCACCGGCAGCGCTAGCAGGTCACGCCCGCTTTGTCGCAGGGCTTCAGGCCCTGGCCGATGCCCACGAACTCCACCCCTTCGACACGTACCAGATGAGCTACATTGCCTGCTATGGCGATGCGCCTACCCTGGTTGTGCAGGGGCCACCCGGCACCGGTAAAAGCTACACCTCAGCATTTGCGCTACTGGCACGCATGCAGGGTTTACTGGCTGCCGACCTGCCCTGTCGTGTCCTGCTCAGTTGCAAAACCCACGCCGCCACCGATGTCTTGTTGCGCAAGATTGCCGACGTTCAGGCCATGCTGGCCGGTATCCAGCAACGGCAACCGGCCCTGTTTGCCGCCTATTTCGACGAGCGCATTCTCAAGGCACCACTCTTCCGGGTACGTCCCAAAACCGACAGCGATCTGCCGGAAACAGTGCAGATCGTCGACGAGGCAGACATCATCGCCAGCACGCCATTCTGCTTCGTAGCAGCGACACCCTTCGCAATCAGCTCATTGCTGAAACAGCAGCAACGCTACCATACCGCTTCCTTTGCCGACATCCTGGTCCTCGATGAAGCCTCGCAGACGAACCTGGCCGAAGCCTGCATGGCGGCAATCGCCCTCCATCAACACGGTCGCCTGATCGTGGTCGGCGATCATCGCCAGATGCCACCGATTGTTCAGCACGAATGGCGCAGCGAGCGCCGCCGCACCTTCCAGGCCTACCGAGTCTACAGCTCACTCTTCGAGACCCTCTTGCTGCTCGATCCATTACCGCCCATAGTACGGCTGGCCGAGAGCTTCCGCGTCCATCAGGATATTGCCGAATTCCTCCGGCGTGCCATCTACGAACAAGACGGCATCCAATACTTCTCACAGCGAACCTCACGGCTCAGCGAGGTCGCCATCGCCGACGACTTTCTGGCCGCCGTACTCAATCCCGCTCACCCGCTGACCGTCGTTGTTCACGATGAAGCGCAAAGCCAGGACATCAATCCCTTCGAGGCCGACCTCATTTGTCCGCTTATCGAAACCCTGGTCGGACAATTGAAGCTAGACGCAACGAATGGTATTGGGGTTGTGGTTCCTCACCGGGCGCAACGACTGACCTTACGTGAACGTCTGTCCACGCTGATGAGCGATCTTTTCGTTGAACACGAGGGGGCAACAGTTGATACCGTTGAGCGTTTTCAGGGCGATGAACGCGATGTGATTATCGTATCGGCTACCGAGAGTGATCCAGACTATCTACGCACAACCAGCGGCTTTCTCCTCGATCCGCGGCGGCTCAATGTTGCGCTCAGCCGCGCCCGCAAAAAACTGATCCTGATCGCGGCCCGCACCGTCTTCCAGCTCTTTGCCACCGATGAAGAGGTCTTCCAGCACGCGCAACTCTGGAAGCGCCTCCTCCGCGACACCTGTCGCGTCCCGTTATGGCAGGGGGATCGGCACGGGGTCAGGGTAGAAGTATGGGGGAATCATTCATCTGCACCCTTATGACAATCACCACTGCATACATGCACGTCCGGTTCGCGACGCCTGAGTGGCAGTTTGACCTCAATCCGGGTGCCCTGATCAGGCGGTGAGTCGATGTGAAAACTGGCCCCAATTGCGTGCGCACGCTGGGCCATACTCAAGAGGCCAATCCCGCCCCCGCGCAGATTGGCACCACCACGACCGTTATCGGCTATCATCAATAGCACATGATCATCTGCATACGTCAAACGAATGGTGACTCGTGATGCCTGGGCATGACGGTTGCAATTCGACAGTGCTTCCTGCACAATGCGGTACAGAGCAACTACCTGGGCCGTTTCAAACACGGGCAAATTGGGATCAAACACATACTCCACTGGAATCTTGGTCGCCGCTGACCAGCGCTCTCCCAAATTGACCAACACCGTCGGCACATCGGCTTCACCAACTTGGGGAGGGTACAGGTCCCGAACAATATGGGACAGCTCTTGATCGATAGCATCAAGAGCGGCTTGACTTCGCCCAAGATGCTGCTGTGCTGCAGAGATATCTCCTTGCATGCAAGCTACACGTAGTGCTTCAAGGTGCAACTGCATGCCTAACAGCGCTGAGCGTACACCATCATGTAAATCACTGGCAATTCTGGCCCGCTCAGCTTCACTAGTGGCCAAAGCGAGAGATACACCCGACGTGAAGGAATGTGCATCGGTGAATGGCGGACGAACAACCTGCATGTGCGCAGGATCACGGTAACGCCAATGCTGTACTAAAGCTAGGGCAGCCAATTCAGCATATGCGTATACCAGCCCGAGTATACTCGTTTGATCTACGGCCACGTTTGGATTGTAAGACAGTTGCACAACGGCAATATTCTGACCTTCCCACTGTAAAGGAACACTTAACGTAAGCCAGCAATCACCACCCGCACAGTAATGGAATCGTGCTTCACTGTCATGCGCACAATCAACCAGTTGAGGCAGAAAATCGTGTAGCGTATGCCAAGATAAGCGAGCTTCATCGAGTGCATCGGTATCCTGGTCATCAGGGTCAGGTACAACATCAGGGTACTGGGCGTTCAGTACTACCTTCTGGTTTTGGTCGAGTAAGTACAAAGCACCTCGATCTGCACTGAGCACCTCACAACCGAGTTGCACGACAGCATGGGGTAACCGCGGATTGCCGAGATAGCTCAGGAGGCGGTGTACCATTGTCATGAACGTCAGTCGCTCTGAGATGGCAAGATCGGCAACCAGCCGAATCTTGTCTTCGGTTTTTCCCAGTGTTCTCTGTTTATCTACCCTCTCTGCCATAGTAGGCCCTCCGTTCCGATAGGGTGTGTACCAACTCACGTAGCACGAAGGCCAACGTGCTCTTCTACTGACGGTTATTCACCCATTGAGCATCACAGGCAGACGATTGAAATCTAAAGCATGCCAAATCCCGCGTAATATACAATTCAACAATGATGCAAATTCTACAGCAAATATAGAAAAACATGCTTTCTTACCGATATTGTTGTTACACAAACATAAGCCGATCGATCATCTAGAAACTCTTCACCCCAGAAGAAACTTTAGGCTTCTATATTCTTTACTTCAATCGTATGTGTACTTGATATATATCGTACTCCTTTCTCGGTCAATCGTCAATGTTGTGAAAGTCTTTTCAATTTCAGCAGACCATCACAACACCAGGTAACAGGCGAACTCCTAAAAACAAAAGGAGTAGAAGGAGGGGACTCCTTCTACTCATATTGCCGTTCACATTTGAGGAAAATATATTGAGGCTAGTATACTGCCCCCCTGGACAGTCAGACCACCAAGATGACATACTGAGCAGTAGTCAGATGACGAGGTGGAGCTGA
>NZ_DAOUBI010000032.1:0-21543 GCF_034432675.1 Chloroflexus sp. | reverse complement strand
TGGGCAGGTCCACCGCCTGGCGAACCTGAGCTGTGGTCAACAGCCACGCTGCCATGGCGCGGTACCTGCGGTCGCGGGCGACCATCAGCCGCACGCACGCCGCCACCTGGGACACGGTGCCATGATGCGGACGGTTCGGATGCGCAGAACGTGGCAGCGCCGTTTGGCTCAGGTGAGAGGCGAGACGCGCAACGTTGCCAGAACGGCTAGCTCGCGGGTGCAGAAGCCATTGTTACCACATTTAATCAATGGTTGCAACAGAGCATGTGCACATGCTCCACAAATTGGAGATGTGGTGATTGCAGGCTAATGTTATGGTAGCCCGGATGGTCTTTATCCCAGGACCGGTGAACTAATAGCCTTCAATGCTCTTTTCACATGTGTGAAAGATTTTCACATACGTATTGATCGATTGTTCTTGTTTCAGTAATATATAGGCAATCCTTATAAAACTGATAACCAGTGGTTATGGAAACTCGTCGCATGGAGCTTTTGGCAAGGATTGCCGAGATGTATTTCGAGCAACAACTGACGCAGAGTCAGATTGCTCAGAAACTAGGTTATTCACGATCAATGATTTCACGGCTTATAAGCGAAGCGCGTGAGCAGAGTATCGTGGAGATTCGGATTCATTACCCACTTCAACGAGTACGAGAACTTGAGGTGTATTTACAGAACGTGCTCCAGCTCAAAGAAGTTCGCGTTCTACAGCGTGGCTCCTTAGGTCATACTGAAATGCTTCGTCGCTTGGGTGCGATGGCAGCGCTCCTTCTCGAGGCTCATCTGCAAGAGCACATAAGTATCGGTACTTCCTGGGGGACAGCGGTATATGAAACGGTCAATGCAGTACACAGTCAAACGTTGGAAGGATTGCGTGTTATTCAAATGATCGGTTCGCTAGGTACGCTTAACTCAGACATTGATGGACCAGAGCTGGCCAGACGTTTGGCGCGTTTACTCGGTGGCCAATACTCAACTCTACCATTACCACTAATTGTTGATAGTGAAACAACGAAGCTTGCATTACTCAACGCCCCCCATATTAGACGGGTGATGTATCAGTTCAAGCAGATTGATCTTGCATTAGTTGGTATTGGCACTATCGATGTTGAGTATGCCAGCCTCTTACGTGCAGGGTATCTCGACTCTTACCAATTGGAGACATTGCGCGAAGCAGGTGCAGTTGGTGATGTATGCGCTATTCATGTGGATATTAATGGCAATTTGATTGATACCCCATTAACACGTTGTATTGTCGGAGTAGATCCTGCAACCTTGCGTTCTATCCTGGTGCGGATCGGGATTGCTGGGGGTCAATCGAAAGCTTTGCCTATTGTGGCAGCCAGCCGTGCAAAGTTCATCAATTATTTAGTGACTGATGAAGTAGCTGCCCTCGGAATACAGAAGTTTTTTGAGGGTGAAGGAACTCTATAAGGAGATAAGTCATACCTATGGAAATGCTCATGTCTACATCAGAGATTTTCTCTCCCGATCATAATAAGCTCATCAATGAGTTAGGGAATGAACGCTTACGTGAATGGGTGCTTAGAATGCAGATTATTCGTGCTTTTGAAGAAAAAGCCGAAGAACTGTTTGCGCGTGGATTAGTACATGGCACGATGCATCTTTCGATCGGGCAAGAGGGTGTGGCGATAGGTGCTTCTGCGGCGATGAAACCTGGAGATTATTTGCTTAACCATCATCGTGGCCATGGACATTGTCTGGCCTGGGGTAGTGATGTACGGATAATGATGGCAGAGTTTTTAGGCAAAGAAACAGGATATTGCCGTGGCCGTGGTGGATCAATGCATATTGCCAATGTTGAAATGAATAATTTGGGTGCAAATGGTATTGTTGGTGGTGGTATTCCCATTTCAGTTGGGGTTGGATTGAGTATCAAAAAGCGCCAATCTTCTCAGGTTTGTCTCACCATTTTTGGTGATGGTGCAGTCAATACTGGTGCTTTTCACGAATCCCTAAATATGGCCAGTATCTGGAACTTACCCGTGGTTTATCTTTGCGAGAACAACCAATACGCTATGTCAATGCCAATCCAGAAAGCATGCAGACTTAATCACCTAAGCCAGCGAGCTGCTGCTTATACGATTTCTGGTATAACGGTTGATGGTAATGATGCATTAGCAGTCTATGAAGTAGTTCGCCAGGCTGTGGCAAGAGCGCGAAGTGGTAGTGGACCAACACTTGTTGAAGCGATTACCTATCGTTGGAAAGGTCATTCTAAGAGTGATCATCAAGCCTATCGAAGTCGCGAAGAGGTGAAGTATTGGCAATCCCATGATCCAATTAGGCGATTAGTCAATCTGATTCAAATAAGTGATGCAGAATACAAGGCTATTGTAGAGCAAGCTCAGGCGATGATCGAGGATGCAGTTGAATTTGCTCAGGCGAGCCCGGAACCCGATCCTGACACTATTTTTGAGGGAGTATATGCGTGAGCTTACCTATGTCGAAGCCATTCGTGAGGCGCTAAGACAGAAGATGAAGGAAGACGAAACCGTTTTCTTGATCGGTGAAGATATTGGGCGGTATGGTGGTGCGTTTGGTGCAACAGCCGGATTGATCGAAGAGTTCGGTGAAGATCGGGTTATCGACACTCCGATTTCGGAAGCTGGTATTGCTGGCGCTTGCATTGGTGCAGCATTAACAGGTTTTCGTCCTGTAGGGGAGATCCAATTTATGGATTTTGTTACCCTCAGTATGGAGCAGTTAGTATTGCAGGCAGCGAAGATCCGTTTCATGTTCGGTGGTAAAGCCAGTGTACCCTTTGTTTTGCGCATGCCGGCTGGTGCAGGTACCGGAGCGGCAGCCCAGCATTCAGAAAGTTTGGAGAATTGGTTTGTTCATATACCGGGCTTGAAAGTAGTAATGCCTGCAACACCCTACGATGCAAAGGGATTGCTTATCGCATCGATTGAAGACAATAACCCTGTCATATTTATCGAACATAAGCTTTTGTATAAAACAAAAGGTGTTGTACCAGAAGATATATATCGAGTTCCTCTTGGAAAGAGTCACGTGGTTCGCCAGGGTCGTGATGTCACAATTGTTGCAACTTCGGTGATGGTACAACGAGCACTTGAAGCTGCTAAACAATTGGCTCAAGAAGAAATAGAAGCTGAAATCATTGATCCGCGAACGTTGCGACCTTTAGATGATGAACCAATTCTAGAGTCGGTGGTAAAAACCGGTAAGGTGTTAATAGTGCATGAAGCTGTCAAGATGGCAGGTTTTGGTGGTGAGATCGCTGCTCGGATCGCTGAAAGTACGGCCTTTGATTATCTCGAGACGCCTATTTGCCGACTTGCTGGACTCGATATTCCCATCCCATATAACAGAACGCTCGAGTATCACGCAGTGCCTCAAATTGAAGATATTATTGCGGCTGCTCGTGATTTAACAGCATTGAGAGTGTGAGGAAACAATGGTGCGTGAAGTAATTATGCCAAAATTTGGCTTCACCCAGGAGACAGCAGAAATTGTCCGTTGGATCAAGCATGAGGGTGAGTTAGTTGATGTCGGTGATCCGATCGTTGAAGTGACCACCGACAAAGTCAATATGGAGATCGAAGCACCTGCACGTGGAATGCTCAGTAATGTGCGCTATCGAGAAGGTGACGTAGTACCGGTAACAGAAGTTATTGCTTACATTACGTTAGTCGAAGAAGCTGGGGGGCAATCCACAAGTCAGAGTGACAAAAATCTCAATACAATTGTTAACTCTGTACCTTCACAACGCAGCAAGCCCAAGGCAACACCGCTTGCTGAACGGGTAGCTCGCACAGCTGGTTTGTCTCTTGATCGAATCCAAGGTAGTGGTCCAAACGGACGAATCCTCCGTCGTGACTTAGAAAATACTCTACGTCAGTTATCAATGAATAAAGTTCGAGCAGTACCAGCAGCACGCCGATTAGCACGTGAAGCAGGTATTGATATAGGCAAAGTGAAAGGTAGTGGCCCTCGTCATCGTGTGCAATCCCGTGATGTACAAAATTATTTGGCTACCAGTTCTTCATTAGATGTGACTTTGACCACGTCTGAAGCAATCAATCGACCAGAAGATGTAGTGGCCTCTTCAACCATCACTGGTGATACAAAAACTCAATCCGGTTATCGCAAGCTACCGCTCACAGGCATGCGTCGTGCCATTGCTCGCCGACTCCAGTTGAGTGCTCAGGAAGCTCCACATATCCAGCTTGAGGTACGCGTTGATGTAACTGAGGTAGAGGCGCTACGAACTAAAGCGAATCGACATCATCTTGGCGAACAGCCTAAAGTTAGCTTGACAGCTATTTTTGTGAAAAGCGCTGCATGGGCATTGAAACGCCACCCTACCCTGAATGCCTGGTTACAATCAAATGGGCCTGAGGAACAGATCGTCTTGGTCGATGAAATTAATATTGGTATTGCAGTTGCGCTTGAACAGGGGTTGATTGTACCGGTGATCCGACAAGCAAATGAAAAGGGAATATTACAAATAGCTCGAGAGATTGACGACCTGAGTCAGCGAGCGCGTGCTAATAAACTACGCCCAGATGAGGTTGTAGATGGTACTTTCTCCATCTCTAACCTTGGTATGTTTGGTGTAGAGCGCTTTTCGGCAATTATCAATCCTCCTCAGGTTGCCATTTTGGCTGTTGGTGCAGTGTGTCGAGAGGTTGTTGCTGATGAAAATAATGAAATTTCAGTTCGTCCCCTTATGAAACTTATACTTTGCGTTGATCATAGAGTTGTCGATGGGGCTGTGGCTGCTGCTTTTCTCCGCGATCTCAAGGTAGTGCTTGAGGATCCGCAGGTTATATTGTTATAGGACGGGAGGTGATATGCAGCCAATTGATATTACTGCAAGTACTATCATTCTTGGATTGGCCGCTGCCTGGATTTTGCAATTGTTTCTTTCCTATTTTCAATTGCGTCAATTCTACGGCCGAGTGAGCCAGTTGCGTAAGTCTGGTCGCCTGGTATCGGTTGGGATGGCAGGATCTGCCTGGAGGCGTCGGCAATATGCTATTCTCGTTGTCGATCCAGAGACAGACAAAATTTGTTATTGTGAACAACTATCTGGATGGACAGTGCTAGCAAGACTTAAGCCGCTACCTGGATTGGAAGGCATGACAGTCCGTGATTTGTTAGATGAGAGCATATCACTTCCCAGACATATCCACTCAAAACTTGTCCTTGCCTTACGAAATGCGGCTCAGCATATTGTTGAATTCAAAGCACGGCAGAAAGAGGATCGGGAGCAGGATTTTGTGGAGTCGACACCTTCTGCCGAAACCACTTCTTTGCGGAATTGAGCTGAAAGGAGGTTATGTATGCCGAAAGTGTGCGCAGGGTCGGGTTGTAGTCTAGTCGTAGCTTAGTTTTTCAGGGAGGTAGGTAATGGAATTTTTAGTTGATGCCGCTATATGGTTCATCGGCTTATTCCAGAAGGGAGCTGAGACGTTTGTCGGGTTGGTAACCGGTATCGTTCCACTGGTCATTGTACTACTAACAGCTTTCAATGCTCTAGTTGCACTTATCGGTCAAGAGCGGATCGATAAGATTGGGGAGGCAGCCGGCAAAGAGGGTTTTCTGTACACCCCATTACGTTATTTGATCTTACCAGTTGTATCCGTCTTTGTTCTCACCAATCCAATGGCATACACTATGGGGCGCTTCTTGCCCGAACGCTACAAACCGGCTTTCTACGATGCGGCAGTATCATTCGTTCATCCACCACTAGGTATTTTTCCTCATGTGAATCCGGGCGAGTTATTTGTGTGGGCAGGTATTGCCCAAGGTATAACCGCTGGCTACGGCAGTGAAGAAACGGCTGCACTGGCAGTACGTTATCTGATGGTTGGCTTGATCGTCATCTTCATTCGTGGTCTTGTTACTGAGCGAATAACTACATTCCTGTTAGCTCGACGTGTAGCCTATGCGGCTTAAGAGGTAAGGCAATGGATGGTATAACAAAGCTGTTAGAGCGCATCGGTCGTGGAGCCGGTAAAGTTGTCGGTGTGCTCTACCAATCAGGACGAGAAGCGATCGATCAGGTTGTAAAAAATATCCTGCCCTTCATGGCATTTATCTCTTTCCTTATCGGCGTTATTCTTGCCACCGGTATTGGTGATATTTTAGCACGAGCCTTGCAACCACTGGCTACAAATCCGGTAGGCTTGGTGATTATGTCACTTATTATCGGTTTGCCAGTACTATCACCACTTCTCGGTCCAGGCGCTGTGATCGCTCAGATTATAGGCACGTTATTAGGAACTCAGTTTGCCAGCCAGGCTCTCCCGGCATATGTTGCCTTACCAGCTTTATTTGCTATCAATCCACAAGTGGGATGTGATTTTATCCCTGTTGGTTTGGCATTAGGTGAAGCTGAGCCTGATACGGTTGAGGTTGGGGTACCAGCAGTACTGTTTTCTCGACTTATTACCGGTCCTATCGCTGTCATCATCGCTTGGATCTTCAGCGTTGGCCTTTGATCGTTGAAGGGTATGAAGCATCTTGGTCTCAAGCTTCATACCCGAATCAAATCAAGAAAGGAGGATATGTCTATGACCGAGGTGAAAAAGTATCGCAAAGTTCGGATTAAGAAGGGACCAAAGGGTTGGGGGGGGCCTCTCATTATTGAACCGAAACCGGGCAGGGATCTCATTTATTCTGTAACAGGTGGCGGCATTCATCCTCTCGCGCAACATATCGCTAATCTGACTGGCGGGCGACCGTTCGATGGGTTTAAATCAAAAGCCGATTTCAGTGAAATCGCAGTGGCTGTGATCGATTGTGGAGGTACTGCGCGCATTGGTGTCTATCCTATGAAAAAAGTGCCGACCGTTGATATCTATCCAACTTCGCCTTCTGGTCCATTGATGCGCTTTATCACTGAAGAATATTTTGTCTCAGGTGTAAGACCGGAAGATGTGGAATTAATCGATGAGTAGTACTAGTAGGAATTCGCATGATCAAATTTTCAGCGACTATTTCTGCAATTGGTCCGCTTGTCAGCGAGTTTTGTTCAGCCGGGATAATGGTTTTCTTTGGACAAGATGCGCCGGACGAATTACGTAGTTTTGCCATTCTTCACAATGGTGGAACGCTCATCTCAGATGTAGTTGTGGGAGAATCATTTTACATTGGTGATGAGCGTTTCACAATCCTTGCTGTGGGAGAGGTCGCAAATCAAAACTTACGTTCGCTTGGACATTTCGTGATTAAGTTCAATGGAGAGAGAACTCCTGAAATGCTAGGTGACATTTGTGTTGAGATGCGCCCACTTCCACATATTAAGATAGGTGAAACCTTTGGTTTTGTGTCTGATCCTTAAGTGGAGTAAGGTGCTTTATGGCTTAACATTGCAATCTTATTTTAAAGGGGTTAATTACAGAATGAAGCATTAAATTCCGGATCGACTAAAAACAATACATTATGATCATGAAAACATGCCAAGAATGGCATGTAGTTGCTTTCTTTGCTCTTTCTAACTTTAATCTTGGCGACATATATGGTTTTCATCCAGAAGGAATTTTAACCCGAAAGGACTCAGGTCATGTCTTTACGTGAACGTCTCATTCAATATTCCCAACACCAAAAGATGATACGAGTAGGTTTGATTGGTGCCGGACAGATGGGGATCGGTTTTATTAGCCAGACTGAAAGGATGGAAGGTTTGCGAGTGGTAGCAGTTGCAGATATTATCCCCGGTCAGGCAGAGAGAGGTTATTTAGAGAGTGGTGTATTACAGGAGATGATAATTCACCTTGATGAGAATCCGGAAAAGGCCGCTGAGTTGATTGACTCAGGTCATCGAATTGCAACAGTTGATGCAGCTTTTCTCGTTCAGATTGCAAATCTGGACGTTATCTTAGAATGCACTGGTATCCCTGAAGTTGGCGCCCGTGTTTGCTATGCTGCTATCCAACATAGTAAGCATGTTGTCAATATGAATGTTGAAACAGATGCTACGATTGGTTATCGTTTAGCTACATTAGCTGCCGAAAGAGGTGTAATTTATACTCTTGCCGCAGGCGATGAACCGGGTGCCATCAAAGAACTGTTTGATTTTGCTGATGCACTGGGCTTTGAGGTGGCCTATATTGGTAAAGGAAAGAACAATCCCCTTGACCGAACAGCTACGCCTGATCGTCTGCGACTACAAGCGCAAAAACAAGGCATGAACCCCAAAATGTTGACATCATTTGTAGATGGTACAAAAACCATGGTTGAAATGACTGCAATCGGCAATGCCCTTGGGTATGCGCCAGAAGTAACTGGAGGATATGGTCCCTCTTGTACAGTGGCAGATTTGCCAAAAGTGTTTCTTCCTAAAGCACTGGGTGGTATTTTCAATAATACAAAAGTGGTTGATTTTGCAGTTGGTGATGTAGCACCTGGTGTATTTGTGGTTATTACCACGAATCAGCCTAAAATTATTCGTGACTTGCGTTATCTAAGATTGCTTGGTCATGCCGATCATAACTATTGGATATTGTATCGTCCTTACCACCTTGCAAATCTTGAAGCACCTATCACTGTGGCACGAGTTGTACTTGAGCAGGAAGGATTACTTGCTACTTCTCGTCCACCAGTTGCAGAGACAGTAGCTTATGCTAAACGTGATCTATATCCTGGAGAGGTCATAGACTCTTTAGGTGGCTTCACCGCATACGGCATGATTGAACGGTTTGAAAAAGCTCATCGTGAGGGTGAAGTGTCTTTAGGTTTGATCGTTGGGGCAACGGTGATACGCCCTATTAAGGCAAATTGTCCAATTCACTATGATGAGGTTGAATTGAACAAAAGTCAGGTTATTTTTCAGCTTCGTCAGGAACAAGATCAATTATTGAGGTATTGGTTATGAACACACAAGTTTCAACAATCATTACCATTGACCATCCAGCAGGTCTGCATGCTCGTCCTGTAGCGCGTTTTGTGACTCTGGCAGCTAGATTTCCCTGTTCCATTACGGTTCGTAAGTTGAATGGTTCAAAGCCGCCGGTCAACGCTAAAAGTGCCTTAAGTGTCCTAACGTTAGCTGTAAACCAAGGCGATACAGTGGAGATCGTAGCTCAGGGCGATCAAGCTCAAGAAGCGATAAATGCTTTAATCGATCTTATTCAGCATAATTTTGAGGAATCGACAACGTCTCATTCATGATCAGGAATCTTTCTGAGTAGAGGATCTGGAAAAGATGCCACGATATCAAGGACAATCGGGTTCACCAGGGATAGCTATTGGCCCAGTTTTCGTCTACCGTAGCCAACAAGTTACCGTCTCTGAACACTCTGCCGATGATTCAATAAGTGAATGGCGTCATCTTCAACATGCTTTGCAACAAGCACATACGCAATTAATAGCATTAGAAGAACGAGCGCGTGAGATTGCTGGAGAGGAAGAGGCAGTAATATTCACTGCTCATCGACTCTTCCTCTCTGATGAAGAGCTGTTAGCAACTTTGCAGACAATGGTGCTACGTGAGCATCGTAATGCAAAAGCCGCAGTGTATAAGGCGTTTGAGCAATTTGCGGAAGCACTCTCAAGCCTTGAGGATGAATATTTTCGCAGTCGTGCTCAAGATGTGCGAGATGTGGCTCACCGTGTATTGCGCTGCCTTCAGGAATCAGGGAAAGAGGAAAAGGCGGGAGAAGTTGTCGAACCGATCATTGTGGTTGCTGAAGATTTAACACCTTCAGATACTATTCAATTTGATCGCGATAAGATACTGGCCATTGTTACCTCTCGCGGTGGCCCAACTTCCCACACAGTAATTTTAGCTCGAGCAATGGAAATACCAGCAGTAGTAAGTGTCCCTCTTGAGTTGCATGATATTCGTAATGGTACGTTAGCTATAGTGAATGGTGATAGTGGTCTCTTTAACGTTGGACCTACTCTCCATGAACTAGAGATCGCTCGTAAAGAAAAAGAACTGATCAATTCGCGGTATCATTTCGTTTTAAGTCAGTCTACTCTACCGGCAGTGACTAAAGATGGCTCTTTTCAGTCAAAAGTAGTTGCAAATATCGGAAGTACTGAAGATGCTAAGTCAGCTATTGATTTTGGAGCGGAAGGGGTAGGATTATTTCGAACAGAGTTTCTTTATCTGCAGCGAAATAACATTCCTACACTTGCTGAACAAGTACGTGCGTATCAAAATGTATTTAAGGTGATGGGTAACCGTCCAGTGGTTGTGCGTACTCTTGATATCGGAGGAGATAAAGAATTTCCCTATCTTGGTACGCAGAAAGAACCAAACCCTTTTCTCGGTTGGCGGGGAATTCGCACAATTCGTGAACGACCAGACATTTTGGAACAACAATTTATTGCTCTACTCACTGCTGCCGCTCAGACCAGGGCAAGCGGAACTACTTGTGATCTTCGAATTATGCTACCAATGGTGTCTTCGCTGGCTGAGGTGACAAGAGCGAGAGAGATCTTTGAAGAGGCTCAGACTTATGTGCGCACACAAGGATTTCCTCTTCCAGATAAGATTCAATTTGGTATTATGGTCGAAGTTCCGGCAGCCGCATTGTTGGCCGATCGCTTTGCGCTGTTAGTAGACTTTTTTAGTATTGGAACAAATGATTTGACTCAGTATGCATTGGCTGTGGATCGAACGAATGAACGGGTTTCGGGGCTTGCAAGTCCATACCATCCGGCAGTCTTACATCTTATCGATACAACAATTCGATCTGCCCACTCAGCAGGAAAGTGGGTAGGGCTATGCGGAGAGCTAGCGGGTGATCCTCTAGCAGTGCCGCTGTTACTTGGTTTACACCTTGATGAATTTAGTATGGCACCATCCTTTATTCCGGTAATTAAGGATATTATTCGACAGTGGTCCTTGCCGGCGGCTGAAGCTGTAGCTCAACAATGCTTACGATTTTCTCTTGCAGCAGACGTTATCGAATACCTTAAACAACTGCGACCGCATTAGCTGTTCGTTTAAAGAAATTTGATCAGGCGAAGATCTTTATGGGTGTGAGAGTATAACCAATATAAATGGCAGCACGGTTCCAGAAGTGTTCCATCTTCAAGTTTACGTCACACGACTTTGGCCATGCTGTGCAAGGTGTTCTTGAAAAGGTTGTGCGTAGGTTGATCCCACTCCCCCTCTCATCCTTGCCGAACCCGCCCGGCTCTGGTACGATACGGTCACGCCGTATTGCAGAGAGTCTCATGCCCTATGAATGCCCAACCCCCTTTATCAGCACTGAACGGGCTGCGTCTGTTGGCCGACGAAACGCGCTGGAATATCATCAATGCGCTCCGCGAGAGTGATCGCCAGGTGAGTGAGCTGGTGACGATGCTCGGTCTGGCCCAGAATCTGGTCTCGTATCACCTGCATGTGCTGCGCCAGACCGGTCTGGTGCGTGCCCACCGCAGCGACGCTGATGGGCGGGTTGTCTACTACAGCCTCGATCTGGCAGCGCTGGCTGCCCTGTTGACCGGCATCGGTGATGAACTGGCATTGCCGGGCAGCCGTCCGCTTGATCTACCGGCGGTGAAAGTGGCATTCCTGTGCCGCGCCAACAGTGCCCGCTCGCAAATAGCCGAGGCCTGGTTGCGTGTGTTGAGCGATGGTCGAGTCCAGGCGATGAGTGCTGGAACGCACCCGCAGGCTGTCCATCCGTTAGCCATCACTGTCATGGCAGAGGTGGGGATACCGATTGATCAGCAAGTTTCCAAATCGATCACCATGATCATCGATCAGCGTCCTAATCTGATTGTAACGGTGTGTGACATTGCGCACGAGGAGTGTCCGGTGTGGCCAGAGGCAGCCCGCCATATTCACTGGAGTGTAGCCGATCCGGTGGCTGTTCAGGGTACTGCTGATCAGCGGCATGCCGCCTTTGTCGCCGCCCGCGAAGAATTACGCGAACGGGTGCGGGGCCTGCTGGCGTTATTGCCGCGTTGGTTTGGAGGCGTTGCATCAGGCCGCGATACGTAGGGGGTATGGCTGGGATTGGTGCGCGGAAGCCACGCTCCCGTGTCCCCTGTGCATCGACCGGATGCGTGTACCTATGATCCCCTCTCGCGGCCATCAATCGCCATCAACCTGTAAATAATCAGTCCGTGGCGGACTAAAGGTGTCAATCGCGAGGGTATCCTCTACTGTCCACACCGCGTGGGGTGTGCCACCGGGAATAGCAACCGAACGACCTGCCGTCGCCTCGATGATCTCTTCACCAACCTGAAACCGCAACCGGCCACTTACTACATACGCCACCTGGTCTTCGGGATGGCTATGCAGCGGCACGTGACTTCCGGCTGTCAGCCGGACCTCCATCTGATAGATACGGTCGGTGAGGGCAATGCGCCGGCGGTGAACGCCGGGGAAGAGTTCGATCCAGGGGCGCTCGGACATAGAACCTCTCAGACGTTATTCAACCCTCTGCACCATCCGGGCTGCGGCAGCCTGCGCTTCAGCCCACGAAGTCTGCGCCAATCGCTCTTTGACAACCGGAATATGCGCCGGGGCCATGCTCAATTCATTAAGTCCAAGGCCGGCCAGGGCCACCGCAGCATCCGGTTCGCCACCGAGTTCGCCACAGATGCCAATCGGAATACCGGCCTGCCGTGCGGCGCGAGCGGCCAGTTCAATCATCCGCCACACGGCCGGATCATCGGCCCGATATTGCGTGGCCAGCGTCGGGTGACCACGATCAACCGCCAGTGTGTACTGGGCAAGATCGTTACTGCCAATACTGAAGAAGGCGGCGTGACGCGCAAATTGGTCGGCCAGCACTGCCGCTGCCGGTGTCTCAATCATAATGCCCAGCGGCGGATCAGCGCGATGTTCAATCCCGGCTGCGGCCAGCGCAGCAGCCGCTTCACGCATCTGCTCTCGCCCCCATGCCAGGTCGGCCAGCGTGGTGACCATCGGCAGCATAATCCAGATGTCGCCGTAGAAGGCAGCACGCAGCAATGCCCGTAATTGCACCTGAAAGAGATCAGGGCGCTGCATCGACAGCCGAACGCCGCGCACCCCCAGAAATGGATTGGCTTCAGGGGGAAGCGGCAGGTAGGGCAGCGGCTTATCACCACCTACATCGAGCGTCCGAATCACAATCGGACGGTCGGGCAGTTCGGTGATGACGGCGCGATACGCCGCAAATTGCTCGTCTTCATCGGGAGGTGCACTGCGGTCAAGGAAGAGAAACTCGGTCCGAAAGAGGCCAATCCCTTCGGCACCGTTGTCACGGGCCAGGCGAGCCTCGGCTGGACGACCGATATTTGCCCACAGTGCGATTGAGCGGCCATCGCGCAACCGGCCGGGAAGATCGCGCAGGGCTGCCTGGCGTCGGCGAGTCTCCTGAATGGCAGCCATCCGTTCCTGAGCTGCCTGTAGTGCGGCTTCATCTGGATCAACCATCACCAGAGCCGCATCACCATCGAGAAGGAGCGTCGTATCGGCGGGGATGTGCAGAATAGCTTCTCCCAAACCGACAACCGCCGGCACCCCACGTGAACGGGCCAGGATGATGGTATGGCCGGTTGGACCACCGCCGGCAGTGGCAAAGCCGGCAACGTGATGCGGAAGATCAACCGTCTCCGCGGGGGTCAGATCATCGGCGATAACAATGGCGCCGGGCGGGATCGGCGGTGGCGTGTGATCCCCGCTCAGCGCACGCAGCAACTCAACCCCAACCGCGGCAATATCGGCTGCCCGTTCACGTAAATAGTCATCGTCAAGCGCAGCCAGCGCCTCTTCCATCTGGCGCACCACCGTCTGAATCGCAGGAATGAGGGGCTGACCGTCGAGCAGCAATGCAGTTACGCCGTCAGTCAGCGTTTCATCTTCAACCAGCAGCGCCTGTGCATCGAAGAGATCGGCCTCGCGCAGGCCGGCAGCGCGTTGCCGTTCGGCCAGTGCCCGTAGGCGGTTGGCCGCGGTGTGTTGGGCAGCGTGAAAGCGGGCCAATGCTGCTTCTGGCGGTTCATTGGGCGGATCGGTAGGGATGGACACTCGTTGCCAGTGGTACGCTGGCCCTAACGCCAAACCGGCAGCTCCCCCTGCACCGCGAAGTCTCCCAGCCATCATGATGCCTCTACCTGCTACTCGCCAAAATTCTCTTCCACCAGTTTGGTTAGAGCAGCAATGACTTCTGCCTCATCTTCACCACTGGCACGCAACCGGATTTGGTGTCCCTGACGAACACCAATCTGCAACAGATTAAAAGCAGTGACCGGCAGCTCCTTCGTTTGCGGTCGGCTCAAATTCTGAATAGTCACCGTACTCTTGTAAGCACGGACAGTTTCAACAAAGAGCTTTGCCGGTCGTGCGTGAAGACCAACCGGATTGGTTACGGTTAATATCACTTCAGTCATAGAATTACTCATACACCTTAATCAGGTCGCGGGCCTGCAAGGCAGCGCTGGCAACGTGTTCAAGAGTGGCTGTAGCGCTGGTTGCCTCAATCGCAGCCAGATAAGCCCCCTCTACCAGCGGCGCATTACTGATATGGACTGGTGGGCCGGAAAAATACTCCAGGGCTGTTTCCACGCTCATCACAGCACTACCTAGATCGACCAGCGCCAGAATGCCGTCGGTGGTACGCAACTGCTCGAGGCCGGCCAGAATGCGTTCGACGCTGGTACCAAGCGAGCCATCACTGGCCCCGCCTGCAGCGATAATCGGAATCTGACCACCACTGATTTGGCCGACAAACTCTTGCACGCCTTCAGCCAATCGTGCGCTATGCGAGACGATCAAGAGCCCTATCATGCCTCCTCCTCATTACGGCTACACGTCATCGCCAGCGCTCGTAACAGATACGCCGTCGAAGTTGCTCCCGGGTCCTGATGCCCGATACTGCGTTCACCAAGGTATGAGGCACGTCCCTTCATCGCCAGCATAGGGATGGTTGCTTTTGCGCCCGCTTCAGCCGCCGACGCAGCAGCCAACAATGCCCGTCCTAACGACTTGCCCTCGGCCAGCGCTGATTGGAGCGCTTCGATAGCCGGGGCCAGCGCGTCAACCATCGTCTTTTCACCGCGTTGCGCTTTGCCACGCGCCACGATGCCGGCCAGAGCGGCTTCCAGGGCCAGGACAACATCTTCGTCACTCAGTTCATGCCGATCTGCCAGAGCCATACCGGCGCGAACGAAGGCAGTACCGTACAGAGGGCCGGAAGCACCGCCTACTGTCGAGACAATCGTCATTCCGGTCGTCTTGAGCACGGTGCCGATGTCTTTGTCGGCAACGGTGGGCAGGCGGGAAAGCACCGCAGCGAATCCGCGATCAAGGTTTGCGCCATGATCGGCATCACCAATTGCTGCATCCAGTGCAGTTAGCTCGTCACGATGAGCATGAATAATTTCCGCCGCCGCTGTCAAGAAGTGCGTGACGTGTTCTACTGTGATTGGCATCGTTGCCTCGCTCGTAGTTGCATCATGTGCGCTGGTCTGCAAACCGCGCATGCTAGATCATGACGTCGTACCCGCATCATACCACGGATACACCAATGCTTGCGCGGCAGTAGGCTGGCGAACGAACTTGCCTTTTTCTATGCTAGGTCATGACAGATGCTAAATCAAGATCGGATGGCTTCGTTCACCGTTTATTTTTGTTTCAATTCTGAAACATTTTATTTCCGTTGCCGTCGGACGAGGTTACAAATTCTTCGTAAGCTTTTGTGTTATAATCATCACAATCTTGTAATAATTACAATTTAAGGTCTTTCTGCTCTATCTGAAACATTAGTTTTTGTATGAACCCTCACCTCTCAATGAAACGTCCGTTGCTTTCGGTCATTATCCCCTGCTATAATGAAGCTGCTACGTTACCATTGATTCTCGATCAGGTTGAAGCGGTTGATCTCGATAAAGAGATCATCATCGTTGATGATCACTCTACCGACGAGACACCGGCAATTCTGGCAGAACTACGTCGTTCTCGACCCCATATCACCGTCATCCGGCATCCACATAATCGTGGCAAAGGCGCGGCGGTACGCAGTGGCCTAGTCCATGCCTGTGGGGAGATCACCATTGTCCAAGACGCCGATCTCGAGTACGATCCACAGGATTATTACGAGCTGGTCAAGCCGATTGCTTCTGGTCGAGTTGATGTTGTATTCGGAAGCCGATTTCTTGGCCGGCATACCGGTATGTATTTTTGGAACGCGCTGGGTAATAAGTTTTTGACGTTCCTGACCAACTTTTTGTTTAATTGCTGGATTTCTGATATGGAAACTTGCTATAAGGTGATACGAACTGATATTTTGCGTGATTTGCAATTGGAAAGTAATGATTTTCGGATTGAGCCGGAGATTGCGGCCAAGGTCCTGAGACGAGGTTATCGAATTTACGAAGTTCCAGTGAGCTATCTGGGGCGTACTTATGAAGAGGGAAAGAAGATGAAACCGATTCAGGGGTTTTATGCGATTTGGGCTCTCTTCAAGTATCGGTTTTGGTGGTGACCTCAATGACCAGTTGGGGAGCAGAAATAATTTGTTACCGTTTGGTGTTGCATCAGGTGGTGACGTATCCGTCTTCGTTTGTCCCCGTTCTCTTCGTATATGACCGGTGTGGAGAGTGGGGCTATGCCATGCCTCATGGTCATTCCATATCGTTCCTGTCAGGCGACGATATGATGTTCTGTGACGGGGCATGCTATCAAATCTGGAGTGATAGCGTTATGAACCGTGATCCGACGATCACCGGCGTATGACCGGTGATCCCACTCCGCACGCAGTGGGATCACGTTTCGGCGAGGATACCATTGCCAGGCAGAGTTGCCCGTGGCGCATCGTTTGGAGTGCGGCAACATGGCTGCCGCACCAATCGTGCCGCGATCTGGTGCGGGGCTTAGCGGTTGCTCTTGCCGGTGCATGACCCTGGTAAAAGGGACGCATGAAGATGATGAAGTTCGCTCCACGTAGGAACTGCACCGGTGCATCGCGAATAATGCCGTAAAACACAGTGAAAGGCCTGACCAATGACAATTGATAGTCGCAGTGACGATGCCCGGTATTGGTCAAGATTTGATACAGGCAGGTTGCAAACAGAACTAACCCCAGTTTTCCTCTCCACCGGCTCACGCTGTCCTAGCTTCTACCGGTAATACTTGTGCAATCAGATAATTTGTGATACAACACTCGAGAAAGGCAGGTTTTGTACCTGCTTACTATTCCGCTGAGGGGCGGGCGGTACGGGTTTTCCGATACGCTCGCTTTTCATTCGTTAAGAGGAATCCATGCGAGTGGCAATGTTGAGTGTGCATAGTAGTCCGCTGGCCCGGTTGGGTGGTAAAGAAGCGGGCGGGATGAATGTCTACGTGCGCGAGTTGGCCCGTGAATTGGGGCAACGGGGGATACAAGTTGATATTTTTACCCGTAGTCAAGACCGCGATACGCCGATGATGGTTCCGCTGAGCCGTGGTGTGCGGTTGATTAGCCTGCACGCCGGTCCAGCAGCGCCTTACGATAAGAATCTGCTCTTGACCTATCTGCCGGAGTTTGTCAGCCGGGTGCGCTGTTTTGCCGATGGCGAAGATCTGAGTTACGATCTCATCCATAGCCATTACTGGCTATCCGGTGAGGCGGCTCTGCGTCTGCGGCGGGTCTGGCGAGCGCCAGTGGTACAGATGTTTCATACCTTGGGCGCCATGAAAAACAGTGTCGCCCGCTCTGAAGAAGAAGTAGAAACAAAGCGTCGGATTGCAATTGAGCGGCGGTTAATGCGCGAAGTTGATGCCGTCGTTGCGGCTACGCCACTTGATCGAGCGCAAATGGTTTGGCATTATGGCGCCGATATCGGGCAGATTCGGGTTATTCCGTGCGGGGTTGATTTGCGTCGCTTTCAACCGAGGGATCGCACTGCGGCACGGGCGGCATTGGGCATTTCGGCAGACGCGATCCTTCTGGTGTGTGTGGGGCGGATGGAACCACTGAAGGGGATGGATGCCCTGATTCGAGCGGCGGCGCGGTTGCTTGCCGACCATCCAGAGTGGCGTGATCGCTTGCAGGTGGTGCTGATCGGTGGTGAAGACGAGACTCAGGCCACACTGTGGAATGGTGAACAGCGCCGTCTCGATCATTTGCGCCGTACCCTGGGCGTACAAGATCAGGTCGTGTTTGCCGGTGCCCAACCCCAGGAACGTCTACCGCTCTATTACGTGGCTGCCGATGTGGTGGCTGCTCCCTCGCATTATGAGTCGTTTGGGCTGGCTGCCCTCGAAGCGCTGGCCTGCGGTGCAGCGGTCGTCGCCTCTAACGTCGGTGGATTGGCATTGACGATTGAAGATCGCCATAGCGGGTTGCTCTTCCCGCCCGATAATGATGCTGCGTTAGCTGCCCAGATTGAACGTGTTCTAACCGACGCAGATCTGGCTGCACGTCTGCGTTCGGCTGCGGTACAGCGTGCAGCCGAGTATAGCTGGCCGACCATTGCGCGTCGCATTGCTGCGCTTTATGATGAATTGACTGCTGCAAATGCAGCGAATTGGGCGGTACGGCGATTGGTACGGGTGTCGTGAAACCATCATTGGCTTTATTGATAGTAGGCGCTCTTTACCTGGGTGTGGGCTGGATGTTGTCGGCTATCGGGCCGAGTCTTCCTGGCCTTGCAGCTCAGGTCGGGCGTGAAGTGACCGATCTGGGCGCTGTGTTTACGGCGTTTTCCCTGGGTGGCGTGCTAGCTTCTGTAGGCGTCGGTTCGGCCATCCAGCGCTGGGGGATGCGTCCCGTGATTGCAATTGGTGCTGCGCTGATGGGTGGCGGCATACTGGCACTCGGTTTCAGTCCGGTTCTGATTGGGATGTTGCTTGGGGCAGGCATGGCCGGTTTTGGTTACGGCGGTATGCTGGCCGGCGGGAACCTGCTGATCGCACGCCTGTACCATGGCGCTGCCGGTGCCTTGAATGCCCTGAATCTGTTCTTCAGTGTTGGTTCAATTGGCGGCCCTTTGCTGGTTGCGCTGATGTTGACACTTGTCGACCGTCCCCAGGCTGCCATCTGGATCGGCGCACTGCTCATGCTGGCTCTGGTCTGGCCGGCCACCCAATTGCGTGAGCCGACGCAGGCTCCCTCTGCCCAGATGGCCGGGCCGCCACGCTGGCTGGCTGCCGTGATGTGTGGGTTGCTGATGTTTACCTACATCGGTACCGAAATCGGCATTGGTGGTTGGATTGCGCTGATTCTCGAACGCGGTGGTGGTCTGGCTGCACCGATTGCAGCCCTGGGCAGTAGTCTGTTCTGGGGGATGTTGACCGCCGGACGCATGGCGGCCATCTTTTGGGGAGATCGCCTGGGTGCGTTGCGGATGCTGCTCTTGTGTCTGATCGGTCTTGGCGCCGGTGGTTTGCTGTTAGTCATCGGTGTGAATCAGGTCGCTTTAGCACTGGTCGCAGTTGCGCTGATGGGACTGTCGTGTGGCCCGATCTTCCCCACAACGATGCTGTTGATCACACAGGCTGCCGGTCGTAGTGCGGCTGCGCTGAGTGTTGCGCTGACCATCGGTACCGGTGGTGGGTTGTTTCTGCCGGCACTCTTTGGTCAACTGATCGGCTGGTTTGGCCCGGTGAGTGGCGCAATCCTGGTCGTGGTTGATGCCGGTGTGATGCTATTGCTGCTGCTTGTGGCACGACATGGGATGAAACGGGTGCCGAGAATTGCCGAGGCACCAGTAGGGTAGCGAAGCGATGTTAACGATAGATATCAACTGCGATTGTGGTGAGAGTTACGGCGCTTTTCAGGTCGGTGACGACGATGGCGTACTGCCGTTTGTCAGTTCGGCAAATGTCGCCTGTGGCGGTCATGCCGGTGATCCGATGGTGATGCGGCGCACTGTCCGGCGTTGCCGTGACCTTGGGGTGGCGGTTGGTGCTCATCCATCTTATCCCGATCTGTACGGCTTTGGCCGCCGGATATTACCGCTAACACCGGATGAGATCGAGGCGTGGGTGCTGGTTCAGATCGGTGCTTTGGCCGCAATTGCCCGCTCGGAAAAGGTTGAATTGCGCCATGTGAAGCCTCACGGTGCGCTCTACAATGTGGCCGCCCGCGACCTTACCGTGGCGATGGCGATTGCCCGTGCTGTGGCTGCCTTCAGCCGTGAACTGGCCCTGGTTGGACTGGCCGGCTCATTGCTGATCACCGCTGGCCACGAAGTCGGTGTGCCGGTGCTGGCAGAGGCTTTTGCCGACCGTACCTACGAAGCCGATGGTACGCTGCGCAACCGGCATCATCCCGATGCCCTGATTATCGATCCGGCAGCATGTCTGGCCCAGACACTGCATATTGTTCGCGATGGTTCGGTCAGAGCCGTTGATGGCACGCTCGTGCCATTACAGGCCGCCACAATTTGCATCCATGGCGACACACCGGGTGCCGCGCTGCGGGCAGCAACGATCCGCCATGGTCTGGCTGCCGCAGGCATCACCGTACAGGCGCCACAACGATGAGCGGACGGGTTGATCCATTTGGCGAGGCAGCGTTCCTGGTGCGTTGGCCGACCGATCTGGCTGGCGCGGGGGCACCGCTGGCTGCAATGGCTGCACTGCAATCCGATCCACCCTCCGGTTTAATCGATCTGGTGCCGGCAATTGACTCGCTGTTAGTCTGTTTCGATCCGCTAATCGCCAATCGTGATCACCTTGCTGCCCGCCTGGCCGATCTGGTTGCACATCCACCCTTGACCGCAATGCCCGTCGGACGCGAGGTGGTTATTCCGGTGCGCTACGGCGGCGATGAGGGGCCTGATCTCCACGAGGTCGCTGCCCAATCCGGGTTGTCACCGGATGAGGTAGTAGCCTTACATACCGGTACCGTACAGCGTGTGCTGATGATCGGTTTTACTCCGGGCTACCCTTATCTGGGCTGGTTACCGCCAGCCTTGCATCTGCCACGGCGGGCAACGCCGCGCCTGGCAGTTCCCGCCGGATCGGTGGCAATTGCTGCCGGTATGACCGGTATCTATCCAACAAAGTTGCCCGGCGGCTGGCATATCATCGGTCGCACCGGCCTGCGATTGTTCAATCCGACTGCTGATCCACCGACGCTGTTGCAACCAGGTGATCGGGTGCGCTTTGTGCGAGAAGAGTGACCAACGTCGGTATTGGGCATCCTGTTCGCCGGTGTATCTTCGCCTGCGAGTCTCCAGGCATAGCAAGTCTGGTAGCAGATAAAGCACGACACGCTATCCAATTATTACCCTGACCTGAAATAAGGTAGGGGTACGGCATGCCGTGTCCCTACCGCATCAGGTTGATCTGGATTTGCACCAATACCTGGGAGCGTGCGCCTCCGGCACGCACAGGCATCGCCCCCTGGCTGGGAGCGAGCCTCTGGTGCGCACGGGCATCGCCGCCTTGCACCAACACCCGACAGCAAGATCGATCCGGCATCAGTGTTCCTACCCCCAGCGGGCTATGCATTACCCACAACTTATGTCAACCACTGGTGTATCAGCGGATATGATCACCATGGGTGCTGTTGTGGACGACTGGCCCAATGGCAGTGTACCGCTCCAGCCATGCCAGCACGTGCTGGATGGATTGCCGTACCCGCTCGTCATGCACGTGTCGCACAGTTT
>NZ_DAOUBI010000031.1:0-14953 GCF_034432675.1 Chloroflexus sp. | reverse complement strand
GTGAGCGGGGACGGTGGGCAGGTCCACCGCCTGGCGAACCTGAGCTGTGGTCAACAGCCACGCTGCCGTGTCGCGGTACCTGCGGTCGCGGGAGACCATCAGCAGCACGCACGCCGCCACCTGGGGCAAGGGGGAATGATGCGGACGGTTCGGAGGCGCAGAACGTGGCAGCGCCGTTTGGCTCAGGTGAGAGGCGATACGCGCAACGTTGCCACAACGGCTTGCTCGCGGGTGCAGAAGCCATTGTTACCACATTTAATCAATGTTTGCAACAGAGCAAACGGCGCGAGTATTCTTTGGTGACCACCTCTGCTTGATACACCTTTTACTTACACTGCATCTATCATCGCCGCGATGCCCCCGCTAACAATCGATTGTGGTACAATGCACAACAGTGATAACAATCGTGCAGATATGCCTACGCGAGCAGTGCCTGCCGTATGCTGATTGAGTTGCAGATCCAGGATTTTGCGATTATTGACCGACTGCATCTGCGCTTCGAGCAGGGTTTCAATGTGCTGACCGGTGAAACCGGCGCCGGTAAGTCGATCATTATTGATGCGCTCGGTGCCCTGCGTGGTGACCGGGTTGATCCGACGTTTGTGCGTGCCGGTTGTGCGCGCGCCCGCGTTGAGGGGGTCTTTAGTCTTGATGATTGCCCTCACCTGGTGCCTCTGCTGGTTGAATACGATCTGTACGATGAAGATGACGGTCAGCTTATTTTGACCCGTGAGATGTCGGCTGAGTCGGGGCGCAGTGTGGCTCGTGTCAATGGTCGAGCCGTGAATAGTGCGGTGCTCCGCGAGATTGGCAGCCGGTTGATCGATATTCATGGTCAGCACGAGGGGCAGTCGCTTTTTAATCCACGCACGCATCTTGATCTGCTCGACCGCTTCGGCGATCTGTTGCCGCTTCGGCAACAGGTAACCGATCAGTTAGCTGCATTGCGTACCGTGCAGGCGCAGTTGAACGATTTGCGCACCGGTGAGGCGCGACGCCAGGCTCGCATCGAGGAGTTGCAATTGTTGTGCGATGATGTGGCTGCGGCAAAGCTCAGACCGGGCGAAGAAGAGGAGTTGTTGCGCGAGCGCAGTATTGTGCAGAATGCGACCCGGATTGCAACCCTGGCCGATGAGGCGTATCGAGCCTTGTATAGCGGTGGCGAGGGCCGCAGTGGGCGCCCGGCTTCGGAAGCGATGGCGCTGGCAGTTGATGCTTTGAATGAATTGAGTCGTTTCGATGATCGGGCTGCGCCGCTCGCCCAGCAGGCTACCGAGCTTCAGTACCAGCTTGAAGATTTGGTGATTGCCCTGCGGAGCTATCGCTCGCATCTTGATGTTGACCCGCGCCGACTTGAGGTGATTGAGGATCGGTTGACGGTGCTGCGCGATCTGCAACGTAAGTATGGGGTTGATCTGGCGACGCTGATCGAGCAGGCTGCTCGCGCCGGTGACGAGATCGAGCAATTGAGTAGTGCTACAACCCAGATTGCGGCTCTGGAAGCGAAAGAACAGGCTCTGCTGCAAGAGCTGGCGCGCCGGGCCGCCGAACTATCGCAACGGCGGAAGCAGGTCGGTGAAGAGTTGAGTCAGCAGATCAGTATGGCCATGAAAGACCTGGCGATGCCAAATGTTCAGTTTGCCGTCCAGATTGATCACCAGGATGATCCAAATGGGCCGCTGATCAATGGTCGGCGCCTGGCCTGTGATCGCAACGGTATCGACCGGGTTGAGTTTCTGATTTCGCCTAACCCTGGTGAGCCGCTGAAACCATTGGCGCGTATCGCATCAGGTGGCGAGAGTGCCCGGCTGTTGCTGGCGCTGAAGTCGATTCTGTCGCAAGTTGATGAAGTGCCAACCCTGGTCTTTGATGAAATTGATGTTGGGGTCGGAGGTCGCGCCGGTCATGTGGTTGGGCAGAAGTTGTGGATGATCAGTCGTCGCCATCAGGTGTTGTGTATCACCCACCTGCCACAGGTAGCCGCGTTCGCCAATGCCCATTACCATATTCGCAAAGAAGTTGTTGGCGGGCGTACCCGCACAGCGGTTGAGATATTATCCGCCGAACAACGGATTGATGAGATTGCAGCAATGCTTGATGGTGTTCCGAACGATCATAGCCGCGCCAATGCCCGCCAGATTCTCGAACGGGCGCAGGCATGGCAGATGCATCGCCAAGCTGAATTAATTCCGGAGCGCTAGTTCCTGTTCCCTGTGTATCGCTTGATGAAGAGAGGTTATTACCCCCTATGCGTTCCCATAGTGTTCTTGGACGGTGGAGCGCACGGATCATCGAGTCAAGCTGGTTGCTGGCACTGACGCTGGTGCCGATCTATTTCAACCTCTACTCGGTGCGCCACTTTGAACCTGATAAAGCTGCTGTGTTGCGTTCGCTGGCCCTGATCGGGCTGGCTGCGGCACTGGTCTGGCTGATCGACCAGATCAATCGCCGAAGTCCGGCAGGACAGACCACAACCGGTTGGAACTGGACGGCGCTGCGCAGGCATCCGCTGTTCTGGCCGGTAGCAGGCTATACCGCTGTCTTTGTGATCACGACGATTACCTCCGTGACTCCGACAACCAGTCTGTGGGGGTCGTACCAACGGATGCAGGGGTTGTATACGTTTCTTTCGTATGTCATATTCGGTGTCCTGATCGCAACCACGCTCCGCACAGCCACCCAACGCGAGCGCTTTATTTCGCTTAATCTGGCAGCCGGTACCGTGGTGGCAATCTATGGGATCATGCAGCACTATCAGCTCGATCCCCTGCCCTGGCGCGGCGATGTCATTGCGCGCGTGGCGTCAACCCTGGGCAATTCGATCTTTGTGGCCGCTTATCTGATCATGATCGTGCCCCTCGCACTCTACCGCATGATGGCCGCGCTGGCGGCTGCCCACCAGGCGCCGGGTGCGAGCCAGCCGGTAACTGAATGGCGTTGGGCAGGCAGCCAATTGCTGATCTGGCTGGCCGGTACCCTGCTCATTCTCGCGACGGTCAAGTTTAGTGTTGCTATTCGCACCATTGATTTTCGGTACTGGTGGCTCTTTCCGGGGGCTGTCGGCTGTGCGACGGCCCTGTGGTGGCTGTTGACCGTCGACCGTGGTGCGGCCCTACCGCGCTGGCCGCTGGTGGTGACCCTGTTGTTCCTGCTCGGTTTTGGGATGAGTTTTGCCTACAATGCAACCGCCGGTGTTCAGCAGGTTGCCTCTGCTGAGATCGCGGCCAATGCGCTGGATTGGTGGCTCTGGCTTGTGGGAGCGGTGGTAGCACTGTTGGCCGGCTATGGATTACGTCTCGCCGTAAAGATACCATCAGAACCGTCGCGGCTGACCTGGCAGTTGCAGGCGGTAGCCAGTGCGCTGGCGTTGGTGCTGATCCTCCTGACGATCTTCTTCAGTCAGAGTCGCGGCCCATGGATCGGCCTGGGAGCTGGTCTTTTTCTGTTTATCTCACTCGCGCTCTGGTTTGGGAAACGACGATTGGCGGCGACCGGTGATGAACGCAACAGTCGCCGTCTGGGTCAGATGCTGGCCGGCTGGATCGCTCTCACATTGATAGTTGGTGGCTTCCTGATCGTGTTTAATCTGTCGGATGCGCCCTTCTTCAACCGTCTGCGCGAGATTCCCTATGTGGGACGGATGGGGCGACTGCTAGAGGTGGAGAGCGGTACCGGGCTGGTGCGTCGTCTGATCTGGGTAGGTGACGAGCACGCCGGCGGTACGCTCGGCCTGATTACCAGTGATCCGCTGCGGCTGATCATCGGTTGGGGGCCAGAGAGTATGTTTGTCGCATTCAACCGCTTCTATCCGCCGTCGCTGGCTAATGTCGAAGCGCGGGGTGCATCACCTGACCGTTCACATCAAGCCTTCCTCGATGAGGTCGTGACGAAAGGTCTCTTAGGGTTAGCTGCCTACTGCTGGCTGATCGGGAGCCTAGTGCTGTTTTGCTGGCAGCAACTACAAGCCTCAACGAGCTGGCGTCATCAACTGCTGATCATTGGTGTGCTGAGTGCGATCACAGCCCATCTGGTTGAAGGCTTGACCGGCATTCCAATTGTGGCAACGCTGATGATGTTCTGGATGTTGCTGGGCTTGAGTGTGGCAGCGAAGCAGATAGAAGATGCTCAGGCAGCGATACCTGTTCCTGAGCCGGCAGCCCAGCCGACAAAGACGGGCGGACGCCAGCCTGCCCGGCGCAATCCGCAACGAATACCGGCACGCCAGATCGGTGCTCAACGACCGGATGGCACAACGTTCGGGATGGCCGGCCTGATCGGCCTGATCACCGTTGCACTGGTCTGGTGGCTCAATGTCCAACCAGTCTACGCCGATATGCGCTTTCAACAGGCCCAGAGTTACAGCGAACAGAGCAATCCATCCGCGCAGATCATCCTGGCTGCGCTGAATGAATATCTGGGCGCGATTCGGGCCAATCCCGGCGAGGATTTCTACTATCTCCACCTTGCCCGCACGTTGATGACGCTGGCTGATGGGCTGCGCAACCAGGGTGTCGCTATCGGTGACGCCGGTCAACCTGATCTTGATGTCTTCCTCCGTCTTGATGGCATATCGGCGATCACGGCGTTTGTCCAACGCTCGACACCCCTCAGTTTGTTGGCTCACGCCGAAGCAGCGCTGCTTCGTGCCCATCAGCTCAGCCCGCTGAACAAAGATCATTACGCTAATTCGGGACGGATCAACACCTTCTGGTACGGCTGGACGGGTGATGTCCAACGGCTGTACAAGGCGCTTTACTGGTACGAACGGGTGGCAGAGATCGCGCCGCGTGATGTTACCCTGATCAACGAGCGCGCCGGTGTGTTGATGCAATTGGCCGAATATGCGACGACAAACGGCGACACGGCGCAGGCTGGTGCCTTCTTCCAGCAGGCTGATGAACTGTTGCAAACATCGGCCCGTCTCGATCCACGCTACGGTGATACGGCGCTGCGGCGGGGTGACCTGGTACGCTTCCGCACCGGCGATCTGGACGCTGCTGCCACCTTCTACGTTCAGGCTATTGAACAGTCACCACAACAGATGGTCGACAACTTGGATCGCATTGCGCGTGCGTTGCAGAGCCGGCCTGACTTGCTAAGCCAGCTTCGGGCGGCTTTTGCCGTCCAAGCCGAACGCGCCGACCAAATCTTCACCGAAGCACAAGGGAAGCCCGAACGGGCGATTGAACTGCCGGCACTATCCGATCAGGCAAGCAGGTTGTATGCCGCTGTCGCCCGCCTGGCAGTACAAACCGGCGATATGGCCGGTGCGGTAGCACCATACGCCCGCGCTGTAGCCATCCAGCCCACCAATCCCGCGCTCAGCCAGCAATACACGCTGGTTTTGAGCGAAACGCTTCAGTACGATGCGGCTGTCGCCGAAGCGCAACGTTTGCTCTCGATACTTAAGAGCAGTGGTCGCAACAACGAAGCAGACCAGATCGAACAGCTCATTACGGTGCTGGAACAGATGCGACAATGACCATCGCACACCACACGGCTACACCATAAAGGCGAGAGGACAGATTCGCAAGAGATTACATTCCTTTGCAAGACCGGGGAACCCACCGTATGGCTAATATCGCCTTAATCCTCATCGCCGCCCTCACCTTCTCGATCCTCGCTACGCCGTTGGCTCGGCGAGCAGCATTGCGCAGTGGCTTCATTGCGATTCCACGCAGCCGTGATAGCCACTCCACGCCAATCCCGCTCCTCGGCGGCGCGGCGATCTATGCCGCTTTTGTGGCTGCCCTGCTCTTATTCGGCGACCTGGCGCATATTCGTGAACTGATCGGTATCTTGCTGGGCGCTACTATCGTCTCACTCTTCGGTCTAGCCGATGACCGTTGGGGAATGAAGGCACTCATCAAGCTCGGTGGTCAAATCCTGGCGGCAACTGTCTTGTTGCTCGGCGGTACCCAGGTGCAACTCTTCGCAGAGCCGATTCTCAACTGGATGGTGACACTCTTATGGGTGGTTGTTATCACCAACGCTATCAATTTTCTCGACAACATGGACGGGTTATCGAGTGGCGTTGCCATTATTGCGGCAGCATTTTTTCTCTTGCTGGCCGCCATGAATCAACCGCGTCAGGTGCTGGTTGGAGCGATGGCGGCGGCGTTAATCGGCGCCTGTATCGGCTTTCTCCGCTACAACTTTAATCCGGCCAGTATCTTTATGGGCGATACTGGTAGTCTGTTTATCGGGTTTATTCTGGCAGCGCTGGCGATTAAACTTCGCTTTCTAAACAACATTCCCTTGGTCACCTGGCTGGTACCGGTGTGTGTGCTCGGCTTACCACTCTTCGATCTGGCCCTGGTAATTGTCGCTCGTATCCGGCGCGGAGTGAATCCCTTTACAACTGCAGGAAAAGATCATCTCTCTCATCGCTTGCACACGCTGGGGATGACAAAGCGCGAAGCTGTGCTCACCTGCTACCTGCTGGCCGGCGCGAGTGGTTTGGTGGGTGTGTACATTACGCAGGCGCACCCTTCAGAGGCTTACTTAGTTTTCGCCGGTTTGGTGACGATAGCCGTCGGTGGTATCATCTGGTTCGAGCGCGTCTGCCCATCAGGACAACCACGGCAACGATAATCGGCTCAGCATGCCTCGACGGCCAAAAGATAACGGACGGAAGTTTCGATCTTCCGTCCGTTACCTGTTCAATACCCATCCGCGCTACCGCTCGCCCGCCGTCCACGCTTCGTACAGCTCGTCCCTGTTCTTCAGGCCGAGACGTGGCAGGGCGTGATTCACCACATAGGTTGCCGCCGTGTGGCGATTCTCCCACATCGCCTGATGTGCTTCGGGTAGTTCCTCCCACGGCACCACTGCCGGCTCGGTGATCGTCAGCAGACCGGCGCTGATCTCATCATTCAGACGCAGAATTTCATACGCATTTGAGAGGTGCGTACCAAAGATCTGCGCCGTCGGCATGTAGATGCGGCGCTGGCGCACCCAGATTTGCGGTGCGAAGAAGGAGTAACGCCGCCCACCAATGTCCTCGAAGTAGACAATCCGTCCGGTGAAGGGCTTGATCAGCATCGCACTCACCGCCAATGCATCGTGGGCAGCCCGCTCAATGATCAGATCGGGGTAGCCACGCGGATTGTCGGCACTCCGCAAGAAGACACCGACCGCGCTTCCTAACGGCTTGAAGACAAGATCGTTGAAGCGGCGGACAGCCTCTTTCAGACCCTGCGGGTCCTGGCGGGCGTTCGGCAGCGGCGGCATCGTGCGCGGCCACTCAAACTCATCGCCGAAGCGCCGTTTGAGTTCCGCCAGGCTGACGACACCACGTAGGGCAGCCCCGAAGCCCAACGAGAGGACAAACTCGCGTTGCGCATCGCTGACGGTAACGACGACGATCCGCGCTCCCATTTGCCGCGCCGCCTCGATAGCCTCCAGACCGCCGGTATCAACCAGGTCATCGCTCCCAACCCCGTAGTAGATCAACACCGCCTCACCGGCGCGGAGATTGGCCCGCCGCAGCATTTCGGTCGGCGACGCCGACCCTGGCTTACCCAGGAAGGTAAAGTGATAGCCACTAGTGGCACCGTAGAACGTAAGTGTCGGAATGTGACCATCGCGTGGCTCGCCGAGAAGCTGGAAACTGCGCGGGAAGGCAGTCTCACCCGCGTGAGAGACCACATAATCGGCCAGTCGGCCATCATTTTGCGCCCTGAACATCGCCAGCAATGGCTGACCGGCAGCTTCCCAGGCTGCCCAGGCTGATGGATCTTCGGGCACGCGCGTGAAACAATCGGCAACCTCTGGATCTTTACGGTTAATTGCACCGTGAGCGCCCGCGGCCAGCAGCGTAGATGCACGTGACGACGAGCTGACCATTCCAATCACGCGCAGACCATTCCGGGCCGCTGAGCGCGCTGCGTCCAGACCGGTACCGGTCGCCGCACCCTCGATAAAGATGGTTCGGCCGGCCTTAATCTGCAACGTCGTAAAGAGGGCGCGATAGATCGTACCGAGATTGAGGATGTAGCTGCCGGCTGCCTCGATAGACATATCGGTTGGGATGGGCAGACACTGCGGGGCCTGGGCCAGCATAAATTGCTGGTGCGATCCATCTGGCGTGTCGTTCCCCTGGATGACGAAATCGGCGGCCATCGGATCAAGCCCCATCAGCGGTGAGAGCAGATCCGACTGCCCAGAGTAGATCGCCACCAGATCACCCACCTTCAGCCGCCCTTCGCGTCGCGCCTCTTCACCAAGCGCAACGATCAGACCGATCCCACCTGAACCGGTCACGTGCCAGTCGCGGTCGTGCTCATCAAACCGCGACACCGGAATACCAGTAATCGCCCAGATATCGTTGAAGTTTACCTCCGAGGCCAAGACATAGATCAGCGCCTGATTGGCGCGGGGGCGTTCCACCGGCACAATGATCTGCTTTTCAGCCACGATGGGATCACCGTGAGCCGCCGCACCAGTTTCTGGATCGCGAATAACCGCCTGCGCATACTGCCACTTCGGAATCCGGTCAACACCGGGGAAGAAGGGTGAACCAACCGGCAACAGTTCTTTCTGTTCGCGCAAGAGTTGCTCCTGTTCGGGTGTAATCAATGGTCGGCGGGTCGGCAACGGTGCGCTCTGGCGGTCGAGGAACTCGCGAATACCACGCTTACCACCGTTCGGGTCAACGACTGCCTCGGCAAAGAGCTTCGCCTCGTACTCCAGTCCAGCCTCGAAGCCGTGGATATAGCCATAGCGGATTGCATCGAGTGCCCGCTGCACTGCCGCATCGCGTCCGACGGTATGAGCCTGCTGGATAATCCGCTCGATACGTGGATGGGCGATAATCGAGCGCAGCTCGTCATCGGCAAAGCGAGGATCAGGCTGGCGCCATTCCTCAAGCTGCTCGTGACGATGACGGAAAGCCTTCGTTACCGCAGCCGATTCGATCAACTGACCATCGGCACCAATTGCGGCACGGGCTAACGCGCATGCCAGCGACAGCGCATCCTGATCACCGGTGGCAATGGCATCAATCAAGCCCAGCTCCAATGCCTCATCGGCCGGTACACTGCGCCCACCCAGAATCATCTCCAGTGCTCGGAGCAAACCGGTGCCGTTGTTTCGCCTGTACAATAGGCGAGGCAATCGCTGCGTGCCACCATAACCGGGTAGCAAGCGCAGATTAATCTCGGGCTGACCGAATTCTGCATACACATCAGCAACCCGATAATGGCAGGCCATTGCGAATTCAAGACCACCACCGAGCGCCACACCGTTGATCGCCGCGATGCACGGCTTATTCATGCGCTCAATCTTGCGGAAGGCAAGATGGGCGTTATTCGGCAATGCCATTGCCTCTTCAACCGTATGAATCTCTTCGAGCAACTGGCGAATATCAGCGCCGGCGACAAAACTCCTGGCTCCCTGACCGGTGAAGACAATCGCAGCAACATCCTGACGGCGAGCCAGGTGATCAACAATTGTGTTCAACTCATCGAGTGCACGCTCATTCAGCGCATTCACCGGCGGATTCGTCACCGTCACCACCGCGAGCTTACCTGCACTGGCTGTTGGTGGGTGATACTCAATACGGAAGTAACGATAGCGTTCGATGATCTGCTGCTCTTCGGCCATACGCTGGCGGCGTTTCCACTCAGCAATTTTGGCTGCAATCTCTTCGAGCACTTCAGGATTGCGCAACGTCGTTGTATCACCCAATGGTTCATCGAGCATCATATTGCGCAAGAAGCGCCGCATATACTTCCCGCTGCGGGTTTCGGGAAATGCACTGACCTCGATGTAATCCTCTGGAACACTGACCGCCCCTTTCTCAGTACGCACCAGCTCATCGAGACGGCGGCGGTCGGCGCCGGTCAGATGACGGCCAGGCGCGGGTTGAATGAAGGCAACCGGGGTCAACCCCTTCTCACGGTGCGGTGCACCAACCACAATACAATTACCGACGGGCGAGTCGGGCGTGATCTGGCGGTCGCGCAAAATGGCACCCTCGATCTCCTCGGTACCCATGCGATGGCCCGACACATTGATCACATCGTCAGAGCGCCCGTGCAGCGTGAAGCTACCATCGGAATACTTGATGGCAAAATCGCCCTGAATATAGCCCCATTCACCATTTGGCCCACGTCGCCAATAGGTCTTGACAAAACGCTCGGCATCGCCTTTCCACGCCCGCAGCGGAATCTCACCGCGCAGGTATGCCTCGAAACCGGGCACATCACCCCAGATCGTACGGGTCAGATAAGGATACGGGGCGGTAATCACAATCTCGCCCTTCTCCTCGAAATCAGCAATCCGATAGCGAGTCGTTCCGCTTTCATCAGTTTCAGCCACCCAGACATCACCTATCACCCAGGGCAAGGGATAGGTATGGGCATCGGGACGGAGCGGGAAGTCCTGATTACCGTAGAAATGCGTCCAGACAATCCCGCCGTGCTCAGTCGCCCAGTACGAATTAATGTACTGCGGGGTCATGATCTGCATACCGAACTGCTGCACCGCTGGACTGACCGGCTCGGCGCAGAAGGTTGCTACCCGCAGCGAGTGCATATCATAGAGGCGCACATCTTCAACATTTTGTGAATTGGACATCACCGTCTTGAGGAAGGTCACACCCGCTTTGAAAATCTGCACCCCATAGCGCTCGATGATGCTGGCATAACGCCCGGCTGAAGGGAAGAGCGGTGATCCCTCGGCGATCACCCCGGTTAGCCGACCGGCCATTGTGGCCGTGAGCATATAGCTCTGACCGGTGATCCAGCCCGGATCGGCAATCACATAAATGGTATCACCCGGCTCGGCGTCAAAACTGACCCGCAAGGTATGTACTACGCCGGCAACATAACCGCCATGCACGTGGATCACACCCTTGGGCTTACCGGTGCTACCCGATGTATAAATGATAAACATCGGATACTCAGCATCAACCGGTTCACAGGGAATACTGGCGTAGAGCGCACGGATAAGCTGGTCATCGGGGAGATTGAGCAGATCGCTCTCGCTATGCACATCAAATCCAGCGGCACGAGCATTGGCGAGAATCTTTGCAAGCGCAGCATCCAGCAAATCGTGGCTCCAGCGATCTCGCCCCTCGTTCCACAAAATCTCCTGACCGGTATGACGCACAACCACCACAGCTTCTACTCGTGGTGGCGACTCGACCAGTGCCTGTGCTAGTACTGTGCGTACCTTTGCCTGCACACTTGCATCAAGATCGCGAAGCTTTGCCAGAGCAGCACCAACCCCACGCATCACGTCCGAGCGCTCAACCGTAATCTCACCGGCCAGTGCGGCCTCCACTTCGGTGATGATCGTCTGGCGCTGCGACTCAGTCAGGGGCAAGGTGGTCAGGGTCTGTTCAACAATCGACTGCGCTGTCTCAACCGGAATATACTTATCGAGCGCCTGATCGGTATACACTTCTTTGTAGGGTACTACTTGCGCGTTGCGATACGCACCATCAGAGGTAATCACCACCCGCGCACCGGCATTGTGAATACGGTCGGAAAGGGTCTTGTCCGAAAAACCCCCGAAGACCGGCGTATACAAAATGCCCAGACGTTTCGCCGCTTCTGTGTAATAAATCTGCGGCATAATATTCGGCATATTCAGGGCAATCCGATCACCCTTCTTCAGGCCCAGATCACGCAACACCTGCGCAGCTTTCACCACCTCTACCAACAGGTGCCGCCGCGTGATTGTCTCTTGTACAACCGGACCACCCCGGCCATTGTTAAGCGAGCTATCCCAGCGGTCACCTTCAAAGTAGTAGGCCACCTCGTCACCATAGCCCATCATGACATGCCGGTCTACTTCATTAAAGCAGGCATTTGTCAACCCACCACTAAACCAGCGGTAAAACGGCGCTTCACTATCATCAAACGCCTGTTGCCAGGGCTGATAATCGGCGGGATAATCTACCGTTACAGAAGCACCGGTAGCGGCATCTAGCCCTTCCCAACGCTGACTAGACTCGTTGAAGCGAATCCAGCAATGGTGTTGTGGGTCATACCAGTGGATAACTGTCCGGGCAATCGCGCCATGAAAGGCACCAGGATCTGCCAGCACAGCAGCGCGCTGAGCTTCCCAATCAACTCGATCCCGAATCGGATTAGAGCGAGGCGCCCGTGGTGGGGCAAGGGGCGCAGTGTCGATCATCGACCATCCTCCTTGACGTAAATGCTAATAGCCGGTTGTGATATAGATAACAAGGGGTGCATACTATAGACTACAGTGTATAACGCAATTCGTCAAGACCTCAAACAATTGAGAATTGTTCACTCTCTGCCCAAAGCTACCTACATAGCGCACAGAATCACTGTGTAGTTTAAGATCAAATTCTGGTTGATGATATGAATGCCACGCATAGCACGAACCTAAAAGGGTATGCCGATCCATCCTACCTGCCATGTTCTGGAAATAAGATGCCTGCATCTGCCTATCTTTCTTTAAAAGCATTCATTCCGATCAACGAGAACGTAGCAAGGTGGTATACTGCTTATATCATCATACAGCGTAGTTACGAACGTGTTTGACTGCCTGCAACTGCTTAGACTGTGACCAGACCCATGTCCTTTCAGCCGGCCATAGACGAACAACTAATCATTGACGGCGTCAGCTATCTAGTATGTGCTCACCCTGCCCTTCCCGGTCATCCGTTTATCCAGGAAGGTCAATACAGCCGGCTTGTCCAGTTGCGCACTGCCGGCGGCTTCGTTGCCCTGAAGATACAAGATCAGATTCGCGATCAGGCACTCAGCATCCACGCGACTCAGATCCAGCCCCTCAGCGCCATTCCCGGTTTACAGGTAGCACGGCGGATGATCATCACCACGGCAAACCAACCGGCTCTTACAACGACTCGACCTGAACTAGAGTACGCGATTCTGATGCCGTGGGTGTATGGCCCGCCCTGGCAGGAACTGATTCACCATCGGCGGCCACTCAGTGCCGCGCAGAGTTTGAGTCTGGCTCGTGCGCTAACCGATCTGCTGGTCACACTTGAGCAACGAGGTCTGGTTCACGGTGATTTGCAGGCAGCGCATGTGATGCTGCCGGGATTGATCGATCCAGGTACAGCGGCTCCTATCGCCCTCGTCGATCTGGAAACGATGCACGGTGTAGGTGTTCTCCGTTTACCCCTTCCCCAACCGACGAGTCCGTATCACCACCCTGTTCCGGCACAAGGGCTGACCGGAGATCGCTTCAACGGCGCCCTGCTGATTCTTGAACTGCTCGGCTGGTGTGACGAAGAGGTGCGAAATGCCGCTGCTGGCGATAGCTTCTTCGCTCACGATGACCTGCTCCGCACCGGTGAACGGTACCACATTCTGCGTGAGGCATTGGCACGCCGATGGGGGCTTGGGGTAGCGCAAATGCTTGATCGCCTCTGGCAAAGTTCGACTCCGATGAACTGCCCGCAGCTCAAAGAATGGCAGGCGATTCTGCCGTCGCCGGCAATGGCAACGGTAGAAACACCTGTCCCCACCCCATCGCCACCCTCACTTGTCGATCCGATTGGTCAGCTCATCACCGACGCCACTACCCTCCATGAACAGGGACAGCCGGCACAAGCCCTGGCAACCTACCGTAGCGCACTCGACCAGTTGTCGGCCCACGATCCACGGGTCGGGCAGATCATGCAGACGATTGACTCACTCGAACGAGAGCTGGCCGACCTAAAAGTGACAACGCCATCCACGAACCTGAACTGGTCGATACCGATTGGGATTGGGGGTCTGATCATTGTGCTGCTTGCTGTATTAGCTACTATCGGTCTAAACAGAACATCTACACCAACGACAGAGCCGTCTCCCGCTCTACCGACGGCAGTTGTTGCCCCAACAGAAACGGTTGCACCACCTACTCCTTCGCCAACAGCAACCCCACAACCATCACCGGTGTATGTGCTATCGTTTCAGATTGACCGCATCGTTCCCACCGATCTGTATATCAGATCAACACCGTTAGAATTTACGGTGCAGGGTGTTGGATTGTCCGAAGTACGCACAGCGACCCTGCGCGCAGCCGGTTATGAACCAATTGCGTTGACAATAGTCGATGGTAGCAGCGACAACGAGCTTCGCCTGCGTTTACCCGATCTCACCATCCCGCTGGCCGGTGCGATCCCTTTCACGCTCGAACTCAACAATACGCCGATACCCGGCGCAGCCGTGACGCTGCGCGACTATATCAGTGTGCGCACTGTAGCCGGTGTCCGTGCCGAATATCGCTATACCGGACGAATTGAAGAAGATGGACAGGGGGCGTTTGCTCGCATGTACACCGAACCGGCGACGACCAGTGCCTTGAGTGACCCGATCCGCAATGGTGATGAAGTTGAGATTTTGAGTGATCAACCTGCCGGATGGTACTGGGTACGCATTCGCACCAGTAATGATCAGAGCCTGAGTAGTCGGAGTGGCTATATCGAACGCTGGCTGATCGACAATACAGACGTACCGCCACCGCCAACACCAACCATTCCCCCCGAACCACCGCGGCTACGGTTTGTAAAGCTCAGCGAATCGGAAGACACCCGCTGCGTTCTGATTCAAATCCGGGGAATTAACACCAACGGTTGGGTAGTTTCGATAGACGGACTACGACTACGCAGTGCATTTGACGCCGCAGGAAATGTGCGCATCTGCGGCCTCCGCCCACGTCAGGAGGTGACGTTCACTGTACGCGACGAGCAGGGAGCACCGGTACGCGGCGGGGTCGGTGTCCCTACTCGTGGGAGTGATGTGATGTTCGCCGAATGGCGTTGAAGCAGACGCCAGCAGTTACCTTAGAGCCTGTTATGGACTTTTCGGTTCTGCTCGTATATCACAACGCTATGACACGAAAAGCCTATCCCTGTGATGTTTCTGATGAAGAGTGGGCGTTCGTCGCGCCCTATGTGACGCTGATGGACGAAGCAGCGCCGCAGCGGAACTACCCACTGCGCGACGTCTCCAACGGG
>NZ_DAOUBI010000030.1:0-18665 GCF_034432675.1 Chloroflexus sp. | reverse complement strand
GTCTCGTCGTTGCGTGCCTGTTCGTTGCTCATCAGCTCCACCTCGTCATCTGACTACTGCTCAGTATGTCATCTTAGTGGTCTGACTGTCCAGGCTATTGAATTTGTGAAAAATCTGCTGTATAATATAGACTGCTCAGTATGTCATCTTAGTGGTCTGACTGTCCAGGGGGGCAGTATACGGGTTCTGAACTCGCCCCTACGGACGGTGCATGCGCCCGTTCGTATTGCCGTACAAAGGATGCGTCAAATGAGGGGAGGCGAATGGATACGTCTTGGATCGCATGCCAGGCATTGTATTTTTCAGATTTGATATAACGTAACCATTCTTGCCAGCCCACAAAGACAGTTGTCGTAAGACTGCCTCTCGATACGCGGGAATGTCTTTCAGTAACGCTATGTACTATCTCGCGCTACAACAAACGGCTATCGAGCAAATGCCCCATCCGTACCTGTTTTGCCAGCAGGTAGGCAGCGCTGTAGTTGTTCACCGGCATTTGGAGCGGTACGCGCTCGGTTACAGCAATGCCGTGCTGTTCAATGCCGGTGATTTTGGCAGGGTTGTTCGTTAGCAGGCGCACGCTTTTGATCCCAAGATCGGTCAGGATGGCAGCGGCGACGCGGTAATCGCGCATGTCGTCGGGGAGACCGAGGGCGCGATTGGCGTCAACGGTATCCAGTCCTTGTTGCTGGAGGGCATAGGCGCGAATTTTGTTTACTAATCCGATTCCGCGCCCCTCTTGTCGTAAATACAGGAGGACACCGCGCCCTGCTTGTTGAATAGCGGTAAGCGCCGCTGCCAGTTGTTCACCACAATCGCAACGGTGCGAGCCAAAAATATCGCCAGTCAAACATTCGGAATGGAGACGAGTCAGAACCGGTTCCGGCGTGTGCAGCGGGCCGCAGGTCAATGCTATCTGTTCTTTCTGCTCTGCGTCGAGATAGATCACAATCTGAAAGTGACCGAAGCGGGTTGGTAAGTCAGCCATAGCAGCACGGGTGATGGAAAAAACCGTTGTCATATCTAAGCCTCTGAGTCTTCAATTAGATGCAATGAACTGGTGGTAACCGGCTTTGGTTGCATGAAGGTTAGTACTGTAATCAGCCATGCACCGAGTAGCATCAAGCTTCCAATGAGATAGGGAGCATCGGGGCCGATTTGGTCGAAGATGAAACCGAAGCTCAACGGGCCGATCACCAGGGCGATGCTGATCAGGGTCTGCATGCCGCCGAGAATGGCTCCCTGGCGACGATCACCGGCCCGGAGCGAGATCAGGCTTGTCAGGGCGGGAACTGCTAATCCCATGCCGGTTGCAAACATGGCAGCAATGGGAAAGAGCCGCCAGCTTTCATTGTGCACCAGCCCCACGAGGGCAAAGCCGAGAGCCATCAAACCCAGTCCGCCACCGGCAAGGTGCCTCTCACCGAGCAACGGTTGCAGCATCCTGAGCAGGACTCCCTGGGTAATCACGGCGCACAGACCAACGAATACGAAGAGGACGGCATTTTGTTCTGGTCCCCAGCCAAAGCGGGTCATGGTGAAGTAAGCAACGTTATTCTGTAACCCGGCGAAGGCGATGTTGAGGATGACAACTGCGCCGAGAAGCGGACGTATTTGCGGTAGGAGTAGAACAGTCGCGGCTGCTACAAAGGGGGTTGTCAGCCGCACCGGTTGGATGCGTCGCCGATTGGGTGGCAGGGTTTCGGGCAGGGCGATGGTTGCCCAGAGTGCATTAAGGAAGGCAATCGTCGCCGCTACCGCAGGTGGTAGCGCTAATCCATACTGACTCAGCAACCCGCCGATAGCCGAACCGCCGATTAGTCCCAGGCCGAAGGCTGCTCCCAGCAACCCAAATCCTTGTGCGCGTCGCTCTGCGGTGGTGGTATCGGCGATATAGGCCTGCGCTACCGGCATGCTCGATCCGGCTGCGCCACCCAGCGCGATGGCCAGGATGACCAGCGGCAGTGAGCCGGCCAGCGCCAGACCGAGGTAGGCTACCGCTGAACCAAACAGGCAGATCAGTAAGACAGGTCGGCGTCCGATGCGGTCAGAGAGGGTGCCCAGGAGTGGTGCTGCCAGTAATTGCATCGCTGCATACAACGAGCCAAGCAACCCGATCACTGTGGCGTCGTTTACCCAGGTTTTGACGATAAAAGGCAACAACGGCATGATCAGGCCGTACCCTAACATATCGACCAGCACAGAACCGGCGACGATGACATGGTGCCGACTCACGGTGTTCTCCTTTGCGCGGCGCGAGCCTGGTAGATAGATCGCCGGGCAGTGTGAAGGACGGTTGCACGCATCTGATGGTCGGCCCGGCAGGGAGTGCTGAATTGAATGCGCACCGGTGTGGTCGCCAGATGGGGCCATAACACCTGAAGAATGGCTGCCAGCCAGCGCCGGTCATCTGGATTACGATGCAGCAAGGTTAATGGGTGATGCAGAGCTGCCTCGGCAAGAACATTACTGACAATCGCAGTCACGACCGGTACGCCACCGGCGATCCGGCCAAAGAGATCAAGACTGGTTGACCAGTCTTCCAGACTGGCACTGGCAGTGTCATCGTGAGCCGGATCGGGTTCAATCCGTCCGGCAGGAAACGTCAAAACAGCACCACCCTGCTGCAAATGACGTAAAGCAGTTCGCAGTGCATTCATCCGGTGTTGAGGGGTAGTACCGATGGGGATGATTGCTGCTGCGGTATTGGGGAGTGTACGCAACAGCGGGCGGGCGATGGCGATGATTTTGAGATCATTTCGGTTGAGCGCAGTGATGAGTGCCGCAGCGTCGAGGAGGCCAGGATGGTTGGCAACGATGAGTAATGGCCCCTGGGCAGGTGGTTGTGGTCCTACGATGTCCAGGCCAGGTGCAAAAAGTGAGCAGATCCAGGCGCAACCAGCCGGTAATCCAGCCTGACCAACCAGTGCATCGAATGTCAGTAACTGGCGAGCAAAGCGTAGGGCCGGTGGGTGGGCCAGCACGGTAGCCAGCCCGTACAACCACGGTGGTTTGTTGATACCAAAACCACGCAACATGTCGGCAGTGTTGAGCCAGGTCAGGTCGGCCAGCGCAGACGATAAAGACGCGCCAGAGGCAGTGTATTGTTCAACACGGACAGCATTTGTCCGCTGAGTTGTCGATAACGCCATACTGAGCAACTATGACTATCAGATGGGCGCTTGTAGCGCACCGGTCATCGGGCAACAATGCCACACGGCACCGTATAGTATTTCCACTCATATAGATATCATACCACTATATTAAGCCAAAATCGCGTTACAATGAATATACACACTTTTTGCTAAAGGAGAACAGGTATGGCGACAGTCATTGTGAACGATGTCGAAATGACGGCTCGTCCCGGTGAACGCATTCTCGATATTGCACGTCGCAACAGTGCGCACATCGGATTTGTCTGTGATGGTACCGGTTTTTGTCAGACCTGCAAGGTGCGGGTACTAGCAGGAGCTGAATTTCTCAGCCTGCCAAACGACCGCGAAAAAATCTGGCTCTCAGATGCACGTCTCCAGGAAGGATGGCGTCTCGGTTGCCAAGCATCAGTACGCGGCAAAGGGCCGATTGCGGTGATTACCAACGCCGAGGAATTGCGGCGCCAGGCGTTTGCAGTCATCAACCCACCTGCCGGCTCTAGCGTGGCAACGAATGTCAGTTCGTTGATCACCAATCTCACGCAACAGAGTGTTGATCAACTGGCCGGCTATCCGTGGAATATGCTTAATGCGATCTCGACAATTGGGTTAGGCCGCATCCTGAATCCCTGGCAATCAATGGAGCGTTTCAATCAGTGGTTGACCGATATTGGGAAGGTTGTAGAGCAGACTCTCAATTCGCCGGCACCGGCTCCGCCGAGTGACCCGCTGGCACGGGTGCGGGCAGCCGCTGCTGAGGTACGGCGGGCGAGTGAATAATTGATCTGGGTGGCGTTGTTGCAAGTTAATAGCGCCCGCCCATGTTATATTAATCCAAGTTGCTACCTTACGTCACCATAGCGGTGCGGGACGTTGAGCGCGACGGGGGGAGGGGTGGAACACGGATGGAAGCGGGTTAAGCGGATGCACGCGGATAGATCGTCACCCACGGTGCTCCCTTCTATCACCACAGCGACACGGCGGATGGGCATACCAGATGTGCGTGACGTAGTGCGTCTACGAAACTGGTTGCGATCCACCCGATGCATACCGGTCAGGTACGCTGCACGATGTGGTAGGTAGGTTCGTGCTGTTCATTATCGCCGGTAGTCTTTCGTGGCCTGCTCACAGGGTAGGTGGCAACTTAAGTTATGTTATTGGCTACTGACATCGGTGATCGTGATGTGTCAAAAGTCATGGTATGCTACTTATCAGCACAACAACCTGATGAGGAGTTACCATGCAGCAAACACAGAGCGAACCAAAAACAGCATTAGTCGTTGTTGCCCATCCTGACGACGCCGAATTTGGTTGTGGTGGCACGCTGGCAGCGTGGGCGGCGGAGGGCTGGGAAATTACTCTGGTGGTCTGTACCGATGGCAGTGGTGGTGGCCCCGATGATGCCACCGATGTTGGTCCGGCGGCCCGACGACGGATCAGCGAAATACGCAAGGCTGAGCAGCAGGCTGCGGCGAAGGTGCTTGGCCTTAAAGAGGTGATATTTCTCGATTACCCCGACGGTATGCTGCAACCGACGCTTGAGTTGCGGCGTGATATTGTGCGTCAGATCAGGCGTATCCGGGCGCAGCGCGTTGTCTGTCAGTCGCCAGACCGAGTGTGGACACCGCAATATTCGATTCCGCGCTTTCATCCCGATCATCTGGCAGCCGCTAACGCGACTCTGGCAGCGGTCTATCCAGCAGCGCAAAACGGCTGGGATTTTCCCGAATTACTGGCCGAAGGCTATCCGCCGAGCAAAGTGCGTGAAGTCTATATTACCGGCGCACCGGTGTTAAACTTTGCGGTAGACATCAGCGCTACCATCGAGCAGAAACTGGCTGCGTTGCGTTGCCATGTCTCGCAGTTGGGCACCGATCAGACCGAACTGGCCGGGTGGGTACGGCAGTGGGCTGCCGAGCGTGGACAAGAGTTTGGTCTCCCACTGGCCGAGGCGTTTCATCGCGTCGAGAATTGAGCGTATGTATTTGACGCTAACGCCAGATTCGGCTATACTACCCCTGGAGGGCCGGTAGCTCAGCGGTAGAGCACCTGACTTTTAATCAGAGGGTCGTGGGTTCGATCCCCACCCGGCTCACCAGCAAAGCCTGATGTCATGATGATATCAGGCTTTTGTATTTATTGTTGGTATGCCGTCAGAGTAACCAGTCAGTTCGGTTTCTTGCTCATCTGGATTAGAAGGTGAGAACCTGATACCCTTCTACAAGCAAACGCCGGATACTGGGATGGTCTTCATACTCACTCAACAACTTGATCTGAGCGTGAATGAGTCGGTCGCGAACATGAAAGGCATTGGCGCAAAAGCTGCACGCTCCGCTAATCCGGTCGGCGACGGCACGGTACAATTCGTGGCGGCGATGACCTGGATCGCTTAATGTTGCTAATCCCTCTGTGCCGGCTCCGTCGAAGATGATGATCACATCGTCTCCCGCTTCTTTCAGCTCTTTAGCGGTTTCAAGGGCATTGACCAGTCGTCCCAACCCTTCGTGTGATTCTGTTCCGGCTAGCACCAGTATTGCTACTTTCATCGGAGCTTCCTTTGCTCTGTGTTCAAGGGTCCTCAATCAGTGTACAACACGAATACAAGACTAGAACCTATTTCAAAAAACATCTAATAGAAGTTATCTCATTCATTGCCGACCGATGCCATGATCGTGACGAGAACACCCTGTATCCACGTGACCAGCGGGGTCAACGACCTGACACGTGCCAGATCGTGAGCACGGCTGGCGCGGCAGCCATGCTGCCGCACTCCAAACGTCGCGACACATGGATGATGAGCGAGCAAGGCAACCAATCCAGCGCGTGATAGCACCTGAGATGGCTATTCGAGCGCGACAGTACAACTTTATTATGAAATAAGTTCTAATACCAACGGTTTGTCTTGTGCAGCGTGGGAACAATGATTGAACCATTTGCTGTACCGTAACTTTACAAATATTTCTCAATCATAGCACATTCAGACTGATCACGCATCTGGTGTGGGAGTAGGAAATAGGAAGTAGGAAGTAGTGGGTGGGAAGCGAGAAATGCGGATGCAGCGAGGGGGCATCAGGTGAGGATGTAGATGTCAGATGTGCTCCTTGGGGGAAGATTTGCTGCACCGGTGGTGACACACGGCTGGGCGTCCATTTTATGCACTAGCAGGTCAGTCACTTGTGACGAGATACCAACGCCTGTGCAACAATGTACATCGTTCCATATTCACGCCCATGTTGAAGTGTCACCATGCACGTCACGGCCAGGTCTTTTTTGGCTTGTCGCAGGTGCGGGAGTGCCGGTGCAGCGCCTTGGATGATGTGATGTCATATCAAATCTTGCGCGATACATTGCTTCACTGTCTGGCATCGGATGTGCGGTGAACCGTGATCTTCCGTCTGCGATGATCCGTGGGTGTCACCTGCATGATGCTAGTGGACGGGTAGGGGCGGGTTGCGTAGGGGCGGGTTCTGAACCCGCCCCTACAGAATCGCGCGCCCTGCATTGTATGGTTCAGATTTGATATCTCGCTTGATCTGGTACCAGGTGTAATATGGACGCACCATAGGTGTGCGCTCCCAGCGGGCAGATCAGCTCTTACGCACAGCGACGCATCACCCAGGTGCGGCGTTTGGGTGACGTTGGATGGGGTGTCATGTATCTGTGGCACATCTCACCCTGTCAACAAATGCTCGGCGAAGATGATCCGACGAGTACGGGTTTCGCAGCGAAGAATCAGTGAATTGGTTTCGGCACGGTCGCCGGCCAGACGCACACCGCGCAGCAGAACACTATCGGTAATGCCGGTGGCGACGAAGAAAATCTGGTTACTGCTCACAATATCGTCACAGGTCAGGATACGTTTGGTGTCCAACCCGGCACGAGTAATTGCCTCGCGCTCGACCTCGCTCTGCGGTGCCAGACGGGCTAGCATCGCGCCACCGAGTGATTTGACGGCACAGGCGGCCAGTACGCCTTCCGGTGCACCACCAATCCCCATCAGGATGTCAACGTTGGTACCGGCAATGGTGGCCAGGAGTGCGCCGTAAATGTCGCCGTCGTCGGCCAGCATCACCCGTGCCCCGGCAGCCCGTATCTCTTCGATCAGGTAGGCATGGCGTGGCCGATCAAGTACAAAGACCACCAGATCGCGCACCGAGCGACGGGTAGCGCGTGCCACCAGGGCCAGTGTCCAACCGGCAGGTGCATCGAGACACTCCGGTACCAGGTATGGCGCTACCTGGGGGCCAACGATAATCTTTTCCATATACGCTGCCGGGTGCGGTGCCCACAACGCCCCTCGATTGGTAACGGCGGCGAACGAGACCGCACCCGCTTTGCCCTGGGCAAGTTGCCGTCGTCCGTCAACCGGATCGACGACCAGATCGGCCGGTGGCCCGTTGCCGGTACCAATCCGCATTCCCTCGGATAACGCTGTTGTTGTCATTTCACGTACCTCTTCACCCATCACAAGCCGGCCATCCAGCTCCAGATTAGCCAGGGCAGCCGCCATCGCCGTTGCGGCTGCCTGATCGGCAGCCTCAATCTCTCCCCGCCCCATCAGACGGGCAGCAGCCATGGCGGCAGCTTCGGTGGTGCGCACCAGATCAAGTCCGGTGTTTGGGCCGAGTTTTTGTGATAATGGAACTTCCATAGCTAGTCCCTGCTCTGTTCAAAACTGCTCAACCGCTTCGAGAAGATTGGCTGCTTCCCAGGCCAGCATGCCCCCTTCGAGAATATGAGGTGGTGGGTTCCGACCGGCCAGTAAGGCGGCTGCACGCAGACTACGTCGACCACTGCGACAGACCAACACGACGGGGCCAGGTGGCAACTGATCACGCTCGTGGAACAATTGTGAGAGGGGAAGATTGCGGGCACCGGGAATATGACCACGCTGGAATTCGCGCGGTTCGCGCACGTCAATGATCAGGGGTGGATGGTCGGTGTGGAGTAATTCCCACAATCGGCGTGCCGTAACCTGGACGGGGCGTTTCCCATCGAGCACGGGGATCTCAACCGGGCCGGGAAGCAGTTGTTTGGGCAGCTCCTGACATTCGCGAAAGACGCGCTGGTCGCACTCATAAATGCAGACGGCGGGGTCGAGCACCCGGTAAAACAGATATTCAATGGCTTTGTCTTCGTCGAGAAAGCGTTCGGCGCCGAGTTGTTCATAAAACCCACTGATCTGCATACGATACATCACACTGGCCCGTACCCGCACGAAGAAGAGATCACCACCGCGTACCCGCAAGACGCGCCGGATAGTTTCCAGCGCACGAATCCCACTCACATCGCACTGGTTGACACTGTGCATGCGCAAGAGCATATAGCGCGCCTGCCGTTGTCGTTCGAGCAGGTTGAGCAATTGTTCTTCCACGTGATTTACAGCGCCGAAGTAGAGATCACCTTGCAGATCAACCACCAGCAACTGCGGACACATTGGCCGTCCATAGGCTGACTCCCAATGGCGAAATTCAGTATTGGGTACCACTGCTTCCACACGCGGCATAGCCGTGCGCAATAGGTAGTAGCCAAGCGACATGAGCACACCGATAAGAATGGCGAACTGGAGTGGTAGTGTCAGGGTAAGCGTGAGTGTTGTGATCATGATCACCGCTTCACCGCGCGATCCACGCCAGATGCGAGCCATTGCACGCTGATCAACCATGCTCCACGCAGTTACGGCCAGCGCACCGGCTAAAGTAGCCCGCGGTACCTCAGCCAGAAATGGCCCCAGCACCGTTGTAGCCAAAAATACTGTGATCCCGGAGACAATCGCGGTCAGTGCTGTCTGCCCACCCGATTGATACGCCAGCGCCGAACGGTTAAACGAGCCGGAGCAGGGCATACCGGAAAAGATACCAGAGACGATATTGGCCAGTCCTTGTCCGACAAATTCCTGGTTGCTGTCGATGCGTTGCCCGCTATAGCCGGCAATCGCCCTTGCAATTGCTACTGCCTCAACCAGACCAATAATCGCTAACGCTAATGCACCATTCGCAAGATGGCCGATCAAGTCCAGGTCGAAGATGGGGAGTTGGGCCAGTGGCGGTAATCCTGGTGGCACCGGTCCCATGACGCGCACCCCCTGTGCTTTGAGATCGAGGAACCAGACAATCGGTGATACGATAGTAATACTGAGTAATACCGCCGGCACTTTGCGGGTTAAGCGTGGTGCAAGGAGAATGATAATAATCGTTGCGAGGCCAATCGCCAGCGATGGCCAGTGAATCGCATCGAGATGGGTCGCCGTTTCGGTGATGGTTGTCAGGATACCAGCACCTGGCGGAAGATCAATTCGCAAGAGTGGGCCAATCTGATTCGAGAGAATGAGAATGCCGGCTCCGGCAGTGAAGCCAACGGCCACCGCATCGGAGACAAAGTTAACCAGCATGCCCAGCCGTGCAATCCCCATCACGAGTCGGATGATACCGGCCATGACGGCAATCAGGCTGGCCGCAGTGACGAATTCAGAACTGCCGACAGTTACAATCGGCGCCAGCACCGATAAGGTGATGATAGCAGCGGTGTTGGTAGGACCACTGTTGAGATGGCTTGATGATCCCCATAGCGCTCCGACAATTGTGGCAGTCAACGCACTATACAGGCCAATAACTGGAGGCAGTCCGCCCAAAATTGCAAAGGCCAGCGATTGCGGTAACAAAACCAGCCCAACGGTTAAGCCGGCCAGAAAGTCAGCCCGCAATGTGTCAGGCGTGAAGGTACGTACCAACCGGATCGGTTGGGCGAACAAAATGGCAACTGTACGTAAATAGTCGAGCATAGAAGGCACGATTTCTGCAAATGGTACGTCCGGTAACTATCTTCACTCTGCACGGATAATCTACTAACCGACTATAATGCAGGTATGATACCCCTATTGTAGCGCTGCTTTGTAATGAACAGATAAATAAAGAGGTCTCATTGGGTTCCAGATTTGTACAATCGTCCCTCATTGATAGTAGCTCATCGCAGTTGCGATGGTTAGCTGTCATTGATCGTATTCGCTGGCTCCTGGTAGGGATAATCGGTCTATGTTTATTCGCTATCCTGTATCAACGCGGTTACGATGATCCGTACATCACCTACCGCTACGCTCATAATCTGGCTCACGGATTGGGTTTTGTCTATAACCCTGACACACCAACCTTAAGCACAACCGCACCGTTGTTTGGCCTGATCCTCACCCCGATTGCCATGCTGGGCTGGTCGTTACCACTGGCTGCAAATTTGCTTGGCTGTTTAAGCCATGCTGCCGGCGCACTGGCCCTCTGGCAATTGGGGCGGCAGTGGGGTGATACTATCACCGGTGGTAGTGCGGCACTTTTGTATCTACTCTTTCCACTGCCGCTTTCTACCCTGGGGAGTGAAACACTACCGGCAATGGCCTTGACCCTGTGGGTGTTTGTCTGGGCAGCACGCGGTCAGCACTTGCTGACCGGTCTCTTGCTGGGGGTACTGGTCTGGCTGCGCCCGGACGGTATTCTGGTTGGGCCTCTGGCTCTGCTTCTCCTGCTGACAACCGACAACAACTGGCGTCATGCGCGTTGCTGGCCGTGGCCGGCAGCGATGATCTGGATCGGAATCGTGCTCGCCGGTATGGGATTGGCGTGGGTTGTGTACGGCAGACCGTTACCGGTTACGCTTTACGCCAAACAACAACAGGCACTGATTCCCGGTTTCTACGATTTTGGTGATCGATTGTGGGTAACGTTGACGGCTCATTTTGTGCAACCAGTGTACCAGATCATCTTTGCTCTGGCCATACTGGGGCTAATCGTAAGTATTCGTTTCTGGCGCTGGTTGTTTCTGCCCGGATGGGCCGCGCTCTATGGTCTGGCGTATACATGGTTGCACGTCGCCGGGTATTTCTGGTACGTTGCCCCTCTCGCGATCGGTCTTGCCCCTCTCTTCGGGCTTGGTGTACGTTTTTGTAGTGATTGGTTGCGGCGAGTTGGCGGTATGCGCTTCATGGTGATCGGCGTTGTTGTATTGGTAGGTGGCACAACGCTCTGGCTGGGTAGTTCTGTCTATCGATTGGGTCAACAGGTCGATCAGCGACTAACCGTCTATCGTGCCGCCGGTGAGTGGCTGGCAGCCAATACCTCGCCAACTGACAGTGTGGCGACGCTGGAGATTGGTATTATCGGCTATTATGCCCAACGACCGATGATCGATTTTGCCGGCCTCTTGCAGCCCGATATTGCAGCCCGGTTGGTCCCGGGTGGGTTTGGTGAAGCTGCTCTGTATGCCATTGATCAGTACCGGCCCGCGTATCTTGTTTTGCAAGAGCAGGCTCTCCCATTGCTGCCTGGTCGTCCTGATCTTGCTACCCGTTGTCCGGTCGTCGCCGAGATACCTGATCCGCGTTACCCGGCTCCCCTGACCATCCACGGCTGTCGCTGGGATGAGTGAGGGAGTAGGTGAAAGCATTTGAAAAGTGAAGTTTGCTATCAGGTTCGTGGGAGGTGATAAAGTTTATAAACCGCTTGAGCATTTGGTTTGGGATAGTTTACATGGGTTAGGAGCAGTTCAGTGGCCACTACCAGAGTTTAAGTGTGAGAGGAATACCGACAATGAAACAATGGTCGATCATTCTCATATTGCTGACGTTACTGGTATCAACCACACCGGCAGTAGCCCAAACGGCTGTGCCGATCTGCTTTCCCGATATTCCCCTCATCGACAATTGTCTCCATCCCTCGTTTGCTGCCTACTGGCGTGATAACGGTGGTTTACCGGTCTTTGGCTATCCTATCAGTGCGCTGGAACAGTTTCGGGGTGATGACGGGCGGCTGTTGACGGTGCAGTGGACAGAACGAAACCGACTGGAGCTGCATCCCGCTAATCCACCGGCCTATCGCATCCAGATCGGGCGGATGGGGGCAGAGGCATTAGCGCGCAGTGGTCGTGATCCATTTGCCGATCCGCCCGATAACGGGCCACAGCCTGGATGCCTCTGGTTTCCCGAAACCGGTCACAATGTCTGCGATCAGGAGCCTGGCATTGGGTTTCGTTCGTACTGGCAGAACAACGGTTTGCGCATTCCCGGCTTGAGTCGCTACGCGCAGTCACTGGCGCTGTTCGGGTATCCGTTGACTGCACCGCAGATGGAGCGTAATGCGAACGGTGATCTGGTGCTGACGCAGTGGTTTGAGCGGGCACGGTTTGAGTGGCATCCGCAAAATCCGGCCCGCTCACGAGTGTTGCTGGGGCTGCTCGGTCGTGAGCTGTACACATCGCCACAACCATTGCCCGATTTGCGGAGTGGCCGGTCGGGGTTTGGTGTCGAGATTAACCGTGGTTCCGTAGCTGCTACCGCCAACCGTCTAGCCGAGCTGGGAGCAGACTGGGTGCGCTACAACGGTATCCTCTGGTCGGAGGTTGAACCAACGCCGGGCGTGCGTAATTGGGAAGTGTTACAACAGGTTGAAGCTGAATTGCAAGCCATCAGTGCTACCGGTGCTGTGCCGATGGTGATTGTGCGCGGTGCACCGACGTGGGCACAGGCGCAGCCTGATACTATCTGTGGGCCGATCCGCACCGATGCCTTACCCGCATTTGCCGCATTTCTCAGCGACCTGGTCGGCCGTTACAGTCAACCGCCGTACAATGTAAGATTTTGGGAATTGGGGAATGAACCAGATGCTCCTTTCCAGATTGTAGGCAGCACGGCGCCGTTCGGATGTTGGGGTGACGAGAGTGACGAAGAGAGCTACGGCGGTGCGGCATATGCCGCGATGTTGAAAGTCGCCTATCCGGCAATCAAAGCTGCCGATCCAGATGCACAGGTGATCTTGGGAGGACTGCTGCTTGGTTGCGCACCGGATGGCCTACCCGTAAATGGGAAGCTTTGTCGGTCCTGGCGCTTTTTCGAGGGTGTGTTACGGGCTGGAGGTGGTGATTATTTCGATATTGTGGCTTACCATGCGTATGGCTATTTCCGTGCCAATTTTGATCCTGATCGGGAGCTGCCAGGCTGGCGTGATCGAGGCGGGGCCACCTTGGGTAAGGCCGCCTATCTGCGTGAAATGATGGCACAATACGGTTATGCGAAACCATTGATGATGAATGAAGGTGCATTGCTCTGCTACCGTAGCTCGCCCACTTGTCGGCCTAACGGCTTTGAGGGAGCCAAGGCAGATGCCGTAATACGTCTTTATGCTCGAGCTATGGCGATCGATTTGCTGGCATCACACTGGTATACGCTCAACGGTCCTGGCTGGCAAGAGAGCGGTTTGCTTGATAAGGATCAGCAACCATTACCGGCCTTCCGTGCCTTTCAGTTCTTGCGCCAACGCCTTGGCGAAGCACGCTACCTGCGAGCTGTAGACATCACCGGACTGGAGGGGTATCACTTTCGTACAACCAACGGTGAGGTTCTGGTAGTCTGGAGTGTTGATGGTAACGAGCGAACATTGACCGTACCGGCAGGAACACGCGCTATCTATGATGCGACGGGTACGGCTCTGCCGATTACCTCAACGCTGACTCTCACGCTCTCACCGCGTATTGTGGTGGTGGGATCATAAGTCGATGAAGTTAAAAGGGGGGGAGGTATATCTCACCCCCTTCTGGCTACGGTCAGCCTGGAGATAATATCAAATCTGAAAAACAATCTCTGGCACGTGACTCAAGACATGCCCTTTCACCAGTTCCTCATTCGCTGTATCCCTTGTATAACAATGTGAACGGGCACGTGCCCTGTTCGTAGGGGTGGGTTCTGAACCCGCCCCTACGAACCCATCCGTATCATGAAATCGTCGCAGAGGAGACGGATTGTCACCGTTCACTGCATGTCCGGTGGCATCAGTAGCGATCTATGGTATCACTCAAGATTTGATATAACGCATCTCTCTAACCGCGCAGCGTTGAAAGGTGGCGACAACTCACCGAATTAACCATAATTCTTCTTGCGGTTGACCAATCCACTCACAACCGTCCGCCGTTACCAGAATCTCTTCTTCAAGCGAGATATAGCCGAAGCGCGTTCGTACACCCAGTTCCAGCGTCAAAACCATCCCAGCTTCGATGGTACCATACGGCCTGTCACCGTAGCGCTCCCAGCGCGGGTAGAAGCCAACACCACCGTCATGCACTGATCGGCCAACCTGATGACCGAGCGCATGGGGATATTCAGGATAACCGGCAGCGGTAATGGTCTGGCGCGCAATTGCATCGATCTCCCAACCGGCCACGCCGGGTCGTACCGCAGCGGCAGCAGCGCGAATCGCGGTCTTTACAGCATTAAACGTATGCTGCGCTTCTACTGGCGGCTCGTGTTCATCCGGTCGCAGACAGTACCAGACACGCTGATGATCAGAGCAGTAATAGTTTAGTTTGACGCCAAAATCCATGTGAAATACTTCCCCAGGCCGAACAATTTCAGCCGAGGGACCGACGTGCCCCCATGGCGAGTTGGGGCCGGCGTTGAGGCCAGGGCAATGGGCGGGGTCCCAGGCTGTGGTGGCGCCGGCAGCCTGAGTTTGCGCGTGAGCAAAGGCTGCAACTTCGTATTCGCTGACACCGGGACGCAGAAAATCACCAACTGCGGCAAAAATGCGCATACTGAGGTCAGCCGCAGTGCGCAAGCGATCCACTTCCTGGGGCGTTTTGCGGCTGCGCAATGCGGCAACAAACTGCTCGGCTGACACGAGCCGTTCCCGGTAGGGTGTATCGGCCAGATAATCACACAGATTGAGGTACATCCCATACGTTAGTCCATCAGCACTGACATCACTCCGACTGATGTTAATCCCGATCCGCTGTGGATTATATGTGGATAACAGGCGTACCAGTTCAGGGCCGATACTTTGGGTGTAGGTACGTACTTCATCAAATAAACCGGTATGGCGTACCGCTTCATCATCACCCAATCCGGTTAGCGCCAGTGCCCGACCCTGACGGGTAATCACAATTGCAGTTGGCCAGGTGAGGGAAAAATGACCGAGAAGTTTCAGGGTGGGATCGGTATGTTCGGCAGTCTCACGGACAAAGATCAGCCAGAGATCAAGGTCATACGCAGCCAGCAGCTCTTGTGCCTGATGCAACTTTTCGTGATAGTGATCCGTCATACAGCGCTCCATTTCTTATACTGGATCAGCGACACCAGTGTTATACCAAATCTTGCTCAGCCATGGGCATTGTTCAGGTGTGATCCTCGTGCTGAAGCGTTACCAGAGTAGGGGCACGGCATGCCGTGCCCCTACAATCTCCTAGCATACCAGCGCCGGCGTCCAGCGCTGCATCGTTCAGGTGCAACATCGGGGTAATAGACCGGTATGCCATCACCTCTATCTCACCAGATTTGAGGTTATCTCATTCACCCCTACAGAAAACAAGCCACCAGGCGATTCTTCAGAAGTAAGCAGTCATGCTTCCGCCTCCCTGCCGGACGTAGGCTATCGAATGACGTACCCAATACCCGTCTTACCGCTTGTATCTATCACGTGAAGTGCGTCGGCCATGCTTCCGCATTCACCGTATGTCACGCCAGGCATCTGGCACACACTAACCCAGCGGTCATGCTCGATAGCGTATGGTTACTGCCGTGATCTGGTAGCAACTCCATGGCGTAAAAACGGTAATCTGGATTGAGGAGGCAATGGGGTACCCGGCAGGCTCATATCTCTTGATCAGACATCACACTGGCTACCGGTGTCCACGTTATCGTACAACCGGCGCTTACCGCCACAGATTGTTCCAGAGGTCCTGCAACGTACTCTGCACACCGGCGATTGTCTGGCGAATGGGATCAGGGGAGAGGCGGGCATCGAGACGGGTTCGGGCATCTTCAATCACCTCGGTCAGCATCCGATGGGACTCTTCGGCGTGCAGCCGGGTGAGTAATTCAGCGTATGCATCGAGCAATTGCTCCCGGTCGGCTTTGGACGTCTCTTCCAGCAGGTTTGCCAGAATCCGCCTGGTCTTCGTGTAGAAATCCTCGATTGCCATAGCATTGTTCCTTTGGTGTTGTGCTGTTACGACGTTGCTGAACCGTTGCGCTTGAGCACTTCTCGTGAACGTCCCTCCTCGGCTGGGCCGACATACCCCTGCTGTTCGAGCAGATCGATCAATTGCTGGGCTTTTGAATAACCGATGCGCAACCGACGTTGCAACAGCGAAGCCGAGGCACGCTGGTGTTGACCCACAAGCGCAATCGCCTGCGGTAATAACTCATCCTGTTCGGCGGGAGAAAGAAACTCGGCTGGCGGTCGGAATGGCTCAGCGCCGGAAGACTCTTCAGCCGCCTTTCCTTCACCGGTGGCTGTATTCGGCTGGGCCGCAGTCGCCTCGGTCGGTGGCGCGGCATGACGCCAGAACTCAACGATCCGCTCGACTTCACGGTCGGCGACGTAAGTGCCTTGAATCCGGATCAGTTTGGCCGAGTCGGCGGCCATATACAGCATGTCACCCCGACCAAGCAGATGTTCAGCACCCGGCACGTCGAGGATCACCCGGCTATCAACCTGCGACGTGACGGCAAAGGCAATTCGTGACGGGAAGTTGGCCTTGATCAAACCGGTAATCACATCAACCGAAGGGCGCTGCGTCGCAATAATCAGGTGAATCCCGGTTGCGCGGGCCATCTGGGCCAGCCGACAGATATACGTCTCGACTTCATCGGCTGCCATCATCATCAGGTCGGCCAGCTCATCGATTACAATTACGATATAGGGCATCGGTTCCAGATCGGCCCGTTTACGCATCAACTGACGGTAACTGTCGATGTTACGACAACCGTTACGGGCAAAGATCTTATACCGCCGTTCCATCTCGCGGGTTGCCCACTTCAGGGTCGGCACTACCCGTTCTACTTCGGTAACGACCGGCGAAAGCAGATGGGGGATATGGTTGTAAACAATCATCTCGACCATCTTGGGGTCGATTAGAATGAGCTTGAGTTCATCAGGCGTATGCTTCAAGAGCAGACCACAGAGAAACGCATTAATCGCCACCGACTTCCCCGAACCGGTTGCACCGGCCACTAGCAGGTGGGGCATTTTGGTCAGATCGGCGATCACCGGCGTACCGCTCACATCTTTACCCAGCGGCAATTTCAGCCGCCCGCGGAAGGTTTCAAACTCCTCGCTGTCGAGCACCTCGCGCAGTGAAACCATGGCAATCGCACTGTTGGGAATCTCGATCCCAACTACATTCTTGCCCGGAATCGGTGCTTCAATTCGTATCGATTGGGCTGCCAGCGCCAGTGCCAGGTCGCGTTCGAGCGTCGTAATCTTGGCGACTTTCACCCCTACTGCCGGTTGCAGCTCAAACTGGGTTACCGCCGGGCCGGTATTCACCCCCACAACACGGGCTTCGACCTTAAAACTGGCCAGGGTCTCCTCGATCACCCGTGCCTTGAGTCGGCGTTCTTCATCAGTAATCCCGCCATCGACCGTGCGTTCCAGCAGCAGTTCGAGCGAAGGCAGCGGCCATGCCCGGCGTACCGGCGAAATCTCAAAGCCATCTAGCGGTTCCTGCACCACCTCTTGTACCGGTTCGGGCTTCACCGATGTAACCGGCTTTGCTGCCACCACCGGCTCTCTGGCTGGCGGAGGTAGCTCAGGCGTAGGGCGTTGGAAGAGGCTGGCTCGGGTTGGACGGGCCGCGATTGGAGTCGGCACAATATCATCACTCTCACCCTGGGGAGGTGGGGAAAACACCAGATCGACGCCACTGCGCGGCAACGTTGCCGGTGATGATTGCGAGCGTCGTGGTGCACTCCATAACACCTGCCGGAACGCGATAGTACGTTCAACCATACCCACCACCAGCTCGCGTACCGTAAGATTGAACGTGAGCAGCAGGCCGGCCAGACCGAGCGCCAGAATCACCAGCACTGCTGCGATCTGCCCAATCGCCATCTGAAGCAGTTCAAGCAGCCAGTAACCAATCCAGCCCCCACCCTCATTCATTCGATCAGCGATAAGAATGGAATGTACCGGCACTTCAAGCAGACCCAGCATGGCCAGTAATATCATTCCGGTACCTAGGACATTAGCACCGCTCAGACTGGCATCGTGCATGCGCTCTTGCCAGAGAATCGCCAGCCCGATCATGAAGAGCGTGAGCGGGACAAAAAAGACACCGGCACCGAACAGCGAACGCACGGTATTGAGATAGAGAGTTCCCAGACCACCGGCTTCGCCGGTAAAGGCAAAGATAATGGTCAGGACAGCAACCAGCATCAGCCCCAACGCGAAAAGTTCACGTTGGTGTTCGGGTCGCAAGACGATCCGCCAGCCCCCTTTCGCGCTACTTTTGCCGCGCTTCTGACTGCTCGCTCGTCGTGATCCTGTTGATTTATTACCACTGCGTGAAGCCATGGCTTTTGCTTGTAGTGCATCAAATATATGAAAATATATGCGATACGATTATAGCATATTTGTGCGAGAAAGCTACTGTCTGGGAGATTCAATTATGTTAGTCCGAGTTGCTACCTTACGTCACTACCGCGGTGCGGGTCGTTGAGCGCGACGGGGGAGGGGTGGAACACGGATGGACGCGGGTGAG
>NZ_DAOUBI010000029.1:0-12321 GCF_034432675.1 Chloroflexus sp. | reverse complement strand
GCATGCTTTCCTCCTCCGGCGTGTTTCCGGTGGCAGGGTGGTAGGTTCCCCACAGCGGCACGGATGGCATAGAGGGATGTAGCGCTGCGGCATGCTTTCCTCCTCCGGCGTGTTTCCGGTGGCAGGGTGGTAGGTTCCCTACAGCGGCACGGATGGCATAGAGGGGCATCTCTGCCAGACGTAGAAGACAGTTTTGCGAGCAGGGTTGTGTGGCAGCGAAAGTCTCGCTCTGCCCCTGTCACGTAGCCGGCGAGTTACTTGCCGGTTGATGTAGTGTGGAAGCCGAGTTGCCGGCTACACGCCAATGCTGCTTCGCGCACCCGTGGTCCCAGTTCTTCGGCTCTTACGCGGTTGAGGCGGGTAGATGGGCCAGACAGGCTGATTGCGCCAACCACCTGTCCGCGGCGGTCGAAGATCGGTGCGGCAACGCAGCACACACCCTCCTCGCGCTCTTCATCATCGAGAGCAAACCCTTGTTCGTGGGCAGTCATGAGTTCAGCGCGGAGACGTTCGGGGTCGGTAATCGTCCTGTTTGTCCAACGCTCGAAGTGACTGCCGGCAAGGTACTGTTCGAGTTCGGCAATTGGTAGCGCAGACAGAATGGCTTTACCACCGCCGGTACAGTAGAGTGGTGCCCGTTGACCGATTTCGGTGAACATCCGTACCATATGCGGGCTGGGAATCTGTTCCTGGTAAACGGCGAGGTCGCCCTGGCGAACGATCAGATTGCTGGTCTCACCGGTCTCGGCGGTCAGTTTCACCAGCTCGGCGCGGGCAATGCGAATCAGGTCAAAACGACGACTGCGGGCAGCGCGGGCTGCGACTTCCAATAGCCGCGGCCCTGGTCCGTAGCGACGAGTGCTAGCCTCTTGCGTAACATAGCCACGTGCGGCTAAACTAGAGAGCAGCCGATGGACAGTTGCGAGCGGCAGATCAAGTTGCTCGCTTAGCTCGGAGACACTTAAGTCGTCGTCGGCGAAGGCTAATGCTTCCAGTACATCGAAGGCACGATCCAGTGACTGTACCATACGCTTTTCACCATTCAAAACTTCTTTCCAACATAGTGTAATGGAAAGTCGTCTTTTTTGCCAACTGGGACAGCAAAACTTATATTTGTGGTGCGCAACATATGAACGCTATGCTTGAGACCTTCTCTTCCGACGATCTTGGCTCAACGGCAACCCGTAAAGCTCGTTTGCAGAGTGTTCCCTTACCCGGCCCGCACAACGCACTCTGGTATTTTCCACAACTGGCCGGTGGCTATTTGCGTATTATACGTAATGCCGCTCTGATTCAACTGGCGCGGTATACGCCATTTATCGCGGTAAAAAACATGATCTACCGCTGGTTAGGGGTGAATGTCGCGCCGCACGCCAGCGTTGGGCTGATGGTGATGTTCGATATTTTCTTCCCTGAAGATATTACCCTGGGGGAGAACTGTGTAATCGGCTATAATACAACTATACTCTGCCACGAGGTGACCCGCCGGGAATGGAAACGCGGTCCGGTCATTATTGGCCCTGATGTGACTATCGGGGCAAACTGTACCATTTTGCCCGGCGTGGTGATAGGGGCCGGGGCAACCGTTTCGGCGATGAGTCTGGTGAACCGGGATGTGCCGCCAGGGGCATTCGTTGGTGGTGTGCCGATTCGTCGTCTTGACCGTTAATGGAACGACCAACGGGTTTTCGTTGCAATGAACAGTAACCGCCAGCGAGGTTGTTATGCGTCAGGTTCGTCAACTTATTGATTGGATATACGCCCTGATAACCGGCCATCCCCTGCTTTTTTGGGCGTGTATGCTGATAAATCTGTTTGGGGTGGTCTGGGGTGGTATTGTCTGGTATGGGCCAATGCTGGCTTCTTCACCGGCCTGGGCCTGGATTTTTATTCCCGATTGTCCGGCAGCGGCCCTCTACGCAACGATTGCGTTTATTTTGCTCCGCTATGGGCGGCCGGTTCCCTGGTTTACTGCATTCGCTGCGTTTGCCTGTATCAAATACGGTTTGTGGACGCTGGCCTTCTGGACGCGGCACTGGCTTGGGGCGGGGACGGTTGAGCCGCTAGAGTTGATGCTGTTTGTTTCGCACATCGGTTTGACCTGTGAAGGTGTGTTGCTGGCGACACGGATCGGTCCGCTCGGTATGACGGCACGGGCAGCAGTTGCGGCTTTTTTCAGTCTGTCGATCCTGGTGGATTACGGACTTGGTTTCCATCCGCCGTTGACCTGGGTAGTGACGCCAACCTTTGCGCTGTGGACGGCGGTGATTCTGACCAGTGTTTTAGGGTTTTGGTTGACACGGCCATCGCTGATGGTGGCCCAACGTGCTGAAGCGTTGGGGTTGCAGGTGCCACGTGAATGAATGGTTGAGGATGGGCAGATTTGATAGCTGGTATTGTTAGCACGCCCTCACCCCCGGCCTCTCGCTCGCTGCGTGCTATACATTACCCTCATGTCACACTGCGTTAGGCCAGGCTGAAAGCACTCTCCGTGGCGCGGGCTTCCAGCCCGCGTGCCGGCATCATCGCCACTGCCGGCAGGTGCTGGCGATGGCTGTTGGTGTACAGGCGCACGAACCAAGTACAACAACACCTCTACGCCCAGGTATCGCATGTATGCCTGACTGACTCGATGATCGGCATGAGCACATTCAGTACCCCCGTGACCAGGATGGGGAACGGTATGCCACGCGCTAGATCGTGAGCGCGGCTGGTGCGGCAACATGGCTGCCGCACTCCAAACGTCGCGACACGCGCATATCGAGCGGGAAAGGCGCACGCTTCCAGTGGCCCACACTTCCAGGGATGCGAGCCGGAGGCTCGCGTTCCCAGGAAGCCGGCGCTTGCGCATCGCGATGGAGTGCTTGAGATTGTCGGGTGCGACTGATGGTGTGCTATGACTTTTATGAAGCCAGTAGGGTCAGCGGGATGCCACGCGCCGGATCGTGAGCGCGGCTGGCGCGGCAGCATGGCTGCCGCACTCCAAACGTCGCGACACGCGCATATCGAGCGGGAAAGGTAACCAATCCAGTGCGTGATGGCATTGGCGCTGATCGTCAGTCGTCCTTGCTTTTATGCCAGTGTGCCGGAAGCAAAGATATTCTGTGGTTGGTGATTGGCAAGCGTTCATCTGGGCGATGGTAGGTAGGATAGTACGACCGCCCAGCTTTGATGAAATGAGTTCTTGTGTAACGCTGCTGTGCCCGGTCGTGGTGTGGGGGTGATGGCCGGGTGGTGTGTTTTGCTGCTACCAGATTTTCGGTGACTGCACGACGCCGGTTGCCTGATTAGTGATCATTTCCACTCATTTTAGCCAGCAGGATGGCACGCAGTTCGTAGCGGCGCAATTTGCCGGCAGCCGTGCGTGGCAATTCGTGCAGGAATACGATGGTGCGCGGTACTTTGTAGCCGGCCAGGCGACTACGGCAGTAGGCGATGAGTTCTTCGGCAGTGGTGGGCTGTTGGGCGACGATGGCGGCCACCGGGCGCTGGCCCCATTCCGGGTCGGGTAAGCCGACCACTCCCGCTTCGGCGATTGCCGGATGGCTGAGGAGAATGGCTTCGATTTCGGCGGGGTAGATGTTTTCGCCGCCGGCGATGATCAGGTCGCTGCGCCGGTCTACAACGTAGAGGTATCCTTCCTGGTCGAGGTAGCCTAGATCACCGGTGTGAAACCAGTTGGTGGGGGATCGAGGCGGTAGGCCGAGGTACCCCGGTGAGATGGTTGGGCCGCGCAGGCAGATTTCGCCGACTTCGCCGGGCGCTGCCGGTTGACCAGATGGGGTGACGATGGATAGTTCGACCGGTAACAGTGGTTTGCCCGCCGAACCGAGTCGGGTCAGTGCCTCGGCAGGTGAGAGGGTTGCCGCTTGCGATGCCGCTTCGCTCATGCCGTAGGTTTGGGTTACCGGAATGCCACGGGCAGCACATTGTTCGAGTAGCGTCTGTGGTGCCGGCCCGCCACCGAGCAGGACGCAGCGCAGGTGGGGTGGGAAGGAGCTGGGGTCGGTGGCGAGCAACCGTTGGAGCATGACGGCCACGAGTGAGACAATGGTGATGCGTTGTGCGTCGAGATCTTGCCGTACCAGCGCCGGATCGAAGCGTTCGTGGAGCACCACTGGTATACCGTAGATAGCACCGCGCAGCAGGATGCTCAGGCCTCCGACGTGAAATAGCGGGAGTACCGCTAGCCAGCGATCATCTTCGTGCAGGCCAAGGTTGAGCATGGAACCGATGGCGTTCCACCAGTGGTTGCCGGCGGTCAGGATTGCGCCTTTCGGGCGACCGGTGGTTCCAGAGGTGTAGATGATGGTATGCGTTGCCTCCAGGTCAATTGGCGGCGCCGGTGCCGGCGATGCTGTCGTTGCAGCAGTGAGTTCTTCGAGTACGATCAGTGGACGGTCACCCGCCGCTTCGCGCACAACTGGTAGCAAGTCGCGTTCGATGATCAACAATGCTGGGTCGCTGTCCTGGATTTGGAACGCTAGCTCGGCTGCTGTGAGGCGGGTATTGAGTGGCACCAGGGTGATTGCTGCGCGTAGTGCGGCGTGGACAACTGCGACAAAGCCGGGGCGATTACGGGATAGCAGCGCGATCCGTGCGCCGGGTACAACCAGTTGGCGCAGGTGGGATGCAACTGCACCGGCCCAGCGATCAAGTTCGGCGAAGGTATATGTCGTGCCGGCGTAGATCAGTGCCGGACGATGTGGATGCAACGCTGCTCTGCGAGCCAGCCAGTCAGGTATGAGCATAGGTCAAACAGTCGTCCAATAGCGAACAGAAGGCCGAAGATGAGCTGTTATCGGTTAGCGCCGATCAGGGCTTTGTGAGCGGCCACGACGCTATGAAGCCCGGCAAGCGTGTACATCCTCTCGCCATTTGGTAGGGCCGGGCGGTGGGGATGCGGCGCAGTCTGAGTGCCGGTTAGTGTGGTGTCTGGATCAGCCACATTATACCCCAATTGCACAGAGCACACTGAACGCCAGGTGTAGCCGGCTAGCGCCAATCAGGGTGTGAGCGGCCACGACATTATACGGCAGGATACTCTCGCCAGTTGGCAGGGCCGGGCAGTGGGGATGCAACGCAGCCCAGGCGCCGGTCAGTCTGGTGTCTGGATCAGCCAAATAACAACCCAATTGCGAAGAGTACGCCGAACGCCAGATGTAATCGGCCAGCGCCGACCAGGGCTTTGTTGAGGGCCCGACCGCGTTCGCGGTTGACGAAGTCGATCAGGTTGAGTGCCATTGGTGCGGTTAGCCAGGCCAGCAGGGTGAATGGTGAGGCTCCGCCCCACATCCAGGCCAGTGGCAGTGACACGAATGCTCCGATGACCAGGATGGCAAATTCGCTGCGGGCGAACCGTTCGCCGAAGATGACGGCCAGGGTGCGTTTGCCGGCTTTGCGGTCGGTGGGTGCGTCGCGCAGGTTGTTGACGACGAGGATCGCGGTGACCAGCATGGCTATCGGTAACGCTGCCCATAGGGCAATCCAGCGGAACTGGCCGGTGTGGGCGAAGTCGGTGCCGATAACGGCTAGCAATCCGAAGAAGACGAAGGTGAACAAGTCGCCGAGGCCGTGATAGCCGAGGGGGAAGGGGCCGGCGGTGTAGAGGATGCCGGCGGCGATTGAGAGTAAGCCGATGACAAGGATGGGCCAGCCGGCAACGATGATCAGGTAGATGCCGGCCAGGGCCGCCAGGCTAAAGCTTACCAGGGCTGCTGTGAGTACTGTGCGTGCGGGGAGCAGGCCGCTCTGGGTTACCCGTACCGGGCCGAGGCGTTCGCTGGTGTCGGCGCCTTTTTGGGCATCGAAGTAGTCGTTGGCGAGATTGGTGCCGATTTGAATGAAGAGTGCACCGAGTAGCGCAGCCAGCATCACCAGTGGTTGAAATGCGTCACTGCTGTAGGCCAGGGCTGAGCCGACAAGTACCGGTACGACGGCTGCCGGGAGTGTTGCCGGGCGGCTCGCCATTAGCCAGATTTTGAGGTGTGATGGTGGTACTGATGTTGCTTTGGTTGTCATAGTGTGCTCTTTCTATCACGTGAGTGGTAGCCCTCACTTCACTTCCTGGCCCCCCTCCCAGCCTCCCCCGCTGGGGGAGGAGTTATCAATTTTTCGGCCTCCCCTGCTGGGGGAGGAGTTATTTTTTCGGCCTCCCCCGCTGGGGGAGGAGTTGGGAGAGAGTGGGGGTGATCCCTTGCCTACCGGTGTGTCGCGTTTACGGGTAGCGACGGAAGCGGCGGAAGTTGGGCTTGCGCTTTTCGAGGAAGGCTTGTTTGCCCTCCTGCGCCTCTTCGGTCAGGTAGTAGAGCAGGGTTGCGTCACCGGCCAATTGCTGGAGGCCGGCATAGCCGTCGGCGGCGGCGTTGATGCTGGCTTTGAGCATGCGGATAGCAAGCGGACTCTTTTCAAGGATTTCGCGTGCCCATTGTACGCCCTCGTCTTCAAGGCGTTCGAGGGGTACCACAGCGTTGACCAGCCCCATTTCGAGCGCCTGCTGTGCGTTGTATTGACGGCAGAGGTACCAAATTTCACGCGCTTTCTTGTCGCCGACCATCCGAGCCAGCAGGTTTGAACCGTAGCCGCCGTCAAAGCTCCCCACTTTTGGCCCGGTCTGACCAAAGATGGCATTGTCGGCAGCGATAGTCAGGTCGCAGACGACATGCAAGACGTGTCCGCCACCGATGGCGTAGCCGGCAACCAGGGCAATGACCGGTTTGGGAATAATGCGAATCAGACGCTGGAGGTCGAGCACGTTCAGGCGTGGAATCTGGTCTTTGCCGACGTATCCGCCAATGCCGCGCACGCTCTGATCACCGCCGGAGCAGAACGCCTTGTCGCCGGCACCGGTGAAGAGGATCACACCGATCCGTTCGTCGTCGCGCGCACGCGAGAAGGCGTCAATCAGCTCGTTGACGGTTTCCGGGCGAAATGCGTTGCGCTTTTCGGGACGGTTGATGGTAATTTTGGCAATGCCTTCACCGGCAGCATCGTGTTCGTAGATGATGTCGGTATAATCGCGAACTTTGACCCACTCGATTGGCATAGTTTCCTCGCAATTGTACTTGTCGTTCCTTGTTAATAATGTACCACAATCATTGGGGTCGGTGGTTTGGGATGTGCGGAATGCCCTGACGTATCGCACCACAGAGTCACAGAGGTTTGTATCCCCTCTGTGTGCTCTGGGTCTCGGTGGTGTAATGCAAACGTGATGAGAGCGCTGGGTGGGGGACGCGGATACTCGCGGATGGGGCGGATGGCCGCGGATGATACCATTGTGGTGCGGCGCTCGGCAATACCAGCGCGTGGGGCACCTGCTGCGCTGAGTGGGGGACGCGGATACTCGCGGATGGGACGGATGGCCGCGGATCATAACATTTCTGTACAGTATTCACCCTATCGGTCAGCGTGTGGTGTCAGAGCAGGTCGGCGCAGAATCTGGGAGCGAAAAAATCAAAAAAAAGTCCTGGCAATTGTATATATGTAGATGCTCATGCGGAGAAAGTCACTTGCTCGTTTGTTGCCATTGGGTTATGCTATTCACCGAATGATCAGGCTGCGGTTGATTGTCTGCGCCAGTGTAAAGGCAGAGATTGTGCAAGCCGGCGGTGGAGATTGTGCAGTCTTTTCAGGAGATTCCTGCGTCTGAACAGCCCCTGCCCCTGGCATTGTCTCTCCCCTTCACTCCTGCTGATGGAAACTGCCAGCCCGACATGCGCAATACCACTACAGACAACGTCGCGATCACAATTTGACAAGAGGCATGGCAATGGTACAAGCAGAACTGGATGATCGGATCAAATTCTTGCTCATCGGGGTAGAGGTGTTGTTTGTTTACATCTTCGGCCTTGTGCGATTTGTGACTATGGAATGGTTGTCGCTGTTCGCCTGGATGGGGCTATTGATGTGGCCTTTTGTTCATGTGATGATAGTTTCAGCATTCATTCTGAGTTTTAGATTACGTTTCACAGATGCAGTCCTCTATATTGCTGTCCATCTGTTTTTCCTCCTGGCCTGGTTGTTACAATCGAATTTTGACAATAATCGTACCTGGATAGTGTTTGAGAAATTCCCGTTCATCCGTGGGTTGGAACCATTTTTGATCGAGTGGGGTAGTACTCTGTTTTTGACAATGGCTGCTGCTACCCTGGTGTGTTATGCGGTTCTCTTCATTCTGGTCATAGTTCGGATCGTGCAATTTCTGGTGTCCCTCAATAAGGATGCGCAAGCCGCGTAGGGTTTTCGGCTAGAAGCTGTTTGTGGCATCTCGCCAGGGATCAGATGCTGACCACAGAGGCAAAGAGATTTTACCCCTCTGTGTCTCTGTGGTGCAAGACAAACGTGACGAGACTTCCCATTGCCAGCGGAGTTAGCGCTGGAACACGCCCGCCACGGTGAGCGTGGTGGGCGCGGCAGCATGGCTGCCGCACTCCAACCACGGGCAATCCTGGCGGGAAGGGTATCCTTGCCGGTGCGGGAGACCTCGGTATTTATCCTCTCTGTGTCTCGGTGATACAATACCACCGGGAAATCAGGCCAGAAATGCGCTGGTCAGCGTGGCAACTGCGTCTGGCTGTTCCAGGTGAACTGCGTGCCCTGCATCGGGTACGATTTCGTGTCGGGCATGGGGCATGAGGGCGGTCATTTGCGCTGCGATGGCGCAGAACTTGCTGTCGAGTGCGCCGGTGATGAGCAGGGTGGGGATGGTGATGGTCGGCAGCGTGGCCCATAATGACGGTTGGCGGCCAACGCTCATGCCGCGCAGAGCATTGGCATAGCCCTGCGCACTCCCGGCCAGGCGCTGAGCGCGTTGGGCGGCCAGGACTGCCAACGGCAGGCGTTGTTGGGAAGCAAAGATAGGCTGGGCAGCCCAGTAGTCAACAAACCATTCCAGGCCACGCTCTTCGATGAGACGGGCCAGTGCTTCGTCACTGGCTAAACGGGCGGCACGTTCGGCTGGATCGGCCAGTCCTGGCGAGGCTCCGATCAGAATCTGTCGTCTGATCCGGGTCGGTGCATGGGCTGTCAGGAGGAGGCCGATCCTGCCACCCATGGAATAACCGAGCAAGTCAGTATGTTCGATACCGAGATGGTCGAGCAGAGCGAGGAGATCGGCGACACACTGCTCTATCGCGTAGCGGTGCGAATCGGGTGGCGCGGCACTGGCACCGTGTCCGATCAGATCAACCAGCACCAGGGTGTGATCCTGGGCCAGCATCGGCACGAGTGGTTGCCAGGTTTGACCACTGCCGGTAAAGCCGTGGATAGCGAGGAGGGCCGGCCCGGAGCCGGTGATCTCGATGTGGAGTGTGATGTCGTTGATCGTGATCGTCACGGTCGTGTCCTCTGCTCTATGCCTACCCCTCATCTTGCCCCGGCATCCGTACCTCTCTACCGTGGGGTGAGGCGAGGAACTTCGCTCAGCATCAGCCGACAGTGAACGTCTTGCCACTATCGGGCATTGCTGGTGCTACCAATCATCAACACGCACCATGTCAGTATGTGCTACACTGAACATACTATCATAACAATGCGCAGATAGTTTACCATCGTCTCTCTCGGATGCATCTGCGCAGGAGCGAGCATATGACCACAACGCCGGCAAATGAACAGTCACCAGCTTCTTCCGGTACCACGTTGTATGAGCGACCGGTCTTGCCACTGCTGGACAGCGTTTTGTTTCCGCAGATGCTGGCCCCGCTGTTTGTCAGTGATGAGCGGGCAATCAATGCGGTTGAGCAGGCAGTGGCTGAGGATCGCCTGGTGCTGGCGGTGGCGGTGCGTGGCCCGGTTGATGAGCTGACGCTAAGCATTGATGATCTCTACCCGGTTGGGGTAGAAGCGACTGTACAGCGTATGCGCCGACTGCCTGATGGTACGCTGAGCGTCGTGTTGGAAGGGCGTCAGCGTATGCAGATTGTCAGTGTGGTGACTGAACACCCTGCCTTGCGTGTGCTGGCGACGCCGCTCGAAACACCGCCGCTCGATGAGGATACTGCGTTGATGGTCGAGGCATTGAGCCGTACTATCTTAACCACCTTCGAGAAGATCGTTCGCCTCTCGCGCAATCTTCCCGATGACGCTTACCTGTCGGCGCTCAACAGTGCCGGACCCGGTGAGCTGGTCGATATTATTGCTGCACTGTTGCCTATCTCGGTTGAAGATCGCCAACGTATTCTGGCGTTAGCTGATATTCAGCAGCGTCTGCGTCAGTTGGAGATTCTGCTTGCTAAAGAGTTGGATTTACTAGAGCTGGAAAATCGTATTCATAGTCAGGTGCAGCAAGAGGTTGATCGCAGCCAGCGCGAACTCTTTCTGCGCGAGCAATTACGGGCGATTCAGCGTGAACTTGGGCAGGAAGATCCCTCACGGCGCGAGATTATGCTCTTGCGTGAACGGGCGGCGGCAGCCGGTTTGCCCGCCCATGCAATGGCCCGCTTTGAAGAGGAGCTGTCCCGGCTGGAACTCATCTCACCAATGTCGCCTGAACACGGCATGCTACGCACCTATCTCGACTGGCTGATTTCACTTCCGTGGAGTAATGCTAGCCCTGAAAACCGTGATCTGCGAGCGGCAGCGGCAGTGCTCGAACGCAACCATTACGGTCTGCGGAAGGTAAAAGATCGCATTCTTGAATACATTGCTGTGCGTCAACTGGCCGGGCCGTCGCGGCGGGCACCAATCCTCTGCTTCGTCGGGCCACCCGGCGTCGGTAAGACCAGTCTTGGGCAGAGCATTGCTGAAGCGTTGGGCCGGCGCTTCGTGCGCCTCAGTCTGGGTGGTGTTCACGACGAAGCCGAGATTCGTGGTCATCGTCGTACTTACATTGGGGCGCTCCCCGGGCGCATCTTGCAACGGATGAAAGTTGCCGGGACGATCAACCCTGTTTTTATGCTGGACGAGGTTGATAAGCTGGGCAGTGATTTTCGCGGCGATCCTGCGGCAGCATTGCTAGAGGTACTTGATCCGGAGCAAAACAGCACCTTCAGCGATCACTATCTCGATCTGCCTTACGATCTCAGTCAAACCCTCTTTATCACGACGGCGAATGTCGCCGACGACATTCCCGATCCGTTGCTCGACCGCATGGAGCTAGTTGAGCTGCCCGGCTACACCGAAGATGAGAAGCTCCATATCGCCCGCCGGTTTCTCATTCCCCGCCAGATGACCGACAGCGGTTTGCCGCCGGCAACCATTCGTTTCGGCGATGCGACCATTCACACGATTATTCGCAACTACACCTACGAAGCCGGTGTGCGTAATCTCGAACGCGAGATTGGCGCGATCTGCCGCAAAATTGCCCGTCGGATTGCGGAAGGAAGACGTTATCCCCGTCAGATCACACCGCGTGCGTTGCCGAAGCTGCTGGGGCCACCCCGCTTTGAGATTGGCAAGATCGATCCTCGCGACCAGGTAGGGGTAGCGATTGGGATGGTCTACACCAGTGCCGGAGGCGACATCATGCCGGTTGAGGTCGTCTTGATGGATGGCAAAGGCAACCTCCTCCTCACCGGTCAACTCGGCGAAGTGATGCAAGAGTCGGCGCAGGCGGCGCTCTCGTTTGCGCGGGCGAACGCGAGTCGTTTGGGGATCGAAATCCGCCATTTCGATAAACTCGATATTCATGTCCACGTCCCTGAAGGTGCAACCCCGAAAGATGGCCCTTCAGCGGGGGTGACGATTGCGACAGCGCTGATTTCGGCCTTGACCGGGCGAACGGTACGGCACGACATTGCCATGACCGGTGAAATCACTCTGCATGGGCGTGTATTACCGATTGGCGGGGTGAAAGAAAAGGTACTCGGTGCGTATCGGGCCGGCATTCGCCAGATCATTCTGCCACGCCGCAACGAGCATGACCTGGTTGAGATACCGGTTGCCTTGCGGCGACAACTGACCATTCACCTGATAGAACGCATCGAGCAGGCGCTTGAGCTGGTGTTAGGTCCGCCACCGCCGAAAGAGCCGCGCCGGGCGCCACGAGTCATTCCACGCCGGGATGAGGATTAGGTGGGGTACTACAGTAACCAGGGACAACGTGCTGTAGGGCACCTTGCTTCTCTGAGCTCTCTCTGAGTTATCAGATGCAAGGTAAGCGGCCATCAGACACCTCTGCCTTCCTGAGCGCACACGCCTCCGGTGCACTGTGAATTCACTGGGAGTGTGCGCCTCCGGTACGCTGTGGAGCTGTCGGGTTTGCCAGAATGGACCTGCATTCGCACCGATCATCACCCGGCACAGCACTGGGAGCGCACACATCCAGTGCGCTTTATAGCTGTCGGGTTTGTCAGAATGCACCTGCATTCGCACCGATCATCACCC
>NZ_DAOUBI010000028.1:0-6064 GCF_034432675.1 Chloroflexus sp. | reverse complement strand
GATCCGATCGTTGCAACAAAGCAAATCTCATTCATTCCTGACAAACGCTATGATCGTGACGAGCACCCACAGCATCCTCGTGACCAGCGGGGCCAACGACGTGCTACGCGCTGGGTCGTGAGCACGGCTGCTGCGGCAGCAGCATGGCTGCCGCACTCTAAATGCTGCGACACGGGCATAACGAGCGGGTAAGGCAACCAACTCAGCGCAAGATGGTACGACCGGAGCTTCGCTCTGCCAACAAGCCAGGAGCCGGGTAGACTGTTGTTGAAGATTGACAGGCATTCAGACGCCTGGGCGACTGTCTGGACGCACGACAGCACAGCTTTTTGGAAATGAGTTCTACCATCGCCTCGCCGGTTACCCACCGTTCAGGTTCCGCTCAGATTGCATGTGGGTGAACACATCACGATACACCGGGAACGTATCTCGCCACAGCACCATCCGCACCAGACCAGGGGCCTGATGGGTATGCAGATCATCGATGAGTGTTTGCAGGACTAGCGGTGCGGCACGAGTAACCGGAAAACCGTAGATACCGGTGGCAATACTGGGAAAAGCGATACTTTGTAGACCATACTGACGGGCCAGCGCCAGGCTTGCGCGATACGCGCTTATGAGCAGCCGGTCGGCTTCTGATGGTGTATAGTGATCGAAGATAGGCCCAACCGCGTGAATGATATAGCGTGCCGGCAGGTCAAAGCCGGGCGTAATACGGGCTTCGCCGGTTGGACAGGGAGCAACAGCATCACATGCCCGTTGTAGTTCAGCAGCTCCGGCAGCGCGAAAGATTGCACCGCAGACACCACCACCTTGCTGCAACTGTTCGTTAGCGGCATTGACAATCGCATCAACCTGTTGGCTCACAATATCGCCCTCGACCACCTCAAGACACGCCTGACCAATACGTAATGATAGCGGTTCGTTCATCACCCATCCTCCTCTCTGAACAGACGGATCTACCACAGACCTCCATCAGGTACCGGCAGCACTGCGAATACGGCAACACCATCCCCTACGCCGTCGATCGTAGATTAGCCGCAGCGATCCTGCTATAATTAGTTTTACAAGGTGCGTCAATTATGATAGGATTCAGAATGATACGATAATACACTACAGGAGGAGAGAACCATCGAGACCGGAATGATTGCCCGCCGCATCGTCGAGCTGGTAGAAGACAAGCAGGCGCATGACATTGTCCTGCTGGATATCCGCTCGCAGACAACCATTGCCGACTACTTTATCATTTGTACCGCCGACAACGATCGGCAGATGCGAGCGATCATCGACCACATCGACGAGAAGATTTCAACCGAGCACGGGTTAAGCCCGCGTTTTGAAGGGAGCGCCGACACCGGCTGGGTTGTGCTCGACTATCGCGACATTGTAGTGCACATCTTCAGCCAGAGCCAGCGTGAGTATTACCGGCTGGAGCGTCTTTGGAGCAAAGCGATGCCGGTAGTCGTTGTGCAGTGAGGAAGCATATGGGCAAGGAGACTGCGCGGCGCAAAGCAGCGTCGCGACGCAAACGGTTCGTTCTGTTCGCCAGTGGCGCAGCGTTGGGCAGCGCGTTGGGCCTTATCGTCGGTTCAGTGCTGACATTCTGGATCGGTGAAGGTGCAGCGCGGGCCATTCAGCGTGGTTTGCGCCGACTGGGTGGTGATGACGGACGACCGCATTTCGATCTGCTGATGCAGTAGTCAATACCAAAACGGGTAACGATGAGGTTGCCTGCGAAGAGTGCTCTCCGTTTGTCTGCGTATAGAGACGACTCTGGCGTAGTTGTGCGCCGGAGTTGTTTATGTATCCACGAGAGGAAGAGTCATGGATCTGGCAAGAAAGGTTGCGATTATCACTGGCGGCACAGGGGGATTGGGAGTTGCGGTTGTCGAACGTTTGTCAAATGCCGGCGCTATGGTTGTCGTTCCCTTTGTGAAAGAGGATGCATTTCAGGCGCTTACCAAACGTATACCGGCAGCAATTGGCATACCGCTAGATCTCACCGATGAATTGGCAACTCAGGCCGCCTATCGCACGATTGCAGCTACGTATGGTGGGATCGACATCTTGATCAACGCAGCCGGTGGCTTCGCTGGTGGCGAGCCAGTGCATCAGACGCCATGGGCACTCTGGCAGGCGCAGCTTGATATAAACCTAAAGACGGCTGTGATTTCGTGTGCGGCTGCCATTCCCCACCTGATTGCTCGTGGCGGCGGGGCAATTGTGAATGTTAGCAGCCGAACTGCGACTCAGGCCGGTGCCAATCTGGCGGCCTATGCAGCTGCCAAGCGGGCCGTGCTGCAATTGACCGAAGCATTGGCTGCCGAATTGCGCCCTCATGATATTACCGTCAACGCCGTTTTACCAAGTGTGATTGATACGCCGGCGAACCGCTCGGCGATGCCGAAAGCTGATTATGAATCTTGGGTGAAACCAGAAGAAATCGCCGCCGTCATTCACTTTCTCGTTAGCCCGACAGCCCGTAGCATTAGTGGTGCAGCAATTCCGGTGTATGGGAGAGCTTAAGAGAGTTGACAACAGAGTCATTTTTCCCCTACAATCATGCACGTATAACCTCATCGCTGCATCCCCATACCGTCAGCTAGTTATGAAGATCAGCCGGTTATGAAAGAGGTCGTTAATGACACTCGATCCCCAACGCCTGCTTCAGGAACTCAATGATCTGCGTCAGCGTTATGCGATGCTGGTTCGGGCATTACGACTGATGATTTACGATTACGATGTCGTTAGTGGTGCGATTAGCTGGAGTGGCGAGACCGAGCATGTTTGTGGACGGACATTGAGTGAATTGGCTGGTGGTATCGCTCAGTGGGAGACATTGATCCATCCTGATGATCGCGAGCGGGCAGTCGCATTACTGGGGGAAGCTGAAGCTCGCTTGAGCGAATATGACATTGAGTATCGCTTTCTCCACAAAGATGGTTCGTATGTCTGGATTCTGGATCGCGGCTATTTTCTCGCCGGCCCGGATGGGAAAGCAGTGCGAATGGTCGGTATGATGCAGAATATCAGTGAAATCAAGGCCATCGAATTCGAGCGCTTGCAGATGCAGGCAGAGATTATTGACGCGCAGGAGCGGGCCTTACGTGAATTAAGTACGCCACTGGTGCCAATCAGTGATCGGGCCGTAGCGTTACCCCTGATCGGTACTATTGATCAGCGCCGGGCTAACCTGATCATCGAAACGTTGCTGGAAGGTGTGTCGGCACGCGGGGCAGAGATCGTGATTGTTGATATCACAGGGGTTGCAACGGTTGATACCTTTGTTGCCGATGCCTTGATTCGTGCGGCGCGAGCCGTGCGTTTACTGGGGACGCAGGTAGTGCTGACGGGAATCAGTCCTGAAGTAGCGCAGACGCTGGTTAGCCTTGGTGCCGATCTGAGTATCTTCGAGACACGGGCTACGCTGCAGGATGGCATTGCGCTGGCGATGAATGGGGGACAACAGTTCAGAGCTGGTGGACGGATGATGCGGTGACGGGGTAAGAGGTAAGCTGAAGCGGCGGGCAGAAGCCTTGGCTGAGGGCAGGGAAGCCCCGCGGGGGCTATCCATTAGCACTCCACACTCCGCCATCAGGTCAGGTCCGGTGGAACGGCCACGGCTTGAGACGGTGTTTTCCTCCAACCTACTCAACCCGCCACCACCGCCCGGCACTCGTCCCGTTTTACCTAATCAGGCAACGTTAACGCCTGAGAGGGCTTTATCTTCCCAACAATTTTGTGCTGCCGCATGATTTGGTTTTCTGTTCGTTTTCATGACGATAATGGTGTTGCCTTGAAGCAAAAAATATTCATTTTTAGAACTAGCATGAGGTCAAAGCATTTGCTATAATGCAATCAATACCGAACACAATGAAGCTGTTCACGGTGTTATGCTGCTGAAGATTGCATCTTTGGCATTCGGCAGTTATCACCCAGTGATAATGCTTTCATTGTTCCCATATTCGGGAGGAGTACCTATCTGTTATTGCGAGATAGGGTCTTGATAGATAATTGCAGCGCAGAGTCAACCTGACAGGAGTGTCATTGCTTACGGCGCTGACCGGTGCGCTGTGAGCTACTTGCTGTGTATGCCCTGAAGAGAAGCATCTTCATCACAGCAGGAGAGAGGAGAGTCCTATGTCTGAGGCGAACGGAGCCAGTTCCCAGCATGCGCGCACCATTATCAGCGAACTCGAACAATTTTTGCATGATTTGAAGCGCGACGATGGTTTGAGCGACAATACCATCACCTCGTACCGCTGCGATCTGCGTACAGCCGGGCTTGCTCTAAGCAAGGAGCTGAGAGCGATCACGACGGCTGACATTCAGCAGTTCCTGACGAGGCGTCAGGAGCAACCGGGCACGACAAACCGGCGAATCGCCAGTCTGGGTCGATTTTTTCGCTGGGCGTTAGAGCGTGGCTACGTTACGCACAATCCGGTTGCACAGATTGATGGGCGTTTGCCCACCGAATACCGGCCGCAACCGATTACCAACGAGGCTGAGCTACACGCACTCGATCAGGCAATTGCTGCGGCACCGCAGCCCTACCGTCTGATCTTTACGATGCTCCGTGAGATTGGTATCCGCACAGACGAGGTGTTGAATCTGAACTTCGGTGATGTGATTCTTGAACCTGGACGCGAGATGCTTCTGGTCCAAGACAGTAAGAGTGGCAGTAAGCGGATGATTGTCTTGACCCCTGACGCAATGCCTCGCTCGCTCCGCGGCTTGCGGGTATGGGTTCGTGATATGGAAGGCGCTACTCCGGAGACACCGTTGTTCCGTTCCTCACGCGGAACACGAGTGTCGTATGATACCCTGCACCGCCGCTGGGTGACTGTTTGTAAAGCTGCTCGCCTGATCGATATTGTCAATGGCCGCGAGCAGCCCCGCTATACTTTGCACCACCTGCGGCACACTGCTGCCGCCGAACTGATTGCATTCTATCCGGAACAGGTTGTGCGACGTATTCTTGGTCACCGCGATCCGCGTTCAACCCGCCGTTACAGTGAGCTGGTTCGGAGTCGTGCTCATGCCGCCGAACGACCGGTTCGCCTCCAGGTGCCATCACGGCGTGAGGCGATGTAGCGCCCCGACCGCGCCCGGTGATCGTTCGGATTGATGCGGCGGCGTTTAGGCGCCGCCATTTGTTATCCCAAAAACTGACGTAAAGCCTGGAAGGTTGGCTCGTACCCCGGCCCACGCAGCATGTTGTGGTTGGTGCCCGGAATGGTTACCATCTGGACAAGATCGGCTGGTGCGGTAGCCCGTAACTCGTCCTGGATCGCCGGTGGAATGATGGTGTAGGCAGGCTCGGCCAAAAGGATTAATACCGGTATCTGCACCCGGGCAATGCGCGGTACCAGTGTCCAATCCTCTGGCATGAGGAAGAGTCCGGCTACCTGCTCGTACCTGCATTCAGCCAACGCCTGGGATTTCCAGTAGTAATCACAGGGATGCCAGTCGGGATTCAACTCGCGTAGACGTGGGAGAGTCTCGGTGGGTGATTGACCGACACCAATGGTAAACTGGGGCAACAGCGAGGGTGCGACGGCTGCTTCCTGCTGCACGAGTGGATCAAGCAAGACAGCTCGCCTGATTGCGGTGCGAGATGGATGCTGTCCACTGATGAGAGCCAGTGTTGTTGCCCCACCCCATGAGTGGCCTACCATCGCCAGATCGGTGACTGCGATGGCTTGGATCAGATCGCCGACAATCCCGGCTATGGTGTCCATGTCGTGAGCAGGGCTAAGATCACTCTGGCCGTGACCGGGTAAGTCAACCGCAATAACCCGCCAGCCGTCGGCAGCCAGGTCGGCACCTAATCGCCAGAGGGTGACCGCACTGCTGGTAATGCCATGACACAACAGAACGACCGGTCCGTCCGCAGGCCATTCCAAAAAGCTGACCCGCCCGTGAGCGAGCTGGATTGCCTTACGTTGCGCTGTGATGTGACATGGTTCGCCTTGCATAACTCACGTTTCTGCTATCAAGAAAGTGCACACACGTGCGCACTCTTCTCTTCCTGCCCCGAGTGCCTTGCGGCTGACTCGTATCT